>JADJWS010000002.1:300000-578044 GCA_016716235.1 Candidatus Defluviilinea gracilis
GCGTTCGCGCAAGGTTGCGGCTCCAGCGTAACTGTTGTCAGCGGTGACACCTTGCGAAAGATCGCCGATCGTTGCGGCACGTCCATCTCAGCCTTGCAACGCGCCAATCCGCACATCGGCTCTGGGAATTTGATCTACCCCGGTCAGGTGTTGCAACTGCCCGGCGCGATCCTCGGCACAGATGGCGGCTACTTCATCTATGTTGTCGCGCGCGGCGATTCGTTGAAAGGTTTGGCGACCCGCTTCGTTACAACGGTTGAGGCGTTGCTTCGCGATAACCCCGAGATCAAGAACGCGAACGTGATCTACGAAGGTCAGTGGATCAAAGTGTACGTGACTGTGACGCCCACTCCGCCGCCCGCCACGCCGCCTCCCTCCAGCGGACAGGTGTACTATGTGCAAAAAGGCGACACCCTGCGGAACATTGCCTCGCGCTGGAGCACAACGGTGGAGGAGATCCTGAAAGTGAATCCGCAACTCACCAACCCGAACCTGATCTACGTCGGGCAGGCGATCAACATCCCGTTGGGCGCGTCCAGTTACATCGTGCAAAAAGGCGACACGTTGAAGATCATCGCCGGTAAGTTCGGCTCCACGGTAGAGACTCTGCTCTGGCTCAACCCGAACATCTCGAACGCCAACCTGATCTACGTTGGGCAAGTGATCAACGTTCGGTAGTCAATCCAAATCGTTTGCGACACAGGCGCGCCGAAAAGCGCGCCTGTGTTATTTTTATTGCGAGCTCCTATTCGTGGATGGCTCACGATCGCGGCACAACGGCTTAAGTCGAACTCATAATGGATAACGGTTACGTGTCACGGCGAGAGGCTTTTCAAAGCATCCCAAAAAAATCCATGATCGCCCGCGGAACTGTCGGTAGATTTCGCCATTGACCGCTTTTGAGGTTTTGCTCTCTACCGTACATGTGCACCGCTAAGTGTCGCCATGACGCCATGCGACACCCGCAAAGAACGCAAAGAAAACCTTTTTAACTTGGCGACCTTAGCGTGCTCTGCGGTAATAATCTTCTCATGTACGGTAGAGAAAGGTTTTGTAACCTTTAGAGTTCAAACATCACTTGCCTATCTCGGATTTTCTCTACTATAATGCCTCATCAGCCCGAAAGATTCAATTTATATTGCGCGGAGGACGCATGAAGTCTCATTTTAATCTGCCCATACAGTTGGCTTTGATCGTTGTGTTGTTGTTCTCGTCCATTGCCGCCGCGCCCTATCAACAAACATTCCAGACTCCCATGGAAGACCTGTTGGATGCGCTTGGCGGCTATGAGTGTTTTGAAGGAAGCGCGTTCACTTGCGTGACCATTGAAGTTCCCCTCGATCATTTCAATCCGTTGGACGCCCGAACGCTGAATGTGACCTTCGCCGTCCTGCCTGCCGCGGGCGCGCGCAAGGGAATGTTCGTCACCGCGACTGGCGGTCCCGGCTACTCCGGTATCTCCTCGGCGGATTCTTACATGTCCGGTTTCGGCGAAGATGTGCTGAATTCGTTCGACATCGTTTTCTTCGACCAGCGTGGCTTGCTGTTCTCCGGCGACCAAACGTGTCCTGATGCCGCCAGCGCGTTTTATCAACGCGATGCGCGCGGCAAAACGCCCCAGCAGGAAGCGGCGTTGAAGCAATCCTCCAGCGCGTTCAGCGCCGGCTGTGTCGGCGAGGTAAGCGACCCCAGCCTCATGCCCTATCTTGGAACGAAGCAAGCGGTCGAAGATTTGGAAATTTTCCGCCAACTCTTGGGCGATGAAAAGTTCTGGCTCTATGGCGAAAGTTACGGAACGCAATACGCGCAGACGTATGCCGCCGCGCACAGCGACCACCTCGCCGGTCTCATCCTCGATGGCACGGTTGACCTCACCCTCGATGGATTTAATTACTACGTGCAACAGACTCAGGCATTCAGCGATGTGCTGACCGCCTCGCTCGAAGCCTGCAACGACGACCCCGCCTGCCGCAAAGATATGCTGGGCGACGCCGTCCGCGGATACGACGCGCTTGCCAAAATCCTAGAGAAACGCAATCTCCATTTCCGTTTTCCGCTTGCCAATGGCAAAGGCGCGTACCGCGCGTTCACACTTGCCAACCTCGAATATGTTGCGGCGAGCCAGGTTTATAGCGAGAGCGATCGCATGATGTTTGTCCGCGCTCTCGCGGCATTCACCTCGAAATTGGATATTCTTCCGCTTGCCCGCCTCCTCTATCTGGATTTGGGGGTTGACCCGCAAACCCTCGACGTAATCCCCGACCCGAGCTATTCCGAAGCGGTGTTCTACGGCGTTGAATGTCAGGATTACGGCTACCCCGGGAATACGCCCGAGGAAAAGGCAAACACCTACCTCGCCACAGTCGATTCATTTGAATTTTCCATCCCGCGTTTGGCTTCGTTGATCTATGCCGACCTGCCCTGCGCCTATTGGCCCAACGCCACCACCGACTTGACCCGCCCGGACTATCTGTTTGCTGAAGACATCCCAACTCTGGTGCTTGGCTCCACAGCCGACCCTGCCACCCCGTATGGCAACGGCGTCAATGTGTATGAGCATCTGGCAGACGCCTACCTCATCACACAGGAACAGGGACCTCACGTCATCTTCGGGCGCGGTAACGCCTGCCCCGATGAGATCGTGGTCGATTTCCTCGTCAACGATGTGACGCCCGCCGAACGCGAAACAACCTGCGAAGGATATCTGGTTGATCCGCACGTTCCGCTCGCGCCGCGCTTTGCCGTCTCGTTTGGAAGTCCGCGCAATGCGTTATCTGCCATGGAGACCGAAATTTACTACCTGCCCGAGTTCTATTACTGGGACGGTTTCACTCCGACCGTTGTCGGTTGTAATTACGGCGGCGCGCTTGGGTATGAATTGAATAACGCCGGCACGCGCGTCAATTTTTCGCTCGATAAATGCGCGTTCGCCTACAACTTCGTGATGACCGGCACCGGCTTCTATAACTTCGAAAACGACCGCTTTGTTTTGAATGTAACCACCACGGGGCGCTGGAAATGCAACTTGAAGTATGACCGCAAAGGCGAGAACATCAAGATCACCGGCAAATGCGACGGGAAGAATATCAACAGCGATAATTTCGACACCGAGCATCTCTGGCACATCTTCCCGAACTTCGAAGAGTTCAATAAGAGCAACAATTGAGACTCGCCTCGAAATTCATTTTTCGAGCGTAGCCACGGATTTCACCGATTTATACAAAAAAGCCAACCCGGTTTGCGGGTTGGCTTTTTTGATCGGCGGATTTAATTCATAATCCGCGAGAATCCGTGCAATCTGTGGCTGAGTCTTTTCCTGTGCCTTATTTTCTTCGAGCCTTTTTGGCTGTGGATTTCTTCTTCGCCGTCTTCTTCACGGTGGCAACTTTCTTCTGCGGACGATACTTCAGCGCCGCGTGTGCCGCCGCGAGACGAGCGATCGGCACGCGGAACGGCGAACACGAAACATAATTGTTGCCGATGATGTGACACCACTCGATGGAACTTGGGTCGCCGCCATGTTCGCCGCAGATACCCACTTCGAGATTCGGGCGCGTTGTCCGCCCTTCGGCGATTGCCCAATCCATGAGTTTGCCCACGCCGCCGCGATCCAGCGACTGGAACGGATTGACTTCGAGGATGCCCTGTTCCTGATACGTGATGAGGAAGTTGCGCTCGGCGTCGTCGCGCGAATAACCGTACGTCATTTGCGTGAGGTCGTTCGTGCCGAACGAGAAGAACTCGGCGTGTGTGGCAACTTCTGCCGCCGTCACTGCCGCGCGGGGGATCTCGATCATCGTCCCGAACTTGTAATCGAACTTCACTTTCTTTTCATCCATCACGGCTTTGGCGATGCGCTCGAGCCGCGGTTGGATCCATTCGAGTTCTTTCACCGTTCCCGTGAGCGGAATCATCACCTCAGGCTTCACCTTGATGCCGCGCTTTGTGCAATCCGCCGAGGCTTCGAAGATGGCGCGGACTTGCATCTCTACGATCTCAGGCATCGAAATGCTGAGGCGCACGCCGCGCAAGCCCATCATCGGGTTCGATTCGTGCAGTCCCTTGATGGCGGCGAGCAAGTCTTCTTTTTCTTTCAACCCAGCGGTTTCATTTTTCACGCGCATCGTGACGACTTCTTCGAGGAGTTTTTCCTCGTCGGGCATGAACTCGTGAAGCGGCGGATCAATTAAACGGATGATGACCGGGTAACCGTCCATTGCTTCAAACAGACCGTCGAAGTCTTTGCGCTGGTGGGGGAGGAGTTTGTTGAGCGCGGCTGTGCGTCCCTCGCTCGTGCCGGAGAGGATCATATCCTGCACGATGGGTAAACGCTCCGGCTCGAAGAACATATGCTCCGTGCGGCAGAGACCAATCCCCACCGCGCCATACGAGCGGGCGCGCTGCGCGTCTTTCGGATAATCGGCGTTCGCCCACACTTGTAATCCGCGCGTGGGGTAGCCGGGGGCTTTCGCTTCGCGCACACCTTTCGTGGCGGAAATTTCATCCGCCCACTTCAGGAGGGTGAGCAATTCAGTTTGCTCTTCAAGTGACGGCGACGTGGTCGGGATTTTTCCGATGAACACTTTACCGGTCGTGCCGTCCACCGAAACCCAATCGCCTTCTTTGACGGTCACATCGCCGACGGTCATCTGTCGTTTTTCAAGATTGATCTTGATCGCCGACGCGCCCACCACGCACGGGATTCCGAACTGACGTGCCACGACCGCCGCGTGTGAAGTGGCTCCGCCCTCGCTGGTCAGCACGCCCTTCGACGCGATCATGCCATGCACATCGTCCGGCTTGGTGAACGGACGCACCATGATCGTATCCTGCTTCTCGTCCTTCGCCATTCGTTCGGCGGTGTCCGCGTCAAAATAGATTTGTCCGACTGCCGCGCCGGGGGAGGCGTTTACGCCCTTCGCAAAGAACTTACCGGACTTCTCGGCATTCTCCATCGCATCGTGATCAAACTGCGGGTGGAGGAGTGAATCCACATTCTCCGGTGTGACGCGCTGGACAGCCTGCTCTTTGGTGATCAAGCCTTCCTTCGCCATATCCACCGCGACCTTGACCGCCGATTTCGCCGTGCGTTTTCCGTTGCGCGTTTGAAGCATCCACAACTTTCCGCGCTCGATGGTGAATTCGACATCCTGCATGTCTTTGTAGTGCTTTTCAAGCCGCGCGGTGATGCCCATGAATTCTTTGTAGGCTTTCGGCATCTGGTCTTTCAAGTGTTCGATCGGGTCCGCGTTACGGATGCCCGCCACCACGTCCTCACCTTGCGCGTTGATGAGATATTCGCCCATCATCTTCTTGTCGCCGGTGGACGGGTTGCGCGTGAACGCCACGCCCGTGGCTGAGTCGTCGCCCATGTTGCCGAAGACCATCGTCACGATGTTGACCGCCGTGCCGAGATCGTCGGGGATGTTCGTCGCGCGGCGATAGTCAATGGCGCGTTTGCCCATCCACGATTCGAACACGGCTTTGATGGCGAACTCCATTTGCTTGTACACATCTTGCGGAAAATCGAAACCGACTTGTTGTTTGAACACCCCTTTGAACACCGCGACCAATTCCTTCCAATCTTCGGCGGTCATTTCAGTGTCAGACTTGTATCCTTTTTTGGCTTTATGCTCCGCCATCGGATGTTCGAAATGTTCGTCGTCGAGGTTAAACACGGTCGCGCCGAACATCTCGATCAGGCGGCGGTACGAGTCCCACGCAAAGCGCGGATTGTTCGTCAGCGTTGCCAAGCCTTCCACCACCTCATCGTTCAAGCCAATGTTGAGGATGGTGTTCATCATGCCCGGCATCGAGAACTTCGCTCCCGAGCGGCACGAAACCAACAGCGGATTTTTCGGGTCGCCGAATTTCTTGCCCGCGCGTTTCTCGGTCACTTTCATTGCATCGAGCGCTTGCTTCCACATCCCCGGCGGAAACGCCCCACGCTGGCGAAACCAGTTACAGGCTTCGGTTGTGACCGTGAATCCCGGCGGCACCGGCACCCCGGCGCGAGTCATGTCGAATAATCCAGCGCCTTTTCCGCCAAGCAGGGCGCGCACATCCTCCCACGAGCCCGCGTATTTTTCGGCTTTCGCCACTTCATCGAATAGATATACCCAGGTTGTCATTCAGTCCTCCAAAATTTTTCTAAATCGGACACAGTTTACCACGAACGAATTAGAACAAAAGTAATGCGTACCGCCGCCGTTTGACACGTCTAACTGATAGCCCATTGCAAAGTGCCAACTCTGTCATTCTTCGATATAATGGGGGCTGATTGGATACACTATGCCGATAAAAATTCTTGTGATCGACGATGATACTGCCGTCACGGACCTGTTGTCGCTTTTGCTAAAATCGCAGGGCTTTGAAGTGGCGGCTACGAATAATAGCAACGACGGATTGAATTTTATCCGTGACGACCGACCCGACTTGGTGGTGCTCGACCTGATGATGCCGGAGATGGACGGGTGGGAGGTCTGTAAATCGGTGCGCGCGTTTAGCCAGGTGCCAATCATCATCCTCTCTGCCCTGAACGACCCTTCGATGATCGCCAGCGTGCTGGACGCCGGCGCAGACGATTACCTCACCAAACCGACTCCCAGCCGCGTGCTGGTGGCGCACATCAACCGATTGATCAAACGGAATGGTACAAACGGCGCACCCGGTCACGGCTTGGTGCCGCAAATGGGGACACCCTGAGCCGCTTCTTTCCCCAGTGGACGCCTGATTCAGTCATCCCCAGCCTTCTCCGCCGGGGATGATTTTTTATACGCTGAGTACCGCAAAGTTCACTTTGCGCTCGCGCATTACCAGGATGCTCGCAACCTAAACGTTGCGGTACAAATTTCTTCACGCCAAATACTTCAACGCCTTAGCCAACTCCAAAAGTTCTTGACGCAGTTGCACTGCGTCAAGGGCAATCCTTTCAGAACGCCGATTATGCCAAGCGCTTCAACGCCTCAGCCGTTTCTTTCACCGCTTCCATCATCGGCAAGTGACCGACGCCTTTCAACTCCACAAAATGCGCCGACGGCACTGCGGATTTCATCTCACGCGCGCGATCCACAGCCACCAACGAATCCGCGTCGCCATGAATAACCACAACAGGGATGTTGAGATCCGCCAGCATTGACGATGTGTCCATCCGTTCTGCCATGGCTCTGAGCGCGCCGATGAACGCGGAGGGTTGTTGTCTCTGCATGATCGCGGTGACTGCGTTTTGGTGTTCCTCGCTCGGCGAAAATTTAGGCTTCATCGCTTCCACCACGCCGCCGATGCCTTTCTCTGCCACCTCCGCCGCGGACTTGTACCGTCCCTCTTTGCGGTCGGGCGGATCGGCAAGCGTCTGCGTCGAGACAAGTCCCAGCCTGCTGACTCGTTCGGGGTACAGTTTTGTGAATGCCAGCGCGATGTACCCTCCCATTGAATGTCCCGCGATCGCGGCTTTCTGTATCCCAAGATGATCGAGCAAACCAGCAATGTCCGACGCGAAGTCGTCCAGCGTGTATTGCGAATCCACCGTGGATGATTCTCCAAATCCGCGCAGGTCGGGCAGGATGAGATCGAACGTCCCTTCGAGCATCGGCGCGACAAAATCCCACGTGTGATGGTCGAGTGGGAATCCATGCAACAGCACAAGCGGAGTCCCTTTGCCGCGGCGTTCGTACGCAAGTTCAATTCCGTTGACGTTTATTTTTTGCATTTTTTCTCCTTGCCTTTCTGTCTCCGAAAGATTTTGAGTGAGGGCGAATGAGCTTCAAAATTTACCGCCAAGAGCGCGAAGAGAGAATTTAATCTTAGCGCTCTTGGCGGGCTTAGCGGTTAAAAAAAATGAGCCAATGATCGACTTCGTCCTGCAAAATCATTTCCAATTCACCGCCACCTTCAACTTGCTTCCCATTTTTGAATAATAATGCACAAACCCGTTATCGCGCCCAAACTCATACACGTGGCGGGTGATGTCCACGTCCGCTTTGCAGTATTCAGCGACCTTGTCCAGTTCGCCATCACGAAACCATTGCACAGATTGCACGCCATCGGCAATTTTCGTCGCGCCGAGGGTCGCCTTCGCCAGCGAATCCAAGCTGAGACGAAAACCGAGCGTGCGATAAATATCCTGCAACATATCCGTCGAGCGGATGGAGCGTAGATTCTCGTTTGGCGCGTATGGCTTGAGCACCTCGTAATCGAAGCTGAGGATGTTGAATCCGATCACGCGGTCGGCAGATTTCAACTCGGCGACCAGAGCCACCGCGTCCTTTTCCCAATACACGGCAAAATCATTCCGCGCCGAGGACCACGTCACGCCGCAGGCGAGAAGTAGTTGCGATGGGTTTCGCCCGCCAACTTCTTCAAATAATTTTTGTGTTTCGAGGTCGAAGAATACGATGTTCATGTTTTTGGACAAGCCCTTTTGAACCACAGAGACACTGAGTCACAGAGTTTATTAAATTGATCTTCTCAGTGTCTCCGTGTCCCAGTGGTTTTCTCTTGGGAATCGGTTCATAGATTGCCGTCCTCTATCAATTTCCGCGCTAGCGACAACGCCTCATCCCGCGTGGAGATTTCGCCGATTGCCTGACCTTCACGGATCGCCTCGAGCAATTGACCGATGATTCTGCCCGCGTCTAAATTGAGTTCCTTCATCAACTCGTTGCCGTCCAGCAAGCGCGGAGGGGCGACGGTCTCTTCGCGTTTCTCCCAATAGTTCTCAAGGAAAATTTTCGCGATCTCCAGTGCGGCATTCCAATTCTCTGTCGTCTGTGTATGGTCGCGTGTGCCGCGCAGGTCGGCAAGACCGAGCAGGATCAAGTCTACGCCTGCTTCGCCTGCGTCGCGGAAGAAGCGGTAAATGGATTTGCGCGTCGGCTCCTTCTTTTTTTCCTCCAACTGCATCGTAAAGAAATGGAAGCGCATGTGGTTGAAGATGATTTTTTTGACGCGCTGAATCTCGTCGTTGCTGAGGTTGAACTTGTGCCCGCGCATAGACGCGACCTTCGCGCCCTGCACATCATGGTCAAAAAAACGGATGCGCCCCGTGTATTCCACAGTCTTGGTGGCTGGCTTCTCGACATCGTGATACAACGCGGCGAAGAACAACGCGGCGCGGACGGAACGATCCGTGTTGAGGGATTCAGTGAAGTGAGATTCAAACCGTTCGCGATATTTTCCAAGTGCGGAAACGAGCGCGTTCAAAAACGGATCTTCCCCGCCTGAACCTGATTCAAGCGCGGCAAGGATCGCTTCGAGGTGACCGAGAACTTTCAGCGTGTGTTCCCATACATCGTACACATGCGGTGGGGATTGTTCGCATCCCTTCATGGCGGAGAGTTCGGGCATCATGTGTGGAAACACGTCCAG
This sequence comes from Candidatus Defluviilinea gracilis, assembly GCA_016716235.1. Lineage (NCBI taxonomy): Bacteria > Bacillati > Chloroflexota > Anaerolineae > Anaerolineales > Candidatus Villigracilaceae > Candidatus Defluviilinea > Candidatus Defluviilinea gracilis. The sequence goes on from JADJWS010000002.1 coordinate 309,367, forward strand.
CATCTCCAGCGCGCGCATGGACGAGTCGGGTTTCGGTCCCTCAAGGATTTTGAATAACTCGTCGCGTTGACGTTCGGGTGAGACGTTCGGCAACAGAGACGCGGCATCTTTCATCGCGCCGCGTGTGGCGAGGTCAATTTTGAGATCGAACGCCGCGGCGAGACGGACTCCGCGCAAAATGCGGATGGGGTCGTCGGTCAACGAGGTGGAGGAGCAGGCGCGGATGATTTTCGCGCGGATGTCGTCCGCGCCGTTGAGCGGGTCAATGAGGGAGTTGGTTTTCAGATCGTACGCAATGGCGTTGATCGTGAAATCGCGGGCGTGCAGATCGTCTTCGAGAGCTTGTCCTGAGCCTGTCGAAGGATCTCCTCCGCGATAGGTGGCGAAGTCGAGATAGGTGCGTGAGTTGTCATCACCAATAACGATGACGCGTCCCGTGTCGCGTTCTTCGTCGAGGATCATGAAGTTGGCGTCGAGGGCGCGGGCAACGCGTCGGGCGAGGGAAATGCCGCCCGAAGGCACGGCAAAATCAAAGTCCCGTGAGAGGCGGTTGAGGATCATGTCACGTACCGCGCCGCCGACAAGGTAAATATCCTGATCGGGCAGCGCGTCGCGGACTTTTTCCAACAAAGGCGGGGGCGGAAATTTGATCGGCATGTAAATGATTTCGAGTTTTTCTTTGTGACGGGTATTTTGCGCGGCGTGCAATGCCTGCTCAGGCGTTCCACCCTGAGCGATGATCTTGCCGCGAATGCGGGCAACCCAACGACCTGCATAATTTGAATTGTCTTGCATATCTTTCCCCAATCGTAAATCAAAAGCTTGCGCTGAGCAAGTCGAAGCGTCGTAAATCGTAAATCTGAAATCGTCAATCGGAAGGTTTATATTTATTCAAATCCACCACGCCAACGAACGGAAGGTTGCGATAGTATTCGTCGAGGTCGAGACCGTAGCCGAAGACAAATTTATTTGGGATCTCGAAGCCGCGATAATGAATCGGAACTGGAGTTTCGCGTCGTTCGGGCTTATCGAGCAGCGCGCAGACTTTGAGACTACGCGGCTGGCGCACTTGCAGAAGTTCAAGCACCGATGCGATGGTGTTGCCGCTGTCAACAATGTCTTCGACAAGCACCACGTCTTTGTCGCGGATGTCCATTTGCAAATCCATCGCGACGCGCACCGCGCCGCTTGATTCGCGTTTGCCCGCGCCGTACGATGAAACCGCCATGAAGTCCATCATGTGCGGAGATGTGATGTTGCGGCTGAGGTCAACGAGAAATGGCACGCCGCCGCGCAAGATGCACACGAGGAGCAAATTGCCGTCGGGGTAATCCGCGCTGATCTCCGCGCCGAGTTCGGCGATACGGGCTTGGAGGGATTTTTCGTCCACAAGAATTTCGGCGAGGATGTCTTTGTAGTTTTGCATTTTACAACACACTTTGGATCAAAGGATATGAATCATTTCTTCCCAATCAGTAGACTTCTTTATTTTAATGTTTGCGTGTTAAAATTGGAGAACGAGTCCTGAATGAGAGGTGAAGCAACGTGCTAAATTTAATTCGTTCTCCATTCAAATCTACTTTTGAAGAGTTCGCTCAAAGCATTACTTCAGATTGTTTAATTTGCTCGCCATACATAACATTTAACCCCATCAAAATGCTGGCTGAAGCAATTGCAAAAAATAGACCTGATAAAGATGTGAAAATTAGTATTTTGACGGATATTTCATTAAGAACGCTAGTCCAAGGTGCAACTGAAATACAGGCATTGTTATATCTTTTCAAGAATCATTACAATGTCACCGTTGTTTATTTGCCCAAGATCCACGCAAAGGTCTATATTTCGAATAAATCAAGTGCTATTATAACATCCGCCAATTTTACAGATGGCGGCGGGATAAGAAATTTAGAATATGGCATTAAGATAGACAGCCACGACGCTGTCAACAAAATCCAAAATGACATAGATGAATACAAAAAATTGGGTGCTATTGTTACGCCCAACCAATTGGAAGAAATTCAAGCACAAGTCGAGAGCATAAGAAAAATAATTCAGGTTGAACAGAAAACAATTTCCAAAAAACTACGTTTGGAATCAAAAAACCAGCAAAGGATCATTGAAGACAATCTGATACGAGTAAGAGTAAAACACAAAAGTATAAACTCTATTTTTTCTGAAACCCTACTTTACTTGTTGTCTCAAAAACCCATGCCAACTGCAGAGTTGCATTTCCAAGTGAAGGATATTCATACTGATTTATGTGATGACGATGTTGATCGTGTTATTGATGGTAAACACTTCGGAAAACTCTGGAAACATCAAGTTAGAAATGCTCAGGTAACATTGCGGAAAGCAGGTTTAATAGTTTACGATAAGGAGAGGCGCGTATGGTACAGAGTCAAAAATTAGTGGTTCCAATAATTTGCGAGAATGCTCTCTGTCAAAATTTTGGCAAATTGGTTAATCGTGTATATGGGATAAACACAAGCGAAATAGATTTGTTCTATGAAAATTATGACGGCTCGATCGAAGAGGATTATTGTCCGATTTGCGGGGAATTAGGTATAGCAGAAGATCCAATTATGCTAAGATTCTAATAGTTCCAAACAGCTCCGCGGTACTCACATATTCATTTGTTTTCTGAGGTCTGTCTGTTGCCATTCTTCATAATCCGTCTCCAAATCTTGGCAGATTATACCGTCAACTTCGCATAAGATGCTTTATCGCGTTATCTCGGCACTTCGTGATGCTCACGACACCGCGCCTCATACATCTCTGACGCGCCGACGATGACAACGGGATCGTCAAATTTTGCGGGCTTGCCGTTGACCAGTCTCTGCGTGCGCGAGGCTTCGCCGCCGCAGACCATGCAGATCGCGTGGAGTTTATCCACCTCCTCGGCAATGGACATGAGGATCGGCATCGGACCGAACGGTTCGCCACGGAAGTCGGTATCCAACCCCGCCGCGATGACGCGGATTCCGCGTGACGCCAACTCGCGCGAGACGGGGACAACCTCAGGGTCGAAGAACTGCGCCTCGTCAATGCCGACGACGGTTGTATCCGAATCGATCTTGTTGATGATCTCCGTCGCTTTTTCGATGGGAATCGCGTCGAAGTCTGAGCCAGCGTGTGACGTGACCTTTTCCACTGCATAACGAATGTCAATTGCGGGCTTGAATACTTGCACCTTTTGCTTGGCGATCGTCGCGCGGACGAGACGGCGGATTAACTCATCCGTCTTGCCGCTGAACATCGAACCGCAGACTACTTCAATCGAACCGTGACTATGCTTCATTTTTATTATGAACCGCGAAGGTCATTGTTGGACGCAGATAAATGCTGACTAACGCTGACTAAAAAAGAAAAAATCTGCGTTTTTCTGCGCGCTACGCGGTCAGCGTCCCATTTCTTGGATGGAGTCTAATCTTCTTCGCGGTCTTCGCTCCTTCGCGGTAAGTATTTATATAACAAAACAGGCAGACGATTTCGCATCTGCCTGTAAGTTTACCTGAGAATAATCATTCTGCAAGCAATTTGTTTAGGGTAATCGCATTTGAAAATCTCGAGGCTCAAAACACGGTGTTTTGCCTTCGAATCCGCTAATCTGCGCGAATTTTTCCGAGAAAGGTTAGCGTGAATTCGTGAGGATTAGCGGACAAAAAATCCAAATGCGATTGCCCTAGCAATTTGTTTGTGATATTCAGCATATGATCTGCTGAACAACGACGTTACGCCGCCGCTTCGGGAAGTTCGTACCCCAGCGAGCGGAGTTTCTTCTTCGCCGCCGTGAGCGATGCCTGACCGAAACCAGCGATAGCCAACACCGCGTCGTTGCCGCCGTTCAACTTCTCAAGGAACTGACCGACGTTCGTAATTCCCGCCGCCTTCAACGCCTCATTCGCGCGAGCCGCGAGACCCAAATCCTCGATCTGGCGTTCGGGTGAACCCTTCAATTCTTCTTTGACCTTCTGTTGCTCGACATAATTCTGGCGGACAGACAACTTCTTATAGAAGCGATCCACCTGACCTTCGATGTCGAGCAGGCGCGAAGCCTCGCCCGTGAAGAATGGATGGCACTCGGCGCAGATGTCCACGCGGAATTCTTTTTTCGTCGAACCCGTCGTCCATGTGCGGCCGCACGAAGCGCAGGTCACTTTCGCGTCGGGGTAATAAGTTGGATGAATATCAGCCTTCATGTTACGCCTCCGCCTGCGGCACGACGTTGACGCGTTTCTTGCCGCGCACCACATCGAACATCACAACGCCGTTCGCGGTTGCGAACAACGTGTCGTCCTTGCCCGCGTCCACGTTCAAGCCCGGCGCGATCTTCGTGCCGCGCTGGCGCACCAAAATATTTCCAGAAAGCACGAACTGACCCGCGTAACGCTTCACGCCGAGTCTCTGCGCATTTGAATCTCGTCCGTTGCGGGTAGACCCGCCGCCTGTTTTATGTGCCATGGTTACCTCTTACTTCTTCTTTGACTCTGTCTTTTTCGTTGACGACTTCTTTGCGGGAGCCTTTTTTGCGGATGGCTTCGCCGCTTCTTTCGACGGTTTAGCCTGCTTCTCCGCCTTCGGCTTTGTCTCAGCCTCAACCGCTTCGACTTCCACTTCAGCCTGCTTCTCGACCTTCGGCTCTTCCACCTTGCGAGTCTCGCCCGGCTTGCCGATGAAGTCCACCATCAACAACGTGTACTGCTGGCGATGCCCGCCGCGCACGCGGATGCGTTTCTTCGGTCGGTACTTGAAGCGGTCAATTTTCGGACCACGGATGTGATCCATGACCGTGACCTTGACGTTGATGTCGCTCAGGGTGGGGGTGCCGACCACGACCTCGTCGCCGTCTGCCATGAGCAAGACGCGGTCAAGGTCGAATTTGTTTCCCGTTTCAACGGGCAGGCGATCCACTTCGATGGTTCGCCCTTCGACGGCACGGTACTGCTTGCCGCCGCTTTCAACGATTGCAAATCTCATTTTATTCTCCAGTCATTCACTTCGCCGCGCGCCTGCGGATGTCTTTCAATCGTCGCCTGCGAACGGGGAAGCTGGTTAGTTTACACACAACCGCCCCAGCGAATCCAACTGCTGAGGCAGAAGCGGGCAGATTATACATGCGGCTCGGGGATGTGTCAACGGGCGCGCGCATGTCACCCTGAGGGAGCGATAGCGACCGAAGGGTCTCGCACCTGACGGGGGATTCTTCGCTCCCTACGGTCGCTCCATTAGACTTGAAGTAGTATTGGAGTTGCCAAACAAGGGCTGAACAAGTCTAGAGCCGCTCACGAGGCAAACGCCGAGTCAAACTCAAATTCTGAAGCAGACCCAGCCCTTGTTGTGAACTATGCTTGATCAGGTATTCAAGCCTGAAAGGCTAGTAATGGAGAATGCACGTTCACAAGTTGGCAAACCCAATACCCAAGTCCAAAAGAGGTTCAGAATGACAACATTTGTATCCTTTGTAGGTGTCGATATTGCATCCGCTTCTTTCATACCAGTGTTGGAACACAGCCTTGGAAAGTCACGGTCAAACCAACGAAATTCGAGAATGACGAAAATGGTTTCGTCTCCTTTCTCGGCTGGTTGCAGGAACACAACCTGAAGACCGAAAGCACCGTGGTGTGTATGGAAGCGACAGGCGTCTATAGTGAAGGCTTGGCATACTTCCTATATGCCAGTGGTTATTCGGTGGCGGTCGAACCGCCGTTGAACATCCAGCGCAAGTTTCCTGTGAACGCTTCCAAAACCGATGAACTGGACTGCCAGTATATCGCCGAGTATGCCTGCCGCTATGCGGACAAACTCTCCTTGTGGAAACCGAGAGCCGAGATTTTGGAGCAAGTCAAGCTACTGTTGACCACGCGCCAGCACTTTTCGGTACAGTTGACGGGACATAAGAACGCCTTGCACGCGATCCACCGCAAGAAGGTCTCGTCTGAACTTGCCAAGCACTCTCACCAGAACATGATCGAGCAGATTACCAAGTCCATCAAAGAGATCGATAAGGAAATCCGTCGTTTGATTGAAAGCGATCCAACCTTCAAACAGACCCTGCTCTTGCTCATGACGGTGCTGGCATCGGGCTGCAACTCGCCGCTCACTTACTGATCCTCATGCAGGAAACACTCGATCCAAGAAGTTTGGCGGCTTTCATCGGCATCTGCCCGATCAAGCATGAAAGTGGCTCTTCCGTCTACTCGGCTCCAACTTCACGACACTTTGGGCCCAAAGTTACGCAAACTCCTTTATCTGGCGGCTGCTCCGTGCGTACGCACAAAAAGCAGTTTCAGCAATACTTTTACCGCAAAGTCGCGGATGGCAAGCACAAAAACTGGTCCTCAACAACATCCAAAACAAGATCCTCAAGATTGCTTGTGCTGTCGTCCGCTCGCAACAACCCTACCTTCCCAACTATGTTGCTGTCAATCCCCTGGTTTTTCAAAAAACCTTGACGGCTTCATAGTATTCAGAATGACATGCAGAAAGAAGCGGGGTTTTATCCCTTCGGCAAGATCGAAGTGAGAGTCCGCGTCACGCTCTGCAATGCGACCGCGTGTCCCTTGATCTTGTTCACGTCGCCCGTCTTCAAACCCGATTGCACCTCGGTGATCGTCTTCGATGTGGAGGCTTGATTGTCAATGATCTTTTGCGTAATGGCTTCGAGATTGATGAGCAGTTGCAAAATATTTTTCGGGATGATCGGCAAGCCCTTCGCGATGGGGAGCAAGCCGTCGAGGATGTTGTTGGCGATGCCCGCGTATTTCACCGTGAGCGTGTGAAGCGAGCCGATTGAGTTGGTCAGTTCGAGCGCGATCTCCTGAATGGCGTCGATCATGTTCTTGTGGTCTTGGATCATCTTGCCGATGTCGTTGAGCGAGTCGGTGAGTTTGTCTGAAAACTTCACATACGACACGGGCTTGGCTGGCACAACTCCGACTCTTGCAGTGGGTCTGATGGTGGTTGGCATGGGGATCTCCTTGAGGTTGAATTTTCGCAACTATACTTTAATTTGAAGTTGAACACAACTTTAATTCGGCAGTTGAATTTGGTACACTTAACGGGTGGGAACACGATGTGTTCCGTTCAACGCAGATGGCGGCAGTTTTCCGACTGACGCGCCGGAAACAGAATCCACTTCATAAGGATGAAACTCATGAGCGAATTCGTTCAACTTGGCAAAGCGCGGGGATACCTAACGAAACCGGAGGGCGCGGGACCCTTTCCGGCGTTGGTCGTGATTCAAGAATGGTGGGGGTTAGACGCGCAGACGAAATCCATTGCCGATCGTTTTGCAAAAGAAGGCTATCTCGCTTTCGCGCCCGATCTGTATCATGGCGAAATCGCCGAACTTGGCGACAACGATACAGCCGAGGCGCTCTTGCATAAACATGTGCCGCAGTCTCCCGGCGAACTCGCCTCCGCGTTTGACGCGCTGAAAGCCCGCGCCGATTGCTCGGGGAAGGTTGGAAGCGTCGGCTTTTGTTTCGGCGGACACATGTCGCTTGCGCTCAGCGTCTTGCGCCCGGTGGACGCGGTCTGCACGTTTTACGGCGGCGGAATGCAAATGATTTTCGACGACCTGCGCCGCAGTCTCAAAGCGCCTGCGCTCGGTCTCTTCGGCGACGCCGACGAATCGATCCCGGTGGGCACGATAGAAGAGTTCGATAAACTTCTCGATGAAGTCGGCGTGGAGCATGAGGTGGTCGTATACCCAAATTCGGGACACGCCTTCTTCCGCGATAGCGACCCCAGCGTCTATAAACCCGAAGCCGCGAAAGACGCCTGGGAGCGCGCGAAGAAATTCTTCGCAAAACATTTGAATTGAAACCCCGGTACACAACGAAAGCAAGTTCTCGACGCGGTTGCGCTGTGTCGAGGCTGACGCGCCGATGTACCGGCTGTTCACAGATGATTGCAGACCGCCGACACTCGATAGCCAGTCGGCGGTCTTTTCATTGACAGATTATCGCCCTTATCGTACCCTCGCTTCATGCCGACCCTCAACCTGCTTCAACAGCGGATCATTGATTCGCCCCTCGACTCAAAGCTCTTCGTCAGCGGTCCCGCAGGGACGGGCAAAACCACCGCAGGCGTCGAGCGGATGCGTCACTTGCTTGCGCAGGGCGTGCCTGGCGAATCGATTCTCATGCTCACCCCGCAGAGAAGTTTGCAAGAACCATATCTCGATCTGCTCTACAGCCCCGAACGACGCGCGGGCGGCGATGTGACTCCCGCCACGATCGGCGGTTTGGCGCGACGCACGTGCGATCTGTTCTGGCCCCTCGCGGGCGAAGCGGCAGGATTTGCAAACCCGACTCAACCGCCAGTTTTCCTCACACTCGAAACTGCGCAATATTACATGGCGCATCTCGTCCGCCCGTTGTTGGATGAGGGTTATTTTGAATCGGTGACGATAGACCGCAATCGCTTGTATTCCCAAATTATTGACAACCTCAACAAAGCCGCCGTGATCGGTTTTAGTCACACCGAGATCGGATCAAAACTCGACTTGTCGTATTTCGGCGATCCTGCTCAACGCCGCGTTTATCAAGACGCCCAAGATTGCGCGAATCGCTTCCGCCAATATTGCCTTGACCATAACTTGCTCGATTTTTCCCTCCAACTCGAAGTCTTCGCAAACACGATGTGGAAGCAAGACATTGTGAAAGATTACCTCGTCAGAAATTATCGCCACCTGATCTACGACAACGTGGAAGAGGATGGTCCTCGTGCGCATGAGATCATCGCCGAATGGAGCGCGGACTTCGAGTCCGCCTTACTGATTTACGATGAAGGCGCAGGCTTTCGCTTCTTCCTCGGCGCGGACGTGTACACAGGCTTGCAACTGCGCGAAGTGTGCGATGAACAAATCCAATTGCAAGAAAGTTTTGTGATGTCGGAGGGCGTGGCGGAGTTGAGCGATGGGTTGGTAGAGGCGATTGTTCCGAATCTTGAGTCAAAAGTTGAAGGTCACAGGTCATCTGAATCGCTCTCTATTATTCAAGCACGTTTTTACCCTGAACTGCTCGACGCTGTCGTTAACGAAATCCAGTCTCTAGTCTCTAGTCATCTAATCTCTCCCTCTGAAATCGTAGTCCTCGCTCCCTACCTCTCCGACGCCTTGCGCTTCTCCATCACGCACAGGCTCGAAGCGAAAAACATCCCCTGGCGTTCGCATCGTCCATCGCGCTCGTTGAATGAGGAACCCGCTTCCCACGCGTTGATCACGCTTGCCGCGCTGGCGCATCCGCATTGGAACATCCCCCCGCCAAAATTTGACGTGGCGTATGCGCTGATGCAGTCCATTGACGGACTTGACCTCGTCCGCGCGCAGTTGCTGACGGATATTGTCTATCGTCAACGCGACCTGCGGCTTTCGCCGTTTGAAGAGATCAAATCCGATGTTCAGGAGCGAATCACTTACTCAATTGGCAGTCGCTACTCGACGCTTCGAAATTGGATCGAGGAATATCGCGCGTCGAATGTGTTGCCGCTCGATCATTTCTTCCGCAAGATGTTTGGCGAGGTGCTGTCGCAAGTTGGATTCGGTTATCACCGCAACTTTGACTCGGTCCGCGTGGCGGCGAGTTTGGTTGAGTCGGTGAAGAAGTTTCGTTTGGCTTTAGACCTAACAGGTTTTGAAAACCTGTTAGGTCTCGGAAAAGAATACATCCAAATGCTTCACGATGGCGTGATCGCCGCGTCGTATCTCGAAGGCTGGCAGAATGAAGACAAGGACGCGGTTCTCGTCGCGCCCGCGCACACCTTCTTGATGATGAACCGCCCCGTCACGATTCAGTTCTGGCTCGATGCGGGTTCAAGCGGATGGTACGAGCGACTCGCCCAGCCGCTCACGCATCCGTACGTGTTGAGCCGCGAATGGGGAGAGGGTCGCCAGTGGACGGATGCGGATGATGTGCAATACAGCAAAGAGGCGATGGCGCGCTTGGTGTCGGGATTACTTCACCGTTGCCGCGAACGAGTCTATTTGGGAATCTCCGAATTGGGCGAAAGCGGATTTGAAGGACGCGGCGAATTGTTGCGCGCGTTTCAGAAAGTTTTGTGAAAGGTAGGTGACAGTCACTTCGAAAGCGACTGTCACCTTTAGGATACCTAGATGAATAAAAAATATTTGCTCATGACCATTTCGATTCTTCTGTTGGCTTGCAGTATTACTGGAACCCCGACGATTGTTTCTCCCGTTGAACCAAGCCCGACTTCGATCATCCCGCCGATTGATTCAACTTCTACGCCGCCTCCCTCGACGGGCGGACCGACTCTCGCCAACTGTCCGATGTTCCCCGCGAACAATTACTGGAACGCGCGTGTTGACTCGCTTCCCGTCCACCCGCAATCTGATTCGTGGATCGACAGCATCGGTCGCGGCGAAGGCTTCCACATGGACTTCGGCTCGGGCGAGTGGGACGGCGGTCCGATTGGAATCCCATATAACATCGTAACAGCCTCAGCCGTCCCGAAGTTTGAACCGGAGTTTTATTATCCCAAAGAATCCGACCCGGGACCGTATCCGATCCCGGAGAATCCAAATACCGAATGGGGGAGCGATCATCACATTTTGGTTGTGGATACTGAGACGTGCAGGTTATATGAAACATACGACATGAGTTTCGACGGCGGCTTGTGGAGCGGCGGCTCGGGTGCGATCTGGGATCTGAACTCTAACGCCCTGCGCCCCGACACGTGGACTTCTGCCGACGCGGCAGGCTTGCCGATCTTGCCTGGCTTGGTTCGATATGATGAAATTGTCGCGGGAGAAATTAAGCACGCGTTGCGTTTTACAGTTGAAGATACGGCAGGATACATCTGGCCCGCGCGGCATCAGACATCCGATCCGCAAAACGGAATCCCGCCGATGGGCGCGCGTTTCCGCTTGAAAGCGGATTATGACATTTCAGGTTTCCCGCCTGAGATGCAAATCTTGTTGCAGGCGATGAAAACTTATGGCATTGTATTGGCAGATAACGGCTCGAACTGGTACGTCAGCGGCGCGCCCGATGAACGCTGGGACAATGACATGCTCCATTTGTTAGATGTGTTGACGGGCGATGATTTCGAGGTGGTGGATACGTCTGTGTTGATGGTGGATGAGGATTCAGGAGAAGCGAAATGAGTTCCAAGTTTCAGGTTTCAAGTGTCACGTACCCCCTCTCCCTGTGGGAGAGGGTTGGGGTGAGGGAGAAATCCCACCGTGCGGGCAACGGGATGTGCGCCATCATGCCCTGAATGAGTATAAAGTGCTATAAATGACGGTTCAGAGAAAAATCGAGGAGAATGATATGGGTAGTAGATTTCCACCAAGTACGAATCAAAAAAGGTCGCAAAGAAACCTACTCAGGGCATTGTTTACCCATGCTGATTTAAGAAAACGACTTTTTGCAACATTAGCACTTGTAATATTATTTAGATTTTTACTAAACGTTCCTTTACCCGGAATAACGATTACCTCCAATGAGGCGTACGAGAATCTTGGTTCTGGAAATAACCTATATTTATTAGTAGAGTTTATTGGTATGTTATCTGGCGGGTCATTACTTACGCTTTCTGTCCTAGCATTGGGTTTATTTCCTTACAATGCATCCAGTGCTTTGTTGACATTATTAATGCCGCTTCTTCCGTCTTTTCAACGAGAGGTTAAAGAAAATCCTTGGACAGCAAGCCGTATATTTACTCGCTGGAATCTATTTTTAGCCATTCCAATTGCAATTTTAGAATCTTTCTTTTTGTTCTTCCTTATTTCTCCTAATTGCCAAGGAAAGTTTTTCATACTTGAAAACTCAGGAACACAGTCTAGTATCATACTAACTGTGACAACCATATCAATACTTGTAGCGGGTTCATTCTTCGCGGTGTGGATTTCGGAATTAATTAGCCATTACGGTATCAAAGGGCAGGGAAATGCTATTCTGGTAACCAGTAACATTATTGCTGGATTTTCTAGTGAGATCATCAAGCTGGTGAATTCGCAACTCCATGTGGGACCCATTAGTTTTTACTTTGTTCTACTTCTCGGAAGTATATTAATAGTTATTTATCTGTTGTTAGGTCGCCGTAATATACCTGTAGTGTATTTTGAAAAAAAAACAAGAGTTTGTTGGGCTAAGAAGAGGAGTGAAATTTCCGACACCATCTCTACCTCTTAGGTTGACACTAGGACAAGATGGGCTTGTTGGTGGTCATTTGCTTATTGCACTTACTGTATTCTATATGCCTTTGCTTACATGCTCACGCATAAGTTGGTTGAACAATATTGCTTATAAGGCAATCTCGTTTTTCCATGAAAACAATTTGCTATTGGGATTAATTACTTTCTTGGTTGTTGCAATGTTTACTTACTACTATGCCGATGTAGCCTTTAAAAATCAAAATTATGGAGAAGGCCTACGAAAGATGAGAGGCCAAATACCAACGATTAGTTCAAATGCCGTCGCGGGGCGTTATCTTCATGCTGTTAATAAGCGTATCACTTTTGCTCCAGCGGTTTTGTTAGCAACATTGGCAATTGCTCCCTGGCTTTTTGGGATTATAACAAGTGTTTCCATATCTTTCCTAGATGGAGAGAAGCTGATCATAATTGTTTCTACAATAGTGGCATCTTATTCTTTTATTGAGGCAGACTTACAGTTACATAGTTATCAAGAAAGTTTAATTGTAGGCTAATATGCTCTTTACCCCTCGTCCCTCCCAACAACAAATCCTCCTCTACGATGGCGGAAGGCTTGGCATTGCCGCTGTCCCTGGCGCGGGGAAGACGCACATTCTCTCGGCGTTGGCGGCGAAGATTATTCAAAGCGGCACGCTTCAAGATGAACAAGAAGTGCTGATTGTTACACTGGTAAATTCAGCGGTGGACAATTTCAAGAATCGTCTCGAAAGTTTTTTTGATAACAAACTTGCATCATTATACAAATATCGCGTGCGCACATTGCATGGGCTGGCGCATGACATTGTCCGCGAGAAGCCTGCGAGCGTGGGGCTCGAAAATCGTTTCAGCATCATTGACGAGCGTGAGGCGGGTTTCATCCGCCGCGAGTCGGTCAATGCGTGGCTGGCGAATCACTCACTGGATGAATACCTCGACCCCGCGCTTGATCAATCGAAAACGGATTGGGTCAAACGTCAGCAACTACCTGATCTTTTGGATTCCCTCGCCTTAGCATTTATCCGCTCCTCGAAAGATCGCCTCATCACTCCCGAAAGCCTGCGTACCAAACTCGACTCTTCTCCCACGCCTCTGCCTCTCGCCGAACTCGGCTGGAGCATCTACGCGGACTACCAACGCGCCCTCGTCTATCGCGGCGCAGTGGATTTCGACGATTTAATTCGTCTCGCGTTGACCTTGCTCGAAAACGACGAAGAGTATCTCGCGCGTCTTCAATATCGCTATCCGTTTATTTTGGAGGATGAAGCGCAGGATTCGAGTCGGACGCAGGAGAGGATACTTTCACTATTAAGTGGCGGCTTCCTCCCTGAGCGGAGCCGTAGCGATAGCGGAGGCGCAGACGAAGGGCATATTGTTGGCGACCTCGCGCTTCGACTGCGCTCCTCGGAGAACACTCGTCGCTCCGCTCAGCGCGGAGAGTTGGAAGGGAATTGGGTCCGCGTCGGCGACCCGAACCAAGCCATCTTTGAGACGTTTACAACTGCCTCGCCTGAACTTTTGCGCGCGTTCATTCAGAACAACCCAAGTGTAGACATGCCCGAGTCGGGACGGTCACAGCCGTCTATTTTGGCGTTGGCGAATCATCTCATTGACTGGGTGATGGAGTCGCATCCCATCCCTGAAGCGCGGACGGCGTTGTCGGTGCCGCATATTGTCCCTGTGCCTGAGGATGACCCGCAACAGAATCCGCCCGACGACCCTGAGGCGATCAAGTTCATCAGCAAGAAATACACGCCCGACGAAGAGCTCGAAGCGGTGGTCAAATCGGTGAAGGGATATGTTGACTCGATCTGGGATTTCCCCGATGACGATAAGCCGACGATTGCGATCCTTGTCCCGCGCAACCAACGCGGCGTGGATGTGGTCAATGCGTTGCGGCAAAAGGGAATCGAGCCGATAGAGTTAATTTCAAGCACATCCGAAACACGCGCGGCGGCGGGGTCGTTGAGTTATTTGTTGGCGTATTTGGCTGATCCGAGTTCTGCGAAGAAGTTGTCGAAGGCGTATGAGGTGTGGAGGAGAGACTGGCGTGAAGGCATGTCGTTGCGAGCGCAAGTTGCGAAGCAATCTCCTGAAGATGAGGAGAATGCTGAAAACGAGGGGGTTGCTTCGACGGAAGAGCATCGTCTCGCAACGACATCTGGTGGCGAGGAGATTGCTTCGTCGCAACAAACACTCCTCGCAATGACATCGACTCTTCTGCGCAAGATGGTTGATGTGGAAAACTTCGTCGCGCCGCAAAATGCCGACGACTGGCTGTCAGCCGTAAGGGCGAATGAAGCGGAGCAAGTCATCCAAGAGTTAAACGCGTTCCGAGTCGTCATCCAGAGATGGTTGAGCGCGGTGACGCTTCCGATCGATCAGTTGGTGTTGACGCTGGCGCAGGATGTGTTCAGCGAGGCGTCGGATCTGGCGCTGGCGCATAAACTCGCGCTGGTGTTGCGGAGCGCGGCGGACGATCACGCGGATTGGCGACTGCCTGAGTTGACGGCGGAACTGGCGGTGATCGCGAAGAATGAACGGCGCTTCATCGGGTTCTCGTCGGACGATTCGGGCTTTGACCCCGAACGCCATCGCGGACGGGTGGTGGTGACGACGATGCACAAGGCGAAGGGACTGGAGTGGGACCGCGTCTATTTGATGTCGGTCAATAATTATGACTTCCCATCGGCGATGCCAAATGACCGTTTTATTTCAGAGCGTTGGTTCGTGCGGAGCGGGTTGGACTTGACGGCGGAGGCGTTGGCGCAGTTGAGCGCGTTAGAGTCGCGGGGCGAATACGACTGGTACGAAGAAGGCGCGGCGACGATGCGCTCGCGGCTGGATTACGTGAAGGAACGCCTGCGCCTGTTGTATGTGGGCATCACGCGCGCGAAGCGGGAGTTGATCGTCACGTGGAATTCAGGTCGGCAGGGGGATGCGACGCCGTCCCTGGGGTTGAGTGAGTTGATGGGGTGGCGGGAGGGGAAAGGATGAAGTCGGAAGGATGAAGGATGAATTGGCACCCCGAGTCGAATTCATTCGACTTTTATGAACTGAGGAAGGACTTCAGTCCGCCGATTCGGAAGAAACCATGAAAAAATTTTTAGGCACGTGGAATATCATCGAAATGGACGAGTGGGATGCAATGTACCTGCACATGGAAACGCAAGCCTATATCAGGGTGGATCGAAAAGGCTATGGCGAATTTCATTTTGGGCTTGTCCAAGCGAGCATTCACGGAGAAATGGAAGAGTTCGGCGGCGAAAAACGGTTCTCTTTCACATTTGAGGGAAACGATGAGGGTGAATTATTGTCTGGTGACGGCTGGCTTAAAGTGATTGACGAAAATTTGTTACAAGGGTTTATCCGATTCCATTCTGGAGATAGTTCGTTGCTCAAAGCAGAGCGAAGGAAATGAAAAATGGATTCGAAGAACAAAAAAACTCGGAGAATTCGTCTCCGAGTTTTGGTTTCTTACGCGGGCATATAGGCGGTCACTTCCACTTGTCTGTGACGTTTGCGCGCGTCATTGACGGTTATTTCAAGGCGCTCGGCGGTTTCGTCGGCGATCCAGTCTGTGCCGCATTGTTCACAAACGAGGGCTGGCACATTGCGGACAACAACCACCCCGAAGCCGAGATCAACAGTGAACGTGGTTGTGCCTTTTACTTTTGACCCACCACAAATGGGACAGGTATTTTTGGCGCTCATGGTTTCCTCCGAGTTCGATAGTCCGATTCAAATATATCCAGACTGGGTTCGTAGGCGGTGATGACGGCAACTTCTCCGTCAGGTTCGAGGGACAAGACAACATGAATGGGGCGTTTCTTATCCCAGCCAAACATCAACACGGTCGGCTTTGGGCGGTCGGCAGAATAATCCTCGATGACTTCGCCGTTCGATGCGATGTCCAAAACGATAGCGCGACTCAAATCGCGTTCCAGCATCCGCTCGAGGGCGTGTCTGCGCCAGATAATCTTTCGCTGGAGAATTGATTTACGAAGTTGGGCAATATCGAATATCTCAGACACAATTTGATTTTACCAGATGGTGGTGATTGAATCAGTGTGTTGGTTTGACCTCACCCAGATAAACACGATTTTTGCCATGTCAGCTTGCCTCTCTCCCTTGGGAGAGGGCGTTGAGTTGACTTCTTTTCTGGCTGATGATGTTGTTGAGTTTCCAAGGAAAAGTTTTGTTTGAGGATGTCTGGGCTTCTCTCTTGGGGAGACTCCGCGATGGGCGTTTTCAATTCTGCAATTCACCCCCGAAATTATTGAATCTCATTCATCTTGTAGTACAATCAGCATTGAAAGAGTTTGACAATTTTGTTCCTGTCTGTGCCATGGGGAAGGGATGGTCATCAAGAAACGAAATCTCGAAAACTCCAAACTGAGTCCGCTTTATTTTTTACTCTCTATGGAGACCCGCATGCGCAATCCGAAAACAAAATTCGACCTGCAATGGAAAGTGTTCCGCAGTCGTTCCACTGAATGGTGGAGTCTGCTAGCTGAGCATGACCTGAAAAAAATTGACAAGGCAGACGACAAGCAGAATCGATTCGTCACCCTGCTTCAAGTCAAATATGGGTATACCCGTCAGCAAGCGCAGGAGGAGATCAACAACCGCTGGATGGCGTTTTACATGGCGAGAAAAGTCGCTGGGTAATAACTTACGGCTAAAATAAAATGAAAGCGGTCTCGGATGCGCATCCGAGACCGCTTTATGTTTCTACTGGTAGAGGAAGTTGGGCTATATCATCAAGTGGTCTGGAAAATTTGGCTTGCCAATTGAAAATGCCGTTATACTTCGGTCATGGAAAAAGCGGAACTTGCGATTGCCGCTAAGAAACTTGCCCGCCTAGGTGCGGACTTTCAAGTAACCGTTATCACCGATAGGGATGATGAAATTACGCTCGGCAATTCCGCACAGAAAGCAGGGACATGGTCGCTCGCTGAATTAGATAAACTGCACGCCTCGATTTCCTTGCTGGCGAATGCGTTTGGCGGAAGCGAAAATCTCCTCAACAATGTAGGAAACGTCACCGTGAAAAAAGGAAGCATCGGCTCGCACGGCGGGGAAGCCTTGCATGGACAAGTCACGTTTTCCAACACCGGTTCATTCACCTCATGGACAGTCGTCCACGAATTTGCTCACATCTGGGATGAGCGCAGCGGCTGGGAGTTATCCCGTCAACTCGAACGATATACCGGCGGGCACACCTCTCGATTTTTCTCGTGGGCGAAAAAGTTTTTCAGGCTTGCCGATCTAAACGGCTTCGTCAAAGCGGAGGAACCCGGCAAACGCGGACGCAAACCCGGCTGCAACGCGCGCGGCTACTTCTACGGCGACAAACCCAGCGGCTCGAACTGGGCATTCAACCGCGTGGAAGATTTCGCCGAGTCGGTGGCAATGTACGTTGGCTGGGGAAACGACAACCCCTTGCGCGAACAGGCACACGCAAGAATCTCCCGCTACGAACTCGCGGACGGTGAGATTGATCCGTACTTTCGGATGAAGGATAACTGGGCAGAGTACAAGAAGTACTTTTATCCCGAAGGCGGGGATTACTCGAAGACGAAGAGGTGGATGTTTGTGGAGGAGAAGGTGAAGATGGAAGGGTTGTAAATTTTCTTGATGAGTTTATTCTTGCCCATCCTGTATCATTCTCTGTATTCGAGGTGTGAAATCTAGAAGTCTCAATAACAGATGTTACGCAGTTAAAGTCAGTTTAGTTTTTGCAATGCGACATTCATGTCGCTCTTGTGCAAGAACGACTGGGAAAGCGACACGCTTCGCGGTCTCGCATTATGACCTCTAGTGCGTAAGGCGAGTCAATAAAAAATTAATGTATTGCAACAATATCCGATGGAAAAGCCATGACAAACTCCTATACCCAACCGGTCTCGGAACTTCTAAAACTTGGGAGGCCAGAACGCCCCTGGCTTGATTATTCAACTTTGGGTTTCACTCACGAAGATATTCCAGAGTTGCTTCGACTTGTCAAAGATAACAATCTCCGCTATCTCGACCTGCCTGAAGACTTTCCTGAAGATGAAGATTTGCCAGACTGGTACGGGCAAATTCACGCCTGGCGCGCGTTGGCTCAACTCAAAGTTGAAGAAGCGATTCCCGCCGTGCTTGGAATCCTCCGCCAAATTGACGAAGACGATGACGATTGGTTAACCTCCGATGCGCGTCTCGTCTTTGGTACGTTGGGTCCGGTCGCTATCGAACCATTGAAGAGATTTCTGGCGGATGAGAATAACCCCATGTATGCTCGCGTGGAAGCAAGCATGTCGCTAGTCGAAATCGGGAACCGCTACCCCGAAGAACGCGTGCGCTGTATTCAAGGCATTACGGTGGTTCTTGAGAAATACGAAACCAACGACGAAGAGTTTAATGGCTTCCTCGTCAGCAGGTTGATCGACGCGAAGGCAGTAGAGCAAATCGAATTAATCAAGGGGGCGTTTGAAGCAAACGCGGTGGATGAATTTATCAACGGTGACGTGGAGGATGTTCAGATTGAGCTAGGCTTGCTCGAAAAACGGATCACGCCTGAGCGGCCATTGCGTTTTGGCAATTTTCCTTTGGCGGCCGATGTGCGTGTCGAGATGGCGTCTAAATCGCGTCAGACGGAACATAAACAAAAAAACAAGCGCAAACAGGAAAAGAAATCGCGCAAGAAAAATCGCAAGCGAAGATGATACCCATCCCGACCTGACTTTAACCAGCCTCTCTCTTCATCGAAATCACCTGGTACGGACATTCTTGTTTCCGCCTCACCGAGCGCAACACGGGAATGGCGACTTCAGAAGACGTGTAAAATTGAAAAACGTCCGACGAATTTTCGTCGGACGTTTTGTTTCTACACTTTCGCGCCTGCGATGTGCAAGTCGGCAAGGGGCAGGGAAGTTGTCTCCAGCCGTGAGAGGTCAACAATCTTGCTGGCGCGGTCAATGTCAATGCCGACGATATTGCCTTGCGCGTCAAAATCCACCACAACGCCCGGGGCGACTTCTTGTGAATCGGAACTGGTCTTTGCGGAAAGATCGATGTAAAGCGAATCGGTTTCAGGGTAGTAGTTGAATTTCATATTCAACCTAAAGTTCTTCAAGTAATTCCACAAACTCATCAGGAGAAACGGAGACTTCCCGCAGTATCTCGCGCATAAGTGGCCGAGCAATATCCCTGTGTCCATGATTGGGGAGCGTGGTAGTTCTGCCGTCAGTGTGGCGATAGAAAACGTGACTCCCCTTCTGGCGCACAGCAGCAAACCCAAGCCGACGGAGGATTTTGTCCATCGTCTTGAAATTTGCCATTGGCAGTTTGCTCATACGGCAACTTCTACCTGCTGCGTACCAACGAAATGAAAAGTTGCATCGGCAAGTTCCGGGTTTTCTTCAAGGCACAATTCCAATACTTCCTGTAAATTGCGCTGTAATTCATCCAGAGTCTCGGCTTGGGTGTGCGCGCCCGGCACGTTGGGTATGATGCCTACATATAATTTGCTATCATCGTCGTACTCCACAAAAGCGGTAAATGTTTTTTTCATTGTTGCTCCTGTTGCCAAAAGAATTATACCATTTGGAAATCCAACGATTATTCTCCCAGCCCTGCGGCTTGCATTATAATTCCCCCTCGGAGACCTCTCATACATGGAAATCACCTGGTACGGACATTCTTGTTTCCGCCTCACCGAGCGCAACTATGCGACGGTGGTGACGGATCCATTCGACAACAAATCCATCGGCTATTCGGCGCTCAAACTCAAATCGGATATCGTCACGGTCAGCCACGACGCGCCCGGTCACAACAACGTGGACGCGGTCAAAGGCGCGTCGCATGTCATTGATGGCGCGGGCGAATTCGAGATCGGCGGCGTCTTCGTCACCGGCGTGTCAACCGACGGCGGCGGGGCTGGCAAGAAGAAGGGCAAAGGCTCGCCCAACAACACCATCTACGTTTTCGATTACGATGGCATCACCGTCGCGCATCTCGGCGACCTCAAGCAAACGCCGACTCAATCCGAGATCGAATCGCTTGGCACGATCAACGTCGCGCTCGTCCCCGTCGGCGGGGGAGGCGGACTCAACGCGGCGAAAGCGGCGGAGGTCATCAGCCTCATCGAGCCGAATCTTGTTATCCCGATGCACTATTCCACTCCGGCAGTCAAACTCTCGCTTGACTCGCTCAGCAAGTTTGTCAAAGAGATGGGACTGTCGAAGCCGGAGACCCAGCCGTCCCTGAAGGTGACGCGCTCCGCTCTCCCCAGCGAAACCCACGTCGTCGTGTTGGAATATCAGGCGAGTCAATAAAGCCATGTCATTCTGAATACTATGAAGCCGTCAAGGTTTTTTGAAAAACCAGGGGATTGACAGCAACATAGTTGGGAAGGTAGGGTTGTTGCGAGCGGACGACAGCACAAGCAATCTTGAGGATCTTGTTTTGGATGTTGTTGAGGACCAGTTTTTGTGCTTGCCATCCGCGACTTTGCGGTAAAAGTATTGCTGAAACTGCTTTTGTGAGTACGCACGGAGCAGGCCGCCAGATAAAGGAGTTTGCGTAACTTTGGAGGTCCAAAGTGTCGTGAAGTTGGAGCCGAGTAGACGGAAGAGCCACTTTCATGCTTGATCGGGCAGATGCCGATGAAAGCCGCCAAACTTCTTGGATCGAGTGTTTCCTGCATGAGGATCAGTAAGTGAGCGGCGAGTTGCAGCCCGATGCCAGGCACCGTCATGAGCAAGAGCAGGGTCTGTTTGAAGGTTGGATCGCTTTCAATCAAACGACGGATTTCCTTATCGATCTCTTTGATGGACTTGGTAATCTGCTCGATCATGTTCTGGTGAGAGTGCTTGGCAAGTTCAGACGAGACCTTCTTGCGGTGGATCGCGTGCAAGGCGTTCTTATGTCCCGTCAACTGTACCGAAAAGTGCTGGCGCGTGGTCAACAGTAGCTTGACTTGCTCCAAAATCTCGGCTCTCGGTTTCCACAAGGAGAGTTTGTCCGCATAGCGGCAGGCATACTCGGCGATATACTGGCAGTCCAGTTCATCGGTTTTGGAAGCGTTCACAGGAAACTTGCGCTGGATGTTCAACGGCGGTTCGACCGCCACCGAATAACCACTGGCATATAGGAAGTATGCCAAGCCTTCACTATAGACGCCTGTCGCTTCCATACACACCACGGTGCTTTCGGTCTTCAGGTTGTGTTCCTGCAACCAGCCGAGAAAGGAGACGAAACCATTTTCGTCATTCTCGAATTTCGTTGGTTTGACCGTGACTTTCCAAGGCTGTGTTCCAACACTGGCCATGAAAGAAGCGGATGCAATATCGACACCTACAAAGGATACAAATGTTGTCATTCTGAACCTCTTTTGGACTTGGGTATTGGGTTTGCCAACTTGTGAACGTGCATTCTCCATTACTAGCCTTTCAGGCTTGAATACTGATCAAGCATAGTTCACAACAAGGGCTGGGTCTGCTTCAGAATTTGAGTTTGACTCGGCGTTTGCCTCGTGAGCGGCTCTAGACTTGTTCAGCCCTTGTTTGGCAACTCCAATACTACTTCAAGTCTAATGGAGCGACCGTAGGGAGCGAAGAATCTCCTCGCCACGAGCAAGACTCTTCGTCGCCTAAATGCGGCTCCTCAGAGTGACATAAAAGGAAACAATGGCAGTTAAAGTTTTGATGACATGGGACATCGCCGGCGACCGCGATCAGGAATATTTCGAATTCATCATCGGCGAATTTATTCCCGGCGTGCAGCGCCTCGGCTTGCAACCCGCCGAAGCGTGGGCGACCATCTACGGCTCGTACCCGCAAATTCAAGTCGGCTTGCTCGCCGCAGACATGGTCGAAGCGCGGCGCGTCATCGATTCGCCCGACTGGGCGATCTTGCAGGATAAACTCTTCGGCTACGTCAAAAATTTTTCATACAAAGTTGTGCAAGCGCGCAGTGGATTTCAATTCTATTCGCCGAACAATTAAATGAAATCGCGTTGGTTCTATTTTTTATGCTCAATCGAGGGCGCGGTCGCACTGGTCGCGCTCCTTTTGATTCCATCCGAAGGCGCGAGTCTTTCACCCGCGCGACTCGCCCTCAGCGCCATCATTTTTTCTTTGATGCTGATGTCGGCATGGTTCGCCTTTCGCCCGCCTCAACTTGATCGCCTCGCGCGGACCTCTCTCATCCTCCTCGTCACGCTTCTCTCTCTGACGTTCAGCCTGATCCTGTTTCTTTTGCGTTATCTCAACCCCGAAGCTTTTCTCCCGCTCTACACGCGACTCAGTCCGCTATTGTGGTATCTGCTCGCGCTCTCGATTCAATTCGCCCTCTACCTCCTCCACCTCAAAAACGGATTCCACCTCGACGCGCTCAAACAAAACAAACCAATCTTTGTTGCTTCATTTGCCGTTTTTGCTCTTTTGCTCCTCTTGCTCCTATTTGTCTCCCTCTCCAAACTCGGCATCACCAAAGACACCGCCTACTGGGGCGAACCCGGCGTCCCGATTCTTGGCTGGCAATTCCTCCTCTCCATCCTCCTCGGCGCCACCATCCTCATTTACCAATTACGCAATTACACAATTACCAATTACCAATTACCAATTACAAAATTCTCCAATTCTCCAATTCTCAATTTTCTTCTACCCCTCGCTATCTACCTCACCGCCTCCACCCTCTGGCTCTCCGTTCCAGTTGATTCGCTGAAAAACAGTTTCTACGCGCCCATCACGCCTCCATATACAACTCCCTTCCCATATTCCGACGCGGGATTTTACGACTACCTCTCTCAATCCCTGCTCATCGGCACGGACTATCTCGGCAACATCGCACCGCGTCCCTTGTATGTGACCTTCCTCGCCGCGCTCCATTTTCTGTTCGGGCAGGACTACGTCAAAGTCATCGCCGCGCAGACGTTGGTGTTCGCGTTGTTCCCCGTTGCGTTGTATTTTCTCGGAGCGAAACTCCACTCCCGCGCCGCCGGTGTGACGGTCGCCCTCTTCGCCATCTTCCGCGAGCTCACCACGCTGTGGATCTCCTCCAACACGCGCACCGCCAGTACGAAGATGTTCATCACCGATTTCGCCACCTCGATGGGGATCGCATTCGTGATGCTCGTCGTCATCCGTTGGCTTGAACGCCGCGACATGAAGTCGGCGATCATCGCAGGCGGATCGTTCGGGCTATTGCTGTTGCTCCGCACGCAATCGCTGATCTCCTTGCCATTTGTCTTCATCCTTGCATTCTTTGCTTATCAAAGAAAGATGAAAAATTGGTTCCTCGCTTGCGTCACCTTTGGCTTGGTGATGACCGCGACCATTACGCCGTGGCTGATTCACAATTATCGAATCGTCGGTCAATTCGCTTTCGACGATCCTTCGCAGATGGCGGTCATTTTTTCGCAATATTCCTTTGAAGGGAATTTGGATATCAGCCAGTTCGATTTTGAAAAGGAAAGCCTCGGGAATCGCCTGCTCACGTTCACGCTTGAAAACCCCGGCTTCGTGGCTGGCTTCGTGACGAATCACTTCCTCAACACCGAGATCGGCGGATTGCTCTCTTTGCCCCTCATCGAACCCTTCAACGGACTCCGCGCCCCGGTCAATTTATATTGGATCGAGTGGAACGGGACTCTCGAATGGTATAACTTCGCGCTGGTCATTTTCTATCTCGCGGTCATCGCCATCGGCATTGGCGCATCGTGGAGTCGCTTCAAATGGGCCGGGTTGACTCCGCTGGCGTTCAGCGTTGGCTACGCATTAGCGAACGGCATCTCGCGCTTTTCCTCGTGGCGATATAACCTGCCCATTGACTGGATCGTCTACTTCTACTTCGGCATCGGCGCGATTGAAATTTTGGTTTGGTTTGCGTCTCTTTTTGGGGCGAATGTTTCAAATCTAAAAGTTCTTGACGCAGTTGCACTGAGTCAAAGTGAGCGGCGTGATATACCAAGTAAATCAAAACATGCTATTCTTATCGTCGCATTTGTTTTGGCTGGTTCACTTCCCTGGCTTGCGGAAGGGATCGCCCAGCCGCGTTACACGTCAACAGCCGATGAATTGAAAACGCGGGTAATTCTCCAAGACTCGTCTGTGGAAGAATTTTTATCTCAGCCAAATTCTATAATTCTCGAAGGTGAGTTGCTTTATCCGCGCTTCTTCCGCCGCAATGACGGGATTTTTTCCACAACCCCATGGGCGATCTACTCCGTCCGTGATTTTTCGCGGCTTGGGTTTATTGTCTTGAACACCGGCGCTCATAGTGTCATCTTCCCCGCAGACCAGCCCGTCAAATTGACTCACGGCGCGGATGTGATCGTGGTCGGATGCCAACGCGCAAATTACATCGAAGCGCGTTGGCTTTTCTTCCCTAAATTGGATGAGGCGTATCAAGCGGAAGCATTAAACGAATCGTGTAATCCATAATATGCCTGACTCTGTGGTTTCGATACGCCCTTCGCTAGTGCTTCGGGCTACTCAACCACCATTTGTTTCCAAATGCCCCATTTCTCCACTCACCTCTTAAACTGGTACCACAAAAACAAACGGACTCTCCCATGGCGCGGACATCGTAATCCCTACGCCGTGTGGGTCTCCGAGATCATGCTCCAGCAAACGCGGGTGGAGACGGTGATTCCCTATTTCAAAAAATGGATGAAGTTGTTTCCGAATGTACGCGCGTTGGCAAAGGCCTCCGAGCGGGAGGTGTTGAACGCGTGGGAGGGACTCGGCTATTACAGCCGCGCGCGAAACTTCCACAAAGCCGCGAAGATCGTGGTTGATGAATATGGCGGGAAACTTCCGCGCGATGTGGATGAACTGTGGAAATTACCGGGCATTGGACGCTATACGGCAGGCGCGTTGGCTTCGATTATCTTCGGCATAGACGAGCCTGCGCTCGATGGCAACTTGAAACGAGTCTATGCGCGGCTGTTCGATGTGAAGAGGCCCGTCAATTCAACGGAGGGGGAGAAATTACTCTGGAAAATCGCATACGAGAATTTACCCAAAGGCAGAGCGGCGGATTTCAACCAAGCTTTGATGGATTTAGGCGCGACAGTTTGTGTGCCGAAGAACCCGCGCTGTGAAGTTTGTCCGCTGGCGAGGGATTGCAAAGCGAAGGCGCGAGGTGTTCAGCATTTGCGACCGGTGAAGGTGGCGAAGAAAATTGTGCCGCATTACGTCCACGCGGCGGCGGTGATTGTGGAGCGAATTGCTAATTCGCTCTACGTGTTGCTAGCGCAACGCCCATCGAAAGGATTGCTCGCCGGGATGTGGGAATTCCCCAGCGCGCGAGTCGAAGGCGACGCGGCTGGGGAGGTCGAGTCCGCTCTGAGGGCGGCATACAGGTTGAAGGTCAGAATGAAGCGAGGTCTATATCCCCTTGCAGTTGTGGAGCATACGTATTCGCATTTCAAAGTCACCGTCTACGCGTTTCGATGTGATGTATCGTCAAAAGCGATGGGCGAAAATTTGAAATGGATTCGGTTGAAAGATTTGGGGAAGTATCCGATGGGGAAAGTTGATCGGGCGATTGCGAGGAAAGTAAAAAGTGACAGTCACTTTTGAAGTGACTGTCACTTTGTTTTAATTCGCTCTACTCAGGGTAACCAACACCATCGGTCTGCGCTTGGTCTCTTCATACAGATACGAGCGCACCGCGTTGGCGATGTCTTTTTCGCTTTCCCAGCCGCCGTTGTTGACCACGTCCATGATGTGTTTGCGGACTTCGGGCAAAAGTTCTTCGGCGTCTTCAGGCGAGACGAAACCGCGCGTGATGATCTCGGGGTCGTGCAAAAGCCGCCCGTTGAGTTTGTCCACGCTGATGTCAATGAGGAAGATGCCGGCGCGCGCGAGTTTTTCGCGTTCGCGCATCACGCCGAAATCAATTTCGCCGACCGAGTCGCCGTCTACGAACACGTAGCCGCCGGGGATGCGTTCGCCGAGCGTGAGTTTTCCACCCGCCAACACAACGATCTGACCATTCTCGACGACCATCACATTTTCTTCTTCCACGCCGACTTCGACCGCGAGTTTTCCGTGTCGTCTGAGGTGACGCAGTTCGCCGTGAATGGGGATGAAGTGCTTCGGTCGAACGAGGCTGATGAGGAGTTTTTGTTCCTCCTGCGAGGCGTGACCCGACACGTGAACCGGCGCAATCGCGTCGTAGATAACTTCCGCGCCTCGATGCATCAGGCGGTTGATCGTGCGGCTGATGGTCTCTTCGTTGCCGGGGATGGGATGCGACGACAGCACAACCGTGTCGCCTTGTTTCAGGTCGAATTGACGGTTCGTTCCGGCGGCGAGCCGTCCCACAATGGACGACGGTTCGCCCTGCGAGCCGGTGCACATGATCGCCACTTTATGATCCTGCATTTTCAATGCCTGATCGATCGGCACGATGATCTCATCGGGGATTTCCAAATAGCCTAATTTGCGGGCGATCTTCACGTTGTCCACCATGCTCGGACCGGCGAAGGTCATCTTGCGTCCGTGTTTGGCGGCGGCGTCTGCCACTTGTTGCACGCGCGAGATGAGCGATGCGAACGTGGCGACGATGACTCGTCCCTGCGCTTCGGCGAACACTTTGTCGAACGCGGGCCCGATCACTTTTTCAGAGGGAGTCCAACCGGGGCGTTCGGCGTTGGTCGAATCCGAAAGCAGTACATCCACGCCGCGTTGCGAAAATTCTGCCAGTTTGGCGTAGTCGGTGGGCCAGCCGTCCACAGGAGTTTGATCGAATTTGAAATCGCTCATGTGCACTACAAGCCCGGCGGGCGTGGTGATGCCCAGCGCCACCGCGTCGGGAATCGAATGGCAGACGTGGAAGAACTCCACTTTGAAGGGTCCGATCTCGATCGAGCCGCCCGCTTCCACTTCATTCAAGTCCGCTTTGGCAGAGGCGTTGTTGCGCGCGAGTTTGCCCTCGATCAAGCCGAGGGTGAGCGGCGTCGCGTAAAGCGGCGCGTTGATGTCATTGAGCAGATGATGGATCGCGCCGATGTGGTCTTCGTGTCCATGCGTGATGACGATACCGATCACGTTGCCCGCCCTGCCGCGCAAATATTCGTAATCGGGGACGATGTAGTCTATCCCGATCATGTCGTTGGAGGGGAACATGATGCCCGCGTCTACGACCAGAATCTTATTCTGGAATTCGTAGGCGGTCATGTTCTTGCCTACTTCCCCGAGACCCCCCAGGGGAATGATCTTCAATTTTCCTTGCTTACTCATACAATATGTTTATCCTTGTTTGTTAAATTTTTTATCCGCCATTGGCGGTAAAGGTCATAAAAAAATGACCCTCGCTGACTTGCTCGCGAGGGATTGTGGATCACATGCGATTGTCTTTTACACAAACTGCCACCCTTGGCAGTGCTACCAGTCAACTTCAATGGCGGGAAGTATAGCAGGGCGGATGGGATTTGTAAAGCGGGGATTCGCGGACACTCGACCACCGCGTCTTTCGCAGGGGAGGGTTGATTCAGTTTTCCCCGGCATTTTCTCCGCTTCAACACCGCCCGACGATCAACCGTCGGGCTATTCATACGAAGCCCCCTCAAGGGGACTCCTGATTCTGAGCGCGATACGTTGCGAGCAAGCATAATGGTATTTCGTAACGACTCTATTCGCCAATTCGTAGTGGCCGCCGACAAAGTACGTGGTGGTTGATCCATTTCTCATGGTTTAGGATGGATTTTACCCGCTTCCCGTCGCCGCCGTGGACTTACCCTGAATTTTCGATTGACATTCACTTTTGCCTCATGTAAACTCCCTGCATGGATATAGACCTCGACCTCTATCGTCACGAAGTCCGCGTTTGGATTAACCTTGCATGGTGGGTGATTGGCAAGAGTTTGTGTAAATCAGCGTTTGTTCTTCACCCTCAAACAGAATCGTTTTCGCATCGGTAAGTACAAGAAGATAGTTTTGTGCGCTACGAGTTCATAAGGAGTGTATATGCGTATCCGAGTAGTAATTTCGGGAATCGTTGGCGGAATGGTCGTATCCCTAGTTTCCATTCTGTTCTCCTCGATCCTCGAAAATCTCGATAGAGGGATCAGAACTGTTCCGACGAGCGAATCTCCATCGTGGATCAATCTTTTCGGAGTTGGCGTACCCTACTTGTTAGTTTTTGTTTGCGGGTGGATCGCGGCGCGCTGGAATTGGAGTCGCACATGGAACGCCGCCTTCCTCTCAGGTGCAGGGAGTGGACTGATTGCTGGCGCATTGTATTTTTATTTCAGCGGAGTGACCTTTAATGCTACAGATAGCCAGATTACATTTCTCGCCCGAGTTGGAACCGGCGCTCACGTTGCCGAATTTGAAACCATATTCACTACCCTTTTTCGTTCCGTTATCGACACCTTGTTGTTTCCAGAAGGTTACGATTCAGTAGAATACTTTAATTCGATCGGCGATATTTCCTTGCTTAGCCAATTTGTTCAGAGCGTATCTTTACCGTCTCAATTTTGTTTTGCTAGCTTGAGTGGCGGGGCTTTTTGTGGCGCGCTCGGTGGTTTGGCATCTGTTTTGGTTGATCGCGATGACGTGTGGGGTAGTTCAGTTCCCGCGTATGACCCATGGTTGTTTCGTCTCTCTGCCTATTTCCTCATTCTGAATGGACTCCTAGTCACATTGATAACCGTTAGTGTCGCCACATTATTAGATGGCGCTATTGTGCAATGGGCAAAAGATGTGAATTGGGGTCTGTCAAAGCCCCCTTCATGGCTTGATATATTTTTTTGGATTCACTTCCTTGTCGTCTCAGCGATTTCAGGAATATTTACAACCTTGACGCCTTCGCTGATGTCTATAGCTTTAGGGCGGGCGGTTGATTTGGTGGAGATCCTTTTCGCCCTTACTTGGGGATGGACATTGCGTGATTGGATACTGGAACGAAAACGTTCGATATTATCTGGGTTGTGGACATTGCTAACTTTGGCTAGCATGTTTTACTGGATCGTAAACGACGCGTTGAGTAAGCCTTCAAATATCCTTGGCGAAATTAATGACTTTGGGGTCTTTGTGCCCTTTCGAGGCGAGATGATTGACGTGTTTCCTTTGTTCCAAATACTAGCACACCTGTTTGTTTTAGGTGTTGCCGTTCTTATCGGCTGGAATATCAAGCGTACGCCCAAAACCGAATGGGCTTCATATCGTTTTGGAGATCGCCTCGGCTATCTCTTGACTTGCGCAATTCTTGGTGGTGTGCAAATGATGACCGGAATCGTTATTTATGCAATCCCGATTATATTAATCATCATCACGGGCGATATGCATTTTAGGGATATGGACGCGAAACTCCTGTCTACCATCCAAGAGCAGATTTTTCTGTTGCGGGATAATCGAATAATGTTTTTACTCATTACCACCGGCGTAATTTTCTCCGTTATTGTGATTAACCTAATACTTGCATTGCTTTTCCTGTGGGTTACTGTTTTTTTTCGAAACCTGTTCAGACCTCGAAAGAGGGTTTCTAGCATTTCGAACTCTGCGTGACATCTCCGAACGGGCATGATGATAAGTTGTGCTACTTAAAGTGCGAGGCCTTTTGCCAAATTGACATACCCTCCCTCCTCATGTAAACTCTCTGTATGGACATTGACCTCGACCTCTATCGTCACGAAGTCCGCGTTTCGACGAATCCGCTGGTGAGGCTATCGGCGATTGACATTTCGCCCGATCATCCCCAGCGGACGTTTGTTTTCATCCACGGGTTTGGGGGACAGGCGAGTCAGTGGCGCAACCAACTGCAAAAATTCGCAGTAGATAACCGCGTTATCGCGCTCGACTTGCGCGGGCACGGACTCTCCGATAAACCAACCAGCGGATACGACATGCCGCAGATCATCGAAGATGTGGAAACCGCGCTGACACTTCTCAATGTAAAAGGGAAGTTTGTTTTAGTGGGACATTCCTTCGGCGGAGCGATAGTCACTGAATATGCGTTGAAAAATCCGAGCCGGGTCGAGCGGTTGATTCTGATCGCCACAGCGGGTCAATACAAGTTGCGGACTTTGTATCGCTCTGTGTTGAGTCTGCCAGTTTCTGTTTTGCGTTGGCTTGCGCCTCTAACTCGATCTTGGCTCCATGCTGCGCCGTACGCGCTCAAACGATTCTACGGGGACAACATGTCGAAGTGGATGGGCTGGGATCGCTTCGCCGCGCTTGAGGTTCCCACGCTGGTGATTCGCGGTCACCGCGACCGGGTGTTCGAGCGTCCATTTTTCGAGAGGGTGCCCGTGTCTATTCCGGGGGCGGAAGATGCCGACATCGGCGTATCAGGTCACATGGTCATGTTAGAGCGGCGCGAGGCGGTGAACCGCGCGATGGAGCGATTCCTCGCCGGCGAAGGTCAGCGTTCGTGGCGGGTATCCAATAGCCGTCCGTTAAAAAACAGTGGGCGCGAGTTGCTGTTGAAGACGCGCCCATGGCTGGAAAATTACGAGCGGGGCGTGCCATACACCGTCAGCGTGCCGAATATCCCGTTGCATCATTTATTGCGCTCGGCGGTGCGGCGTTTTCCGAATCGCCCCGCGATTTATTTTGAGGGGAGTCGTTTATCGTATCGGCGATTGAATCACGAGGCGAATCGTTTCGCTAACGCGTTGCTTTCGCTCGGAGTTGGCAAAGGCGCGCGCGTGGTGTTGTTATTGCCGAACGTGCCGCAAATGGTGATCGGATTTTACGGCGCGATGAAAGCTGGCGCGACGGCAGTGTTGTTGCCGCCGGTGATCGAGCCTGATGAAATTGTGCGGCAGGTAAAAGATTCGGATGCCAGCGTTCTTGTCACACTTTCGATGTGGGCGGGGCTTGCCAAACAGATTCAAGAGGGGAGCGGCGTGCCGCATGTGGTGTTGACCGACCCCGCCGATTATTTGTCCCTGCCGAAGTATTTGATCTCCTCGTGGCGCAATCGCGGTTACGGTTTGCGCAACTCGCTGAGATGGAAAGATTGGCTCGGCGGAAACAGCAACAAATCACCGACAGTTGAAGTCTCGCCGGATGATCTGGCTGTGATCCAGTACACCGGCGGGACGACCGCGCAATCGAAGGGCGTGATGTTGTCGCATCGCAATCTCGTGGCGAACGCCTTGCAGACACGTCACTGGCTTCCCGAAGCGCGCGAAGGCAAAGAACGATTCTTGTGCGTCGTTCCGATCTTTCACAGTTACGGCTTGACCACGGCGATGAATGTGCCGATCAGCGTCGGCGCGGCGATGATCCTCAAAGCGCAATTCCAAGTATTGGATGTGTTGAAAGCCATCAAACGCTACAAGCCGACCATCTTCCCCGGCGTGCCAAACATGTACCGCGCCATCAATAGTTTCCGCGGCGTGCGCAAGTTTGGCATCCAATCCATCAATTATTGCATCAGCGGTTCGGAGCCGTTGCACGTTGAAGTGCAGGAGGCGTTCGAGAAATTGACGAAGAGTCGCCTGGTGGAGGGATACGGCTTGACCGAAACATCGCCGGTGACGCACGCGAATCCGTTGGGAGAAAAACGAAGGGTCGGCACGATCGGCGTTCCGCTTCCATCCACAGAGGCAAAAGTATTGGACCTCTCGCAAAAAAATAAAGAAGTGAAGCAAGGTCACATCGGCGAACTCGCCGTGCGCGGTCCGCAAGTGATGATGGGATATTGGAAAGATACGAAAGCGACGAAAGAAGTTTTAGCCGAGGATGGCTGGTTACTCACCGGCGACATCGCGCAAGTAGACGAAGACGGATACACCCGCATCATCGCGCGCAAAGCAGATATGTGGTACCCGCATCAACACAAGAAACAACCCGCCTTCCCGCGCGACGTGGAAGAAGTGATTTATGAAATCCCGCAAATTAAAGAGGTGGCAGTTACCGCAGTGGCGGGCAATCCGTTTGCGTTCGTCATCGCCGGGCAAGAACGCCCCACGCCGGCGGCGGTGATGGCATATTGCAAACGCAGACTGCCCGCGCATCTCGTTCCGCGTTTTGTGATCTTTATGGATGAATTCCCAAAATCCTATATCGGCAAAGTGTTGCGGCGTGAATTGGCTCGGAGATATGAAAAGCACGCCTGAAATCGAAATCCCTACAACTGCAAATTATGTCCAACAGGGGAGCGGCTCGCCGGTCATTTTGATTCACGGTGTCGCCGCGTCGCTTCACGATTGGGACGAGTTGACTCCCGAACTCGCGCAGAACGGATACGCTTCATACGCGCTCGACCTGCTCGGTCATGGCGACAGCCCCAAACCCGATTCGCGTTCGTATCATGTTGAGTGGCTCTTTGAACATTTTTCAAAATGGATGACGTCGCTTCGACTGACCGAACCCGCGATCCTCGTCGGACATTCACTCGGCGGATTCATCGCGCTGGAGTACGCGCGCCGCTTCCCAACGCGGACGGGCGGCTTGGTCCTCGTTAGTCCGTTTTATTCGCGCCTTCAACTTCCTCTCCTCCTGCGCCGCTCGTACAGCAGTATCGGCTTGCGGAAAATCATCCTCAAGCGGACGCCCGCATGGCTCTTCCGCCTCATCGTGGATGTGACCAGCGTGGCGATGGGTCACAGCACGGGTGCGTTACATTCCCTGCCGGAACATATCCGCGCGCAGACTGCGTTGGATTACACACGCACCGCGCCGGGCGTGTATCACATCCCCAATGAAATTTCCGATAGCGCTGAAACGTTGTCCCATATCAATGTCCCAACCTTGGTTGTGTGGGGCGACCGCGATAAAACGCTCGCGCCAGAATCTTTCCCGAAGTTGGTCGAAGCCATGCCGCGCGCTGTTGGAAAGTCAATCCATGCCGGGCATGTGCCGCATCAATCCAACGCAGAGGAGTTTAATCCGATGGTGTTGGAATTTTTGAAGTCGACTCGATTCTCGTAATGCGACATTTATGTCGCTCTTGCGCAAGAACAGATTAAAACGCGAGATATGGAAATTAACAAATAAATGCCGTAATCGTGTAGTTGGCGTTCTCTAACGCCAACGGGCGCGTAAGACTCCTTTGGCGCGCGCTCTGCATGGATTGCGAGATTATTTTCTCAAAATTCATAATCTCGCGTTACCGAATTAACTGTGCAAGGCGAGTTAATGAAATGGAAGCGCTGAGATCGTCGGTGGGGAAGAGAGTCGAGGAGACTGAAGCAACTCTCCCTGCGAGAAGAAGCGGCGTCGGCATCCGCATTTTGAATCCGCTGATATTTGTCACGATATTTTAAGGTCATGCCTCTTGAATTGAAAAATCGGTTGTGCTAGAATTCGGCATGAAAACAACCAAATGTATGGGGATTGAGAGCCTTTACGCCCATATTTGGCGGCAACAAATGTTCTAAAAATCGGAGAGTTTATTCATTCATGCGGTGCCCATACTGCCAACATCACGACTCTAAAGTGCTAGATACCTCCCATGACAACCACGGAGGCATCCGCCGCCGCCGAGAATGTTTCAAATGCGGACAGCGCTTTAGCACGTACGAGCGTCCCATCCTTGCGACGCCGCTTCTGGTGAAACAGGATGGCACGCGCGAGGAGTTTGATCGCGAAAAACTGGCGCGCGGCGTCCGCATCTCGTGCGCCAAGCGACCCGTCTCCGCCGCCGACATCGAGCGTATGATCGGGCAAGTCGAATCTCAGTTACAGAAAATGGGCAAATCGGAAGTTTCCTCCCGCATTGTTGGCGACCTTGTGATGAAAGGTCTGAAAGAGTTGGATCAGATCGCGTACATCCGTTATGCGATCGTGTATCTCGGGCTGGATGATCTCCAGTCCATTCGCAACGAAATCAATCATTTACTCGAAGGCTAATTTACCGACAACCATCATTCCGCAGTGGGCGGAGTGTCAATGGTTGTCGGATTTTTGTCTCGATTAATTCCGTGCTGAGCGAAGCGACCCTGAGCGAAGCGAAGGGGAGCGCAGTCGAAGCACATGTATCTGGCAAGTCCATCCTTCGACTGCGAACCTCGCAACGAGCGCTCGGTTCTCCGCTCAGGATGGAAATAACTATACTTTGAGGAGAGTGCGTCATGGCTACCAAAGCAGTCACGAAAACCGAGCAAGTCAAAAATGGGTTGCTTCCCACGCCGCCCATGCCGAAGGGGTTGCCCCAGGCGAACCTCACCGACAACGCGCGGCAAGTGTTGATGAAGCGCTACGTCCGCCGCGGGGACGATGGCAAGCCCGCCGAAACGGTCGAGGAGATGTTTTGGCGCGTGGCATATCATGTGGCAAAAGTCGAAGCGCTGTGGGACGCCGACATTCAAGAGCGGACGATCCAGTACTATCATTTATTATCCAGCAAGAAATTTTTTCCGAACTCTCCAACGTTTACAGGCGCGGGGACTCCGCTTGGTCAACTCGCGGCGTGTTTCGTACTTCCGATCACCGATGATATGGGACGTCACTCTGCGGGCATTTTCCAAACTCTGCGCGACGCGGCATTGATCCAACAGACAGGCGGCGGGAACGGATTCTCGTTCTCGCGTCTACGTCCGCATGGCGCGATGGTGCAGACTTCGGCTGGTCAGGCGACGGGACCTGTGGGATTCCTCCGCGTGTACGATCATGCGTTTGGAGAGATTGCGCAGGGCGGTTGTTTATTGCCTGAAACATTGGTGTTCACGAATAAAGGTTTGTTGCGCTTGGATGAGATCGTTGATGAAAATAAAAACGGCTGGCAGGAACATCAACTCACTGTGCCGACAGATGAAGGCGTCAAAGCATCTCCGCGCGGATACAACAATGGAGTAGCCGATGTAATGCGTGTTCACACACGCGAAGGCTTGAGCATCACAGGCACACCGAATCACAAAGTAAAAGTGATGACGGATAACGGTCCCCAATGGAAAGAGATTCAAGATTTAACGAAAGGTGACTGGATCGTCGTCCGCACGGGCGAGCATACAGGCGCGTTGCAATCTTTGAAGAAGCCGACGCAGAAACATGGAAATCAGGTGATGCCCGAACTGCCGTCCATGCTGGATGAAGAATTTGCCTTCTTCTTGGGTTATCTGGCAGGCGATGGATTTGTGGCGCAAGGCGAACAGGATCATCGCGTGGGCGTTAGCGTGGCTCACTCTTCCTACTTGATGGAAGAAATGCCGATGATTCTGGAGCGGCTGTTCAACGTCAATGTTCACCGAATGCAGAAGCCGAATGACAAGTCGGTTACGTTTGTGATGGACAATCGCGCCCTCAAAGACTTCTTGTTGATGAATGGACTCGGCAAGCAAACAAGCCGTAACGTGTCTGTCCCGCGTTTGATTCGTCAATCTCCTGCGAACATCGTCGGCGCGTACTTGCGCGGACTGTTCGAAGCGGATGGCACATTGGTACACGGCTATCCTTCATTGACAACCTCCTCGGCGCGACTGACGCGAGAAGTGTCCACGTTGTTGATCGGTCTCGGTTGCCCTGTGGGCATCCGCACAGTTTCTGCTGGCTTGGATCGTTGGGGCGATTCCGAAACGCATCAAGTAAAGATCGTCTCGACGGTTGGCTTGCAGGCATGGCGCGAAAAGATCGGGTGCGACCAGCGCTCACGATTTGTCTCTGCCTACGCATGGGAGAGCGACCAACGGCGCGAGAGTTCGTATGTGTTGCCTAACCCCGCTTATTGGTTGCAACCCGTTTTGGATTCGATCACACTCGAACAGATTGACGCCAAAGGACGCGGCAGGAATATCAACTTCCGAAGCACCGAGCCGCGCTTGCGCCGCCAGTTGTTACGATACATGCGCGATGAACGAAACCTGACCCGCTCGGGCTACGATTTGCTCAAGACCGAATATTTCGATGTGTTTGAGAACGCGCCTT
Source organism: Candidatus Defluviilinea gracilis (assembly GCA_016716235.1). Lineage (NCBI taxonomy): Bacteria > Bacillati > Chloroflexota > Anaerolineae > Anaerolineales > Candidatus Villigracilaceae > Candidatus Defluviilinea > Candidatus Defluviilinea gracilis. The sequence continues at coordinate 345,340 of JADJWS010000002.1, forward strand.
CTGCGGATAATTTCTGGTTTGTGGAAGTTGGCGGAGTCGAATCGGCGGGCAAGTCGCTGACGCTTGACCTTGAAGTGAATGACAACCACACCTATCTTGCTTATGGCATGGTAACTCACAACACGCGTCGCGGCGCGAACATGGCGGTCCTGCGCGTGGATCATCCCGATGTGGAAGATTTCATCACCTGCAAGATCAACGAAAATCAAATTACAAACTTCAACATCTCGGTCGGCATCACGGACGCGTTCATGCGCGCGATGAAGAACGATGAGGAATGGGAGTTGCGATTCCCTGATTTGAAAGAGATGAAGCAAAAAGGATTCAGCGGTACGCTCGAACAAGCCGAAACCGCGGGGATCACGATCCACACGTATAAAAAAGTGAAAGCGCGCGAGCTGTTCGATAAGATCGTCAAGCAGGCGCATCACAACGGCGAGCCTGGCGTGTTGTTCCTCGACGCGGCGAATCGGAGCAATCCCGTTCCGCATTTGTATCCGCTGGAGGCGACAAACCCCTGCGGTGAGCAATGGCTTGGACCTTACGAGAACTGCTGTCTCGGTTCCGTGAATCTCAATGAGCACTGCGGACCCGATGGAACAGTTGATTGGGAATTGTTGCGCGAGAGTGTTGTGACTGCCACGCGTTTCCTCGATGATGTCGTCGAAGCGAATGCGTATGTGCCTGCTGTTCCGCAATTGACAGAAGCCGCGCACAAGGCGCGTCGCATCGGGCTTGGCATCATGGGTCTCGCGGACTTGATGTATCACGTCGGCGTGCGATACGGATCGAAGGAGGGGCAGGAGTTCGGCGCGCAGGTGATGGAGTTCGTCCGTTATCACGCGATGGTCACGAGCGTCGAGTTGGCGAAAGAGCGCGGCGCGTTCCCTGCCATCGAAGGAAGCATCTACGACAAGAAAGATATGAAGTGGGCTCCGCCGAAGAGTTTGGTCAACTATCAGAATAACTGGAACAAGCCGCCCGTCGAGTGGGACGCGGTGGTGGATGGAATCCGCAAACATGGAATCAGAAATGCCGCGCAGACCACCGTCGCTCCAACAGGCACGATCGCAACCGTCGCGGGATGTGAAGGTTATGGCTGTGAACCCGTCTTCGCGCTCGCGTATATTCGTCATGTCAATGATAACGGCAAAGATCTGAAACTCGCGTATGCCAGCCCGCGCTTCGATGAGGCGTTGAAAAAATTGGGGCTCGGCGAAGAGAAGCGGCAGGAGATCGTCGAGCAGGTGATGCGCGAAGGCACGTGCCAGCACATCAAAGAAATTCCGCAAAGCGTGCGCGATACGTTCGTTGTGTCGGCGGACATCACTGCCGATGAACATGTGCGCATGCAAGGCGCGTTGCAAGCGTTCGTGGATAATTCGCTGTCGAAAACCGTGAACTTCCCCGAGGGCGCAACCGAAGCGGATATTGCCACCGCGTACATGCTCGCGTGGGATCTCGGATGCAAAGGCATCACGGTGTATGTGACGGGCTCGCGCGATAAAGTGGTGTTGGAGACGAACGCCACTGCGGATAAAAAGACGCCTCAATCCCAGCCGACAGTTGATTCTGTTTCGAAACCCGAACTCGCCCCGACGTTTTCTCACGACCCGAAGAAACCGCGTCCCCGCGCGTTGACGGGAAAAACGTACAACGTCGAGACTCCCGTCGGCAAGGCGTTCATCACCATCAACGAAAACGGAGGCGAGCAACCGTTCGAGGCATTCATCAACACCGCGAAGGCTGGCTCTGAAACTGCCGCCGTCTCCGAAGCGATCGGCAGACTCATTTCGTACATCCTGCGAATGACCTCAACAGTGAAACCAACAGACCGAATGCGCGAGATCGTGCGTCAACTCATCGGCATCGGCGGCGGTCGCTCGCTGGGATTCGGTCCCAACCGCGTGCGGTCACTGCCCGATGGGATCGGTCAAGTGCTCGACACGTACCTGCGCGAAAAAGACGGATTGAAAACCGACTTGGATGAAAAGAAATCGAACGGCAACGGCGGTCACACGATTGAGGAAGAAGTTAGCGCAGCACAAGCGCCCAAAATGAAGATCGGCGACCTGTGCCCCGAGTGCGGAGAAGCGGCCGTGGTGAATGAGGAGGGTTGCAGGAAGTGTTATGCGTGTGGGTTTAGTGAGTGTTAATGTTGTATGAAATGTTCCGCCCGCAGTTTAACTGCTGGCGGAACAGATAAAGCGGATGGTAAAATGAAATTATGAATCGGACAATGACCTCCGTCAAAACGAAAATTCGCCCGGTTGGGTTTCCGCCTGTGGCAAGCACGTTGCCGCTGGCAATTCAACGGATTGTTTCCGAACTCAAACCAGAAAAGATCATTCTGTTCGGTTCGTATGCGTATGGGAATCCTACACCGGACAGTGACGTGGACTTACTGGTCATTATGAACACGAAGGAGAAAGATGTTGACCGGTATGTGGCTGTCTCGAACTTGCTTTATCCGCGCCAGTTCCCGGTGGACATTCTGGTCAAGACGCCGAAAGAAATCGAAACGGAAAAGAAGAAGCGGGGAAATTTTTTCCTGCGCGAGATTTTGACCAAGGGGAAGGTATTGTATGAGCGACGCGGATGACGCCCTGGAATGGGTGAAGTACGCCGAAGAAGATTTGATTCTGGCGAAAAGCGCGCTGAGGCGGAGCAAGCCGCTTACCATGGGCTCTTGCTTTCACAGCCAGCAATGCGCGGAGAAGTATCTCAAAGCGATTCTGGTTTCAAAAGATGCTGAATTTCCGAAGACGCACGACTTGTTGATCCTTGATGGGCTTTGCAAGGCGGCAGGTATTCTCACAGGATTTACCAAAGAAGATTTGGGCAGGTTGTCGGGATATGCAGTGCGGACTCGATACCCGGGAAACCAGCCTGTTCCAAAAGAGGCAAGAGAGGCGCTTGAGATTGCGATGCAAATTCGCCGTTTTGCTCGGGCTTTCCTTGGGTTGAAGAGATGAAGATCGGCGACCTGTGTCCAGAGTGCGGGGAAGCCGCAGTTGTGAATGCGGACGAGGAGACTCGTCCGCTTTTTGTTATGCTATAATGTATCCACAATTGTAGGCACAGACAGGAGATTAAAATGGTCACTGTTGGAATTCGAGAACTGAAACAGCAAGCCAGCGAACTTGTCCGTGTGGTGCGTGAGACAGGGAAAGAAGTGCAGATCACGTATCATGGGGAAGTGGTCGCGTTGTTGATCCCCGTCAAGAGCAAACGAAAAAAAGATGACGCGAAGGCTTGGGCGAAGCTCGACCATCTTGCCGCGGAAATCGGCGCGCGCTGGCCCAAGGGCGTCTCTGCCGCGCGTGCGGTATCTGAGTCGCGGCGATAATGTTTATCGTCCTAGATGCCAGCGTTTGGGTGGCTCGGCTGGTCTCTGAAGATGTTTTCTATGAGCCTGTGAAGAAGTGGATGTCTGAACGCATCGAAGCGGAAGATCAGTTCCTTGCGCCGTCGCTTCTTCTGGCTGAGGTCGGTGGCGCGATCAGTCGTCGCACATCCTCATCATTAGGATTGGAAGCGGTTGGGCAATTACAGAACCTATCAAGTTTACAGTTGATTGAAATGGAACATTCCCTGATACAGGAAGCGGCTCGACTCGCGGCGGATTTGGGTCTGCGCGGAGCCGATTCTGTTTATGTGGCAGTCGCGGCGCGGTTAGGTGTTCCGCTGGCGACACTGGATACAGAGCAAAGAGAAAAATCTGTTTATCAAATCACATTGTTGGATATCCCCTCATGATGCTTGTTACTTTGTAACGACCTTAATTCTTCCGCCCAAACCTCCACCACAACAACCCGCCGACCAAAATAATTCCCAAAACCAAAACAATACCCAACCCAGAACCGCCCGTGGATTCTTCAACAGGGACAACTTCTGTCGCCGCGATCTCGGTAGGCGGCGCCGATGTCACGGACGGACTCGGCGCCAACGTAACCGTCGCTGGCGCGAGTGTGGATGTCGCTGTCGCAGGCGGCGTGACGCGCAACAGCAATTTCTGATTCGGGATGATGACCGATGCCGCGCCGAGTTCGTTCCAGTTCATCAAGTCTGCGAGCGGCACGTCGTATAAGTTTGCGATGCCCGAAAGCGTTTCTCCGCTTTGCACAACGTGATAATAATTACCGCTCGCGTCTGGCGTGAGTTTTTGGATCGCGCTCAACGTGGGGCTTGGCGTCACATTGCCTGGCGAGATCACAAGTTTCTGCTCGATCTGCAGGGGCACATCCGCTTGAAGACCGTTCAACTGCAAGATGCGATCTACTGAAACGCGATACGCCTCGCCGATGGTAAACAGCGACTGATACGGCTGAACCACGTGGACGATCTTTCCGTCCGCGTCGGGAGTTTGCGTTACCACCATCCCGCGCGGAGTCGGCGTGGCGAATCCCGCCGTGTTTTTGTTCGGAATGAACAATCGTTGACCCGATTGCAAAGGCGTGTCGCGCGTGATGTTATTCCACGTTTCGATATCTTGAATGGTCACTTGATACGCGACCGCGATTGCCCAGAACGATTGTCCCGCCTGCACCACGTGAAAAATTTTCCCGTCCGCATCAGGCGTGGCGATCTTTACGGGGAGGATCAATTGCGAGACAGGATTCGGAACCGTGCTTGTTCCTGGAGTCCCGCCCGATGGGGAGGAGGAAGTTGTACTCCCACATGCCTGCCCCGAAACATACGCGGCTTGCAGAATGAAATACGTTTTGCCATTGACTGTCGCAACCCCCGCGCCGACATGACAATACTCAGGCGTGACGGCTGGTCGCATATGATCGGGGTCTGCCCAAACTGCCATGATCTCGTCAATGCCCATGCCGCCGTTCCAGCTCACGGCGAAATTTTCAGTCGCCCAGACTGTCCCGCCTCCGCCGTATCCCGCCGCCGCGATTCGTCCGCGCACATCGCCGATATGCCACGACATATTATTTGCCGCCATCGTCTGCGCCGTAGATTGGGCGACCGCATTGATGATCGGGTCTTCGATGAGCGCGGGTAGTCCGTATGAAACGCGCAAGGTGTTCATCGCGAGAATTAATTCAAACGCGCTGACTTGGGCGGCAGGCGCGTGAATCGCATTCGCGCGAACGGTGTGAGGGGGAGTGAAAATTCCCACGCCAAGCGCGAGGAGAATGATACGAGTGAGTAAGCGGTTAAAACGCATGCGATGATTATAATTCTGACTCGTTGGCGCCTGTATTTTCCAAATAAGATAAAAATAAGTGACTTTCGCAGGATAAAAGTCACTAAGCAGTAACGGAGGACATGGTATCCTAATTTTAGGTACAGAACTTACGTAGTTGGCGGGCAGTTGTACTGCCGCCGCCGCAGTGCAACTACGGCGCAACAGGTTCACCTGCGTAAGTTCCAAGGTAGTTGAGTCAAATCAAAACTGCGAGATGTAATCTCGTTGTCAACATAAAGGAGTGAACATCATGAAGGTGCAAAACAAAGTGATCGTTGTGACCGGAGCAGGCAGCGGCATGGGACGCGAGATCGTCTTGAACCTGCTTTCCAAAGGCGCGAGCGTGGCGGCTCTAGATATGAACGAGAAAACCTTGCAGGAAACAGCGAATCTTGCGGGTGACAAAAAAGAGAAACTGGCTGTATTCGTTTTGAATGTCACAGAGAAAGAGGCTGTGGAAGCGCTTCCCGACAAAGTGATCGCCCGCTTCGGCGCGGTAGACGGCATTATCAATAACGCCGGCATCATCCAGCCCTTCGTCCGCTTGAACGACCTGAAATTCGAAGCCATCGAGCGCGTGCTGGATGTGAACTTATATGGAACGTTGTACATGGTAAAAGCGTTCCTGCCGCATTTGCTCAAACGTCCCGTCGCGCATGTTGCGAACGTTTCCAGCATGGGCGGTTTCCTCCCGGTGCCCGGTCAAACTGTCTACGGCGCAAGCAAGGCGGCGGTCAAACTCCTGACCGAGGGCTTGTACGCCGAACTCCTGAACAGCAATGTCAAAGTGACGTTGGTCTATCCCGGCGCGATTGCCACGAACATCACCACCAACTCAGGCGTTTCGATTGCCGCCTCAACCGACACTAAGTCTTCTTCTTTCAAAGCCTTGCCCGCCGACAAAGCCGCGGAGATCATTGTGGATGCCATCGAAAAGGATCGCTACAGTGTGCTGGTCGGTTCGGATGCCAAGTTTATGGACTTTATCTACCGCTTGAATCCGAAAGGCGCGGCGGGCTTCATCTATAAACAAATGAAATCGCTGTTGCCCGCCTAGCCGCTCGAGTTCGCGTACTGAATCCGACAGCCTCTCACCTCGCCATGAGAGGCTGTTCTTATCGAGTATGAATCCTTATAATGCGATGGACTTCGACTATCAAGTGAAAGAGGAACCCCAACCATGCCCAAACTCATTCCCGCGCCGGAACGCCTCCTCCGCGCCCGCAAGCTGATTCAGCAGGCGCGAGATTTGCCCGTCCCTTCGACCGGGCTCGGCAAATCCGATTTCTCCTACATCGCCGAGGTCAAAGACTTGTTTCGTCAGGCAAAAGATATGGTGAAATTCATCCCTCAAACCGCAGGGGTTTCAGCCGAAATGAAAGAGGAAGTGAAAAAGGTTTACGAAGAAGTCGAGCAAGCCAATCGCGACATCTTGTATTGATGGCAAGGTAGGCGTACAATCGAAATACAAAAGCGTAGTAACGACTTTAGTCGTTTGGTTGTATATGACTGAAGCCGCTACTACAAGAACCGCGAGGCAACATGGCAGATAAAAAACTCACCAAACTACTCGAAGAATTGCACACCACCCTCGACGCCACCGAAGCCGTGGACGAAAAAGGACGCGAACTTCTGCGCGCGCTCAACGAAGACATCAAGGAACTTCTCGAACGCTCCGGGGATGCCGACGCTGACGACTCAGTTCTCGGGCGGATGCGGGAAACGATGAGTTACTTCGAGCGCACCCATCCCGAGATGGCTTCGGCGCTATCCAATTTGCTGACCACGCTCAGCAACGCGGGAATATGATTGACTTAAAAGCCCCTTCGTCTAAAAACGGCGAAGGGGTTTTTATTGACAGGCTCAGGACAATATCTGCGGACTGATTACCTTACGCAATGGCTTTGGGACGCAGACCGCGAAGCGCGCTGGTTTTCGCTGATTCAGAAAGAAAAATCTGCGTTTTCAGCGTAAATTAGGGTCCCGATTTTGAATATAAGGTAATCAAACCTGCGGAATATTCTGCGGAAGGCGAGTTACCGCTCGCCCGCCCCATTCGCGTTAAACTTTCCTGGCTTTACAAAAGCCATGGAAGAGTGTGTGATCGCGGCGATTCCCAGAAACCCTGAAAATTCCAATCGTCTGCTTTGGGTGTATACTTTTCAAAGCGAAGAGAAACTATGATGACAGAAAAAATTGCGCCACAAGATGAATGGGGAAGCGTATGACCCTGCCTCTGGTCATCACAACGTTATTTCTGGATATCGGCGGCGTTCTACTGACAAACGGCTGGGACCGCAAAGCGCGAGTCCGAGCGGCGGAAAAATTCGGTTTGGACTATGACGAGACGGACGAACGTCATCACCTGACCTTCGATACATATGAGGAGGGCAAACTCAGCCTCGATGAATATTTGAACCGGGTGGTGTTTTACGAAAAACGCCCCTTCTCGCGGGAAGAGTTCAAGAGTTTCATGTACGCGCAATCACAGCCTTTTCCAGAGATGATCGAACTGATGAAGAGCCTCAAACGGCAATATCACCTTCGAATCGCTGTTGTCAGTAATGAAGGGCGCGAACTCACCACGTACCGGGTACGGCAATTTCAATTGAACACATTCATAGATTTCTTCGTTTCATCCTGCTTTGTCCATTATCGCAAGCCGGATGCCGATATCTACCGCATGGCGTTGGATATTGCGCAGGCGAGTCCGGAACAGGTAATTTATGTTGATGATCGTCCTTTGTTTGTAGAAGTTGCCCAGGGACTTGGGATTCGCGGCGTCATCCATAAAGAATACAAAACCACACAGAAAGCAATGGAGGGATTTGGGCTGTCACTGACACGTTGATGTTTCGCGCGCCGGTCGGAAGTCGGGGGCGTCCATTGTGATTGGAGCAAAATATGAAAAGCACGCAAGCAAGTCAAATGTTAAAGTCCGCCATCGAGTCGAATTTGAGCGGCGCGGAGGACAGTGTCAGACTGGGGCATTGGATGCCGTATCACGCCGGCATCGTGCCGCAAGTCCGCATCGGCAAACGCTGGTTCAGCGTGTTATGGGCAATCCCCATCGCCTTTGCGGCGTTCCTCTTTGCTGTTGCCATCGCCCAGCAACTACGAACGCTTCCAGCCGTGCAAGAGTTCATCCTCCGTTACCCGGGAGACGCGTCTCCGATTTCGGTCACATCGGGCTTTCCGTTGTGGCTTCGATTGCAACATCTATTCAACGCGTTCTTCATGTTGTTTATCATCCGCGCCGGTATTCAAATCCTTGCGGATTTTCCGCGCCTGTTTCTTCGGCGAAATTGCACACCGGGAGAAGAATGGTTTCGTTTTCAGCGCGATGTTCCGACAGACCGTCTCTGGACTTCGAAAGACGATTCGGTGACGATACCGGGCTGGCTCGGCGTCCCCGGCGTTCGTCACTCAGTTGGGCTTGCCCGCTGGTGGCATTTCACCTTCGATCTGTTATGGGTACTGAATGGCTTGCTCTATTACGTTTTACTTTTTGCCACAGACCAGTGGCAACGAGTGACGCCAACTAGTTGGACAGTATTTCCAAACGCGCTCTCGACCATGATCCAGTACTTGTCGTTAAATTTTCCCGTCGAGCATACATGGACGGTGTACAACGGCTTACAGCAATTGACCTATTTCATCACCATCTTCGTCGCCGCGCCTCTGGCATTCATCACCGGTGTGATGCAAGGACCTGCGTTCTCGAACAGGTTGGGCGGCTTTGCAAAATTCTTGAACCGCCAACTCGCCCGCACGATCCATTTCGCCGTGCTGACCTGGTTTCTCTTCTTCATCTTTACGCACACTACTCTCGTGTTTATCACAGGCTTGCGCAAAAACCTGAACTACATGTTTGCCGGCGTCAATGACAGTTCGTGGGCAGGTGTGCTGATTTATATTCCAGTGATGCTCCTGCTGATCGCCGTCTGGCTCGCGCTAACGCCTCTTACGATCAAGTATGCTCGCGTGGTTCAGATGACCGGCGAGAGATTCGTGGGATACATCAAATCCTGGGCTGAACTTTGGGATCCGCATACCCAGTATAGCGAAAAAGACATCTCACCGTATTTTTGGGTCAATGGAACCTTGCCTGTCTCCGAGGAATACAACCGGCTCAAGGAAGGCGGGTTTGCCGATTACAAGATCGCCATTGGCGGGCTGGTGGAAAAACCGCAAGAACTTTCGTACGCGGAACTCAAAGCAATGCCAAAGCAGGAACAGATCACCAAACATTTCTGCATTCAGGGCTGGTCAGGCGTCGCAAAGTGGGGAGGCGTTCCCGTGCGAGACATCCTGAAGCTTGTCAAGCCGAGGCCTGAGGCTCGTTATGTGGTCTTTTACTCGTTCGCAGAAGGAGCGGACGGAGGTATCTATTATGACGTTCATTCCCTTCGCAATATGCGTCATAAATTATCGCTCCTCGCCTACGAAATGAACGGTGAAACGCTCAATTTTCTTCATGGGGCTCCGCTTCGCCTGCGCTGTGAAAATCAGCTGGGTTTCAAGATGGTCAAGTGGATACGGGCGATCGAGCTGGTGAGTGATTTCAAACATCTCGGCGCGGGGCATGGCGGCTATAATGAAGATCATGAATTTTACGGGTACCGGATGCCGATCTAAAAACTGATGTTGCGCTGGCTGACCCCAGAGTCGCGGAGAAAAAAATAAACAAAGGAATTCTCTCAGCCTCTCTGTGACTCTGTGGCAAATTTTATATGGTGAGTTAACAAGTGAAACTATGACAACAAATCGCAAACAAACAGTCCGCTCCGATGCGCTGGCGCTCTTTGGCATGACCGGCGACCTCGCGTACAAGATGATCATCCCCGCGCTGTATGCGCTGGTCAAGCGAGGCGTTCTCACGATTCCAATTGTCGGCATTGCCCTTGAAAAATGGGATATGGCGCAATTGCGCGCGCGCGTAAAAGACAGCCTTCAGCGTAGCGGAGGCATAGACGACAAAAAGGCATTCGATAAACTCCTTTCCCTTCTTCGGTATGTCAGCGGAGACTACGCTCATCCGGAGACCTTTACAGCCATCAAAAAAGCCTTGGACGGCGCTCAGAGACCGGCTCACTATCTTGCCATCCCGCCGTTTCTCTTTGAAAATGTTATCCAGGGGTTGGGGTCTGCCGGCTTAGCCAAAGACGCGCGCGTGATTGTCGAAAAACCGTTTGGGCGCGATCTCGCTTCGGCGCGCGAACTCAACCGCGTGGCGCATGCCGTCTTCCCGGAAGATGCGATCTTTCGCATTGATCACTACCTCGGCAAGGAAGCGATCATGAACATCCTCTATTTCCGATTCGCCAATTCGTTTCTCGAGCCGATCTGGAACCACAACTATATTTCCAGCGTGCAGATTACATTGGCGGAGGATTTCGGCGTCAAAACACGCGGCGCATTTTACGACACTGTGGGTTGCCTGCGCGACGTGATTCAGAACCATCTCTTTCAAATTGTTGCCCTGCTGGCGATGGAGCCGCCGACGCGTCAAGACCCCGACGCGGTGCAAACAGAAAAGGTCAAGGTTTTTCGCGCGATGCGTCCGCTCGCGCCCGGCGATTTGATCCGTGGTCAGTACACCGGCTATCGGAACGAACCGGGTGTGGCAAAAAAATCGGATGTGGAAACTTTTTGTGCCCTGCGGCTCTTCATTGATTCGTGGCGTTGGGAAGGGGTGCCGTGGTATCTGCGGTCAGGCAAAAATCTGGCGCGAAGCGTAAACGAGGTGATGGTCGAACTAAAGCCGCCGCCGCAAAAACTGTTCGAGGATTCACCGGCAGGCGCCGGGCAGACAAACTATCTGCGCTTTCAACTTGCTCCACATTCCAGCATTGGGCTGGCGGCGCGGGTGAAGCAAAAGGGTAAAAAATTCATCGGCGATCAAAAAGAACTCTTTGTCATCGAAGAGGAGCCGGGCGAGCAGTCGCCGTACGAAAGGCTTTTAGGAGACGCCATTGCGGGTGATCGCACGCTCTTCACGCGCGAGGATGCGTCGGAGGCGGCTTGGGCTGTGGTTAATCCGGTGCTCAAGAAACACCCTCCCTCGCTTCTCTATCGACGGGGTAGCTGGGGACCCAAAGCGGCAAATGCGCTGATTGCAAAAGACGGTAGTCGTTGGCATAACCCGCCATTAGAGTTGAAAAAGGCTGGGCGATCGCGTTCGGCATAGCGCAACTTGATATGAAAAATCCTTCGCCGTGATTGACGAAGGATTTTTAGTTTTACGGGGAGGATGGAGGACTTGTCGTTCCATCCGCTGTAACGGTGACGGCGGGCGTGATTGTCGCGGTTGCAGTGACGGTTGCTGTCGATCCCGAGCCCGTCGTTGCTGTGCCTGTTACCGCGCTACCGCCGACAACGATCTGCACATACACCTCATCGCCGAAGAACTGTCCGCCTGCGGTTTGCATGCGCCAGTTGCCGCGTAATTTTCCCGTTTTCGCAGGCGCGATCATCGCCACTGAAATATCCAGCGTCGCATTAGGTGGAACCGCCGACGGGAGCGTGAATGTCACGCCGCTCATCTGCTCTCCGCCGACAAACACGAATTTGAATCCCGCGTCCCATGCGCACGTGCCGGAATTAAGTACCTTCCATGTCTTCGTAAAATTCTGTCCGGGAGTCACCGCCGTATCGTCAGGGATTGACACATCGTTGGCAAACGTCATCCGATAGCACGAGTTCACGCCGCCGCTTGTTGTCGCGGATGCAAGCGGTAGCGCGCCTCCCGTGCTGGTGACAAACGGTTCGAACGTAGCCGACGCGGTCAAAGTGGGGAAGGGAGTCTCCGAGGGTGCGGCAAGCGCGGTCTGCGTAAGAGCCGCTGAGAAAGTCTCGATGGCGAGCGCTTGGATTTCATCCACGCTGAGTGTGTTTGTCGGCGTGGCTTCCGCTTCTCCTCCGCCGCACGATGCGATTAGCAACGCGCATAATCCTACAACGATCAATTGTTTTTTCATTATTCTCCTTTCAGCGAGCCGCAATTTTACTTGCTTTCGCCCGACAGTTAACGGACGATTGCCCTACGAAGTTCCTATTCTCATCATGCTATAATCTGCCGCGATGATTTACTTGGATTATTCCGCAACAACGCCTGTGGATTCTCGCGTCGTGGACGCGATGACTCCCTTCTTCAACGCTTCTTTCGGGAACCCTTCGTCTGTTCACCGCTTCGGACAGATCGCCGAATCTGCGATCGATTCGTCGCGCGAATCGGTTGCGCGTGTGTTGAATTGCAAGCCCGATGAGATTGTTTTCACCTCCTGCGGCTCCGAATCGGACAACCTTGCGATTCGCGGCGCGGCATACGCGATGCGCGAAAAGACCGGCGCAAAATGGATTCTCGCCTCGCGCGCCGAACATCCCGCAGTGACGAAGACTCTTGAGCATCTTGGGAAATACGATGGCTTTCTCATCGAATGGCTCGATGTGGATGAGCGCGGCATGGTCACGCCAGAGACTGTTGCAAAAACGATCTGCGGAGACACCGCAATTGTCTCTGTGATGTATGCGAACAACGAGATCGGTACGATTAACCCAATTAAAGAAATTGCCGAAATATGCCGCGCAAATAATATTTTGTTCCACACGGACGCGGTGCAAGCCGCCGCGTATCTGCCAGTGGACGTGAACGAACTCGGCGTGGATATGATGTCGCTCGGCGCGCACAAATTTTACGGACCGAAAGGCGTCGGCGCGTTATACGTCCGCAAAGGGACGCCGCTCGTTCCGCATCTTACCGGCGGAGGGCAGGAGTTCAACCTCCGCGCGGGAACTCAAAACGTGCCATACATCGTCGGCTTTGCAGAGGCGTTACGGCTGACTCACGAAGAGCGCGAACAACGTGTAGCGCACGTCCAGCCATTGCGCGATAGAATCATCGGCGCGGTTTTAGAATCAATTCCTGATTCTCAACTCACTGGTGATATGCAGTCGCGTTTGCCTCACCACGCAAGTTTCGTCTTCAAAGATGTAGATGGAAATTTATTGCTCACGCTGTTAGATTCGGCAGGATTCGCCTGCTCGTCTGGCTCTGCCTGCAAGACTGGCAACCCCGATCCCAGCGAAGTGATGAACGCGATCGGTTTGTCACGCGAGTGGGGACTTGGATCGTTGCGCGTGACTCTCGGAAAAGATTCTCTGCCTGAGCATGTCGAATCGTTTTTAACCGCTTTGCCTACCTTGGTTGAAAAAGCGCGCCGATTGAAATAATTTCATGCTTAATCGTTTACATATTTACCTGTCTACGTGTCTACTTGTTCACCCCCGCCCATGACAAAAGCCGTCGTTGCCATGTCTGGAGGAGTGGACTCCTCCGTTGCCGCCGCCTTGCTCAAAGAGCAGGGCTATGAGGTTATCGGCATGATGCTCCGTTTGTGGAGCGAGCCTGGCAAGGAAGAGTCGAATCGCTGTTGCACGCCCGACTCGATGGCGCAAGCGCGGCGCGTGGCGGCACTATTGGATATTCCATTTTATGTGATCGATGCGAAAGATGTCTTCCGCGAAACCGTTGTGGAATATTTCCTCGAGGGGTACGCGCGCGGCGAGACACCGAATCCATGCCTGGTCTGCAACCGCAAGATCCGCTGGACGTTTTTGCTCGATCACGCGCTTGCTCTCGGAGCGGATTTTATGGCGACGGGACATTATGCGAGAGCGAGGAAAGTGGAAAGCGATGTCCTGAGCCTGTCGAAGGGTGGAAAGGTGGAATTACTTCGAGCCGTTGATCGAAACAAGGATCAATCCTATGTTCTGCATGTGTTGGATCAGGAAAAGTTGAAGCACGCATTGTTCCCTGTCGGTGAATATACCAAGCCGGAGATTCGACAGATTGCTGAAAAGCACGGACTGCCAACCGCCTCGCGAAAAGACTCGCAGGATCTGTGTTTTCTCGCGGGCGAGGATTATCGCAACTTCCTGCAACGCAACGCGGCGGATATGCTCAAATCTGGCGAGATCGTCACGCGTGAAGGTGTAGCGATTGGCTCGCACAACGGACTTGCGAACTACACCATTGGTCAACGCAAAGGGTTAGGAGTCGCGTCACCCGTTCCGCTGTACGTCATTACGAAGGACGCAGTACGCAATACGTTAATCGTTGGCACGCAAGATGAACTTGGTTCGATAGAATTGACTGCGCGCGATGTCAATTGGACTTCGGGCGAAATACCGCGTGAGCCGTTCCGCGCGGAGGTGAAGATTCGCTACACTGCGAAAGAGGCTGAGGCGTGGGTCAAGCCAAATGGGGAGGAACAGGTACAAGTCACGTTTGACGCGCCGCAACGTGACATCACAGCAGGTCAGGCGGCAGTCTTCTATCAAGATGATGTAGTCATTGGCGGCGGGATTATCCTCTAATTTCCTGCGCGTAGCCAATTTGGTTGATTGAGTATTGAGTCAAGGATTTGAAATTTTTCAAATGATCCTCGTAACGCGACATTCATGTCGCCCTTGTGTTTGTACAACCTTATTTACGAGACGGCAAATCATCACACATTGCAATCTTTGAGTCACCCAGAGGACGTCGCGTTCTTGCCAATCAAAGTAAAATAAATAAATCAAATTTCAAGAGGAGCCTTGCCATGTCGTATCGTGTCGAATCGTTGATGTCTGCCCGATTGTTCGTTGTGCCGCAATATGCCGACAAAAAAGTTTTCTTTTTGAGCAACCTGTCTGGGCATTTGAGTTTGTATGCGATGAAGTTCGGCGGAAGCGTGCCTGAGCCGTTGTTGCCGCCGCACATCGCGTTGCAGAATCCGCATTTGATCGGCGGGTTATCGTTT
This sequence comes from Candidatus Defluviilinea gracilis, assembly GCA_016716235.1. Lineage (NCBI taxonomy): Bacteria > Bacillati > Chloroflexota > Anaerolineae > Anaerolineales > Candidatus Villigracilaceae > Candidatus Defluviilinea > Candidatus Defluviilinea gracilis. The sequence goes on from JADJWS010000002.1 coordinate 360,346, forward strand.
TATGTTTTTTCCAAACTCAAGAAAATCCTTGTGATGATAGATAAAGACGGCGATGAAAATTATCAGCCGATGTTGATCCCGCTGGACGGCGGTTTTCCTGAACCTGCGTTCGGCAATTTCTTTGCATCGTATCGCGTTCATTTAGGCGAATGCGATGCGGAAAAGGGATTTGTGTACTTGGGCGCGGAACGGCGTGACATTGCCTTGATCGAAACTTATCGCGGCGATTTGAAGACAGGCAAGTTGACCAAGATCGCTGAGTATCCATTTGGCTTGGGCGTCGGCGCGCATAGCAAAGATCACAACAAGTTATTGCTCGGCACAGGGTATGAGGTCGGCGATAGTGTGTTTCGTTTATGGGAAAAGGGCAAACAAAAAACTCTCTACGGAAAAATGATGGAAGATCGCGCCGAAGGCGAGAACGTTCCGCTCAACGGACTCGGCTCTGCAGTGTTCTCTCCAAGTGAAAAAGGCGCGGTGGTTGTCTCTTCGGTTTTTGAAGACACATACAGTCTCGGCTATCTCGATCTTTCAAAACCAGGCGAGCTTGAGCGCGTGCAATTGAAAGGGGTAAAACACAAAGGCGTTGGCGAACTTGTCGAAGTCGCGCATCTTGGCAAAGATCGCTATTTGCTTCAGTTCAACATTGACGGCTGTTCGTGGGTGTATGAAGGCGTGTTCGATGAAAAGAAAAGATTGATGACCCTCGCGCATGTTTTGGTCGGCGCGAAACCGCTCGACGGCGGAATGCTCGAGCGCGTTCACTACGACTCCAAAGCGGACTCGTTCACCTTCTCATTCTCAACCGCCACATCGCCGACACAGCTCTACACGGTCAGCGGCAAAAAACGGAATGTGGTTACAAAGCATACCAGCGAAAAGATTCTTGGGATTCCCGACTCGCTTCTTTCAAAAGGGGAGGACGCTTCGTTCCTCTCGCACGACGGACTGCGCACCTCCGCGCGGCTTTATCTCCCCGCCAAGGGACTCGGCTTCAAGGGCGCGCGGCCCGTTGTCTATTACATTCACGGCGGTCCGCAGGGACAAGAACGCCCCGACTTTGCGTGGTTCTCAATGCCGTTGATCCAATATCTCACATTGCGCGGATTTGCGGTCTTTGTGCCGAACGTGCGCGGTTCCACGGGTTATGGACTCTCCTACACCAAACACGTTGACCGCGACTGGGGCGGGCAGGATCGCCTCGATCATGCGTATGCGATGACGAAGGTATTGCCAAAAGATAAACGGCTGGATGTTTCCCGCGCGGCGGTAGTTGGTCGCTCGTATGGCGGCTACATGACGTTGATGCAGGCGGGACTGCATCCCGACTTGTGGAAAGCCTCATGCGATATGTTCGGTCCGTATGACTTGTTGACGTTCTCGGAACGAATCCCCGCGACATGGAAGCCCTATTATAAGATCGCGTTGGGCGACCCCGAAAAAGCGGACGAACGCGCCTTCCTCGTTGACCGTTCGCCGAAGACGCATCTGCACAACATGTCCGCGCCGATGCTCGTCATTCAAGGACGCAACGATCCGCGTGTGGTCGCCGCCGAATCCGAAGACCTCGTGCGCGAGTTAAAGTCCAAAGGCAAAGATATCGAACTGCTCGTCTTTGAAGATGAAGGTCACGACGTCTTGAAATACGAGAACCGCGTGACCTGCTACAATGCGATCACCGATTTCTTTGCGAAGTATTTGAAACCGTAGAGAGTAAACAAGGAAACACGTAGATAGGTAAACACGGAGCGAAAATTCTCTAATTCTCTAATTCTCTAATTCTCTAATTCTCTAATTCTCTAATTCTCCGATCTCTAATCTCCAGTCTCCAATCTCTTCTCTTTCCCGATCCATGACTATCCCCTCCCTCCTCTTCGCCCTCCTCATCGCCGTGCTCCTCGGCTCGCTTTATCATTTGATTCGCGGCGGAGGTTTTTGGCGGTTCATGTTGTATCTCGGCTTGAGCGTTCTCGGTTTCGCCGCAGGTCATCTCGTTGGTCTGTGGCAGGGATGGGTATTGTTCCCTCTTGGTTCGCTTAATATAGGTATGTCTTCGTTGGGAAGCATTATCATTCTTGTGATCGGAGACTGGCTCAGCCGAATCGAGCCGAAAGAGGAAAGCACGGTATAATCTGCGCCTGTTGAATACCCAAAACTTCGGAAGTCGAATATAGACTTCCGAAGTTTATATCTGAAAAGAAAGCGCCATGGAACAAATAAAATTTTTAATTGACTTCATCCTGCACATTGACGATCACTTGAGAAACATCATCATGGATTACGGCGTCTGGACGCACGGCATCCTGTTCGCGGTGATCTTCATCGAGACAGGCTTGGTCGTCATGCCGTTCCTGCCCGGCGATTCGTTGTTGTTCGCGGCGGGCGCCTTCGCGGCAGACGGCTTGCTGAACGTTTGGGGCTTGATCGTTTTGCTGATCATCGCGGCAGTGTTGGGAGACGCGGTGAACTATTCCATCGGTCATTATCTCGGCGAGCGCGCATACAGCATCAAATGGATCAAAAAGGAATACATCGAAAAGACCCACGCCTTTTTTGAAAAACATGGCGGCAAAGCGATCTTCCTTGCGCGCTTTGTTCCCATCGTCCGCACATTTGCGCCGTTCGTCGCGGGCGTCGGAAAAATGTCGTATGCTTATTTCGCCACGTACAACATCGTGGGCGGTATAACTTGGGTTCTGCTATTCACCTTGCTCGGTTACTTCTTTGGCAGACTCGAATTTGTGCAAAAGCACTTTGAACTGGTCATCATCGTCATCGTTCTGATGTCCGTCGTTCCAATGTTTGTCGAGTGGTGGAAGGCGCGGCGCGAATCGAAAATGGAAAAGGCAAACGCAGAGACGCCCTAAGGCGTCTCTTTTTTCATATGAAATGGCTTGCGATTCTTTTCGCGCTCTTCATCGCCCTCATCATCATTCTTGCAGACACTGGGAATCTTGGCATCCTCGGATTCATCAACTCGATTCCCTATGGCGATAAAGCGGGACACTTCATCCTCTTCGGGATTCTTACCCTGCTCCTCGACCTGACCTTTCTCCGCTCGCTTCCAAACCGTGACCCGAAACTGGTCGCAGTTTCAATCGGCTTGACCCTCGCCCTCGTCATCGGCGCGGAAGAATACTCGCAACAATTTTTCCACAGCCGCACATTCTCTTTGCTCGATCTCGCCTTCAGTTACCTCGGCGTGCTTTTCTTTTCGTGGGTGGCATTAAGAATCAAACGTTAGGGGCGGGGGCTTCGTCTCCGCGTTTGTCTATTGCTCTTCATCGCCTCCGCCACTTCGTGCGACATTTCATCCTCTCGTTCTTCGAGCATCTCAACGATATTTTGGTAATCCTCGTCGTTGCGATTCTGGCTCAACTTGTAATTCGCTTCGATTTTAGTCACCTCGATTTGAAACGCAACGATGCCCTTGATCTCCTTCGCCACAAAATCTTGCGGGAGAGTTTCCAACTTGTAATGGCTTGCCGTCTCGTGACGATCGGTCAGCCGTTTGAGAATTTGATACGCCTCATCATAGTCTTCGACAATGCGCAGCTTGCCATACACATGCACCGCCTGATAATTCCACGTCGGCACGTTGACGTGGTTGTACCACGTCGGCGAAATGTACGTGTGCGGTCCGTGAAAGATGGCCAACACCTCCGCGTTCTTCTCAAACGTCTTCCACAACGGATTCGCCCGTGACATGTGTCCATTGATGAAAAGTTTTTCGCCCTCCTCAAATATCTCAACCAACAAATGGCTTGCCGTCGGCTTCTCGCCATCGTACGTCACCAGAATCGCAAACTCATTCTGTCGCAGAAACTTGATAATTTTGGCGCGGTCTTCCTCGCGATACAACTTCGGTGTATACATTTTTCTCCTTTGAGCAATAAAAGTATATCACCCCACTTCCAGAACAATCTCTATAGGGCAATCGCATCTAAATCGGTGAGGCGAGGACTTTGAGGAGGTAATCCTGGTTCCAAGCGGCTTGGAGTTGCTTGGCATGCATACCGCCTTTGGCGGTTTTCTCCTGTTTGAGCAGATTGAGCGCAATGTGGCGAAGGACGGCGAAGTTTTCAGGAGCTTGATCTTTACGCACACGACTATGGTCTTCCCGCAAAGCCACATCCAAGACCCAGTGCAGTTCATTTTCAATCGCCCAGTGTCTGCGCACCAGATGTAACAATCGTTTCGGGTGACTGGGCAGGCTGGAGATATAGTAGCGTACTGTTTTGGTTTCCTTGCCAGCCACGTTCCGCGTGCACACGAGCATGACAATGCTTTGCAGACCAGGCCAGTTTTCTTTGTTACGAATCAAGTTTAGATAGGCAGGATCAGAGGTACTCCAGCATTCTCGAATTTCTATGCGCCCATGTCCCTTATTCGCTGTCTTGTCATAGTCCAGGAAGCATATTTGAAGTTGTGGGCTTGATCGACCGCAAACACGACCGAAATATCTTCAAACAGACGCCCCTGGTTCTCTTTCACACTCAAAACATAATCTGCCTGAGCTGCGACGATGGTTTGGGCAATATTGGTTTGGGTTCCTATGGCATCTATGGTCACAATACAGCCTGCAAGCGCCAGAATCTTGAGTAATTCGGGGATGGCGGTGATCTCGTTCGACTTTTCGTCCACTTTACGCTGTCCCAGAACAATCTCGTTTTCTTCCGCCCAAGCGCTGACCATATAAATGGCTCGTTTGCCCAGTAGCCGATCCTGCGAGCCACCCAAACGCTTCCCATCAATATTGATGATTTGCCCTGGGATGATCTCATTGACTGCCCAGACCCATTCGTAAAACGCCAACTGGAACTGTTGGGCATCCAACTTCGAGAAGACCCGACCAAAAGTGTCATGCGACGGGATACCATTCGGCAATTCAAGAAACGTGCTCAGCCAGACTATCTTGCTATGCCCAAAATGCTCAATGTCCGTCCAGCCTTCCGCTCCACAGATCACCGCACATATGGCGATGCTGATCAAATCTATGAGTTTATGTTCCTTCGTTCGATCCACCCGCGGATCGCTCACTTTGCTAAAATGCTCGGCGATCGCCTCCAATGGCTTCTTTGTCATGGCTATCTCCTTCAAGATAGCCCTTTTTTACCTCAATTTAGATGCAATCGCCCTAACAATCTCTAGTCTCCAGTCTCTAATCTCTGCTCCTCAAATTCTCTAATTCTCCCAATTACCATCCCCGTCAAACGGTATAATCCTCCCCAATGAAAAAATACCTCCTCTTCACCGTCTTCATCTCAGGCATGACCACCCTCGCCGCCGAACTCGCGGCGGGACGACTCATCGGCAACGTGTTCGGCACGAGCAACATCGTCTGGGCAAGCATCATCGGACTGATCCTCATCTACCTCACGCTCGGATATTTCCTCGGCGGCAAATGGGCGGATGCGAACCCGACTCCCGCCGCAATGTATCGCGTCCTCGCGTGGGGCGCGTTCACGCTGGGACTCGTCCCCTACATTGCGAGTCCCGTTTTGCGAGCCGCGGCAACTGCGTTCGATTCACTGCAAGTGGGAATCCTCGGCGCGTCGTTCATCGCGGTGTTGATTCTGTTCATCGTTCCCATCACTTTGCTCGGAACAATCTCTCCCTATGCGATTCGACTAACCGTTGACGACACCTCCCGCGCGGGACAAATTTCGGGACAAATTTATTCGATCTCGACTCTCGGCTCATTCATCGGGACGTTCCTGCCCACCCTCGTCACCATCCCCGCGATTGGAACGAAAAACACGTTTCTATTATTCAGCATGATCCTTTTGTTGGTCGCGCTCATTGGGTTGGCGCGGTTTGCTAGTCAACGCGACATGCTCAAGCATGTTTGGATGCCGTTCATACTAGTTGCGCTTGCTCTGCTTACCGCGAATCAATCCATGAAGGCGAGCGCGGCGCAAGTCTACGAAACTGAATCCGCGTACAACTACATCGAGGTGTTGAATCAAAACGGCTTCACGGTCCTGCGTCTCAACGAGGGACAGGGCGTTCACTCGATCTACAGCCCCAACACGCTTCAATACAACGGGCCGTGGGATCAATTCCTCGCCAGCCCGTATTTTTATGCAAATAAAAAACCATCGGACGTTAAGCGCGTCGCTATCGTTGGTCTCGCGGCGGGGACAACTGCCCGGCAAATGACCGCTGTGTACGGCGACATTCCCATTGACGGCTACGAACTCGACCCGAAGATCGTCGAAGTGGGGCGCAACTATTTTGACATGAACATGCCCAACCTAAATGTCATCATCGGCGATGGTCGTCTCAACCTCGAACGAAGCGAACAAAAATACGACATCATCGCCGTGGACGCGTACCGCCCGCCGTACATTCCTCCGCACATGACGACGCAAGAATTCTTCGAGATCTGCGCCTCCCACCTGACGGAGAACGGGGTGCTCACCATCAACTCTGCCTCCGTCCCCGGCGACCGCCGCCTCATCAACGGACTCGCCACCACGATGGCGACTATTTTCCCTTCCATATATACAGTGGATATTCCCGGCTCGTTGAACACGATGATCTTCGCCACCAAGCAGAAAACCATCCCTGAGAATTTTGCGATGAACTTGTTGGCGTTATCAAGTGACTCCACAGTCAATCCACTGCTAATCACAACCATGACTGTGACATTTGCCAACCTCAATACGGACTACGAGCCAGCCACCGTCTTCACCGACGATCACGCGCCTATCGAATGGATCGTCAATGATATGGTGATTCGATTTATTCTCGAGGGTGGGACGGAGTATTTGGAGTAAAAAAGCCCCGAATGGAAATTCGGGGCTTTTTGGTTTCATTGAGACATTCAGCGCCTTCTAGTAATGTATCTCGTAGCGATTTACAGTGGGGCGCCACGTATTATTTATCGTTTTAAAATCATGTTGACCAAGGTCTTGCAATTGTATCGAGGATGTGCAACCGGCATACGCTATACCCGCAAAGGATCGCTGAAATGAATTTGCGTTGGTGTTTACTGCGCCTACTGACGATTGAAAACGGGTAGTATATGCGTTAGAAGGAGCGCAATATTGCCGAACTGTCCACCACGTATAACCAATTTGCCCTATTCCAAGATCACACTGGCTTCTTACGTACGCAGTCCAAGTAGACCCTTGCGTGATGGTTTTCGAAGCCGTGCAATTGGCATCCCCTACTCCACCGTTCGTCGAAGATGTTCCTGCAAGAACACCAACTGGAATTAATACGCTTGTGATTATGACCAATAGAATAGCAAGATGGAAATTTCGCTGGAGCGATATCATTGTTGCGCCTCCCGATTTTCTTTTAGGGTGAAATACTCAAGGACGTCGCTGGGTGGCTCGTAATCAAGTCTTATCTCTTCGATTTGAAGATTCATTAATACACGCCGAGATCCGTCTTCTAAGTTTACAGTGCTCATTTCGCTAACGATAAAACCTGTGGTGGCGTCAAACACAAATTCATATTCCATGGAAAGAAGTTTTTTTGAATAATCCAGCATTTTCAAAGGTTGCTTCTCGACATATTTAATTTTGAACTGGATAGATTCTTTTCCGTCCTTGTCGATTTGTTCGCTTTTGAGGTCGGGGAATTTTAGATGATAGGCTAATCCATAATCAGGCACAAGTATATAAGGTTCGGTTGGGATAATCTCATCTACTGTCGTATTCCATGCTGTACCATTACTAAACATGCCTACCTGGATAACTTGGCCATCCTCTGTCCTTTGAATGCTTATTGACTTCTCCACCATACCTGCGGCGTTGATGTACCACCACGATTCCGATCTAGAGTTTACAAGAGGCAGGACATCTTTCTCTGTAGGAGCATCAACATCATATTGAACATGCTCGCGAATATAGAACCATCCTTCCTTGATTATATTGTTGAGTACTTTTATTTTCAATTGATCGTAGAGCGCTTTATTTGGCGATAAAAGCGAGTCTTCGCTAGTCTTCACCGCCTTTCGTGCAGAAACCTCGCTGATATTGGTATTCACCGCAACAGCGCTGCTTATGACAAGACTTACCGCTACTAGGGCGACCATCATTATCAGAATCAGCCTTGATATTTTCATATTTACTCCTTTAAATAATCGTGAACATTTTAGATCATATCAGTGTAGGGTTTGTTGTCAACTACGGATTCCCGAATCTTGTTACTTTTTGAACAAAGTAATGAGTTTCAACACTGCTTCGGTTCGAGAACATACCTCCAACTTTTCATAAATATGGGTCAGGTGGTGTTCAACTGCGCGCGTCGAAACGCCAAGTTGCAAGGCAATCTCTTGTGTGCTTTTGCCTTCGAGCAACAGGTGAATTACTTCTACTTCCTTATCGGTAAATTGGCGCTGTTGATTTTCCATATCACTGCCTCCTCCAATGAATTAAAACTTCCCTATCAGCAAATTTTCTTATACCACAGTGTTTTTTTTTTTTTTTTGCATAGCCTATTTGTACCCACAACTTGGAATTTGTCTTACAATAAGACAAAAATGAAAACAAAAATGTTCCCTTTTTTCTCCTGGCTCGTTACTATTCTCGTCCCCCTCGTCCTCATCGGGCTGGGACTGCGGTTACTGTTAACTACTGCCTTCCTCCAAGTCGAATACAACATGCCGTACTTTCCGCGTGATGAATACGGCTTCACAAAAGAAGACCGTTTGAGGTGGGCGCCATACGCGTTGAAGTTTCTCATCAACAGCGCGGAAATTTCGTATCTTGGCGATTTGAAATTCGATGATGGGACTCCCTTGTACAACGAGCGCGAGTTAAGTCACATGGAGGATGTCAAGCAGGTGACAAAGGGCGCGTTGAATCTGTGGTATGCGACCCTGGCGATCTTGCTCGGGCTGGGGATTTGGTCAAAGGTTTCCCACTGGGAGCAGGCATACCGTCAAGGCTTGATGCGAGGTGGATGGTTGATGGTTGGGTTGGCTGGTGTCATCGGGTTGATCGTTGCGATCGGTATTGTTATCAATCCAAATGTCTTTTGGGGTTTCTTCACGGCATTTCACAAATTATTTTTCGTTGGCGACTCGTGGTTGTTTCTGTATTCGGATACCTTGATCCGCCTGTTCCCCATCCGTTTTTGGCAGGATGCGTTCTTGCTCGCGGCAGTCATCGCGCTGGGGGGAGGGGTTGCGTTGGGCATGGGGTTGAAAGGCAAATAGTGAAGCCGTGCTGGTTACTGCGTATTGCGTACTACATAGTACGCAATACGCAGTATGGAAAACGCAGTACGTAATACAAAGTACAGTGTATAATTTCGCGCGAGGAGACTCATACATGGCAGAATCGTTATCGCTTGAAAACAAAGTTGCGGTGGTGACGGGCGGTTCGCGCGGGATCGGTCGCGCGGTGGCGCTCGAGCTCGCGGCGCGCGGCGCGGCAGTGGTCGTCAACTACAACAAATCCTCCGATGCGGCGGATGAAGTGGTGAAAGCCGTGCAATCGTCGGGAGGAAAAGCCGCCGCGTTTCAAGCGGACGTGTCCGACTTCAAACAAGCCGAGGCGTTGATCAAGTTTGCGATTGACACATTCGGCGACCTGAGCATCCTCGTCAACAATGCAGGCATCACAAAAGATACTCTCATCATGATGATGTCTGAATCCGATTGGGACTCGGTCATCGCGACGAATCTCAAATCCACGTTCAATTGTTCGAAAGCCGCGGTCAAACATATGATGCGAAAACGCGCGGGACGCATCATCAACATGGCTTCGGTGGCTGGGCAAATGGGGAACCCGGGTCAGGTAAATTATTCCGCATCCAAAGGCGGGCAGATCGCGTTCACAAAATCATTGGCGCGCGAAGTTGCGGCGCGAAATATCACCGTCAACGCGATTGCGCCCGGGTTTGTGGACACAGAAATCCTCGACGCGATGTCGCCGGAAACGCTCGAGGCGTCGCTGAAATTAGTCCCGCTGGCGCGCAAAGGCAAGCCTGAAGAGATCGCCTATGCGGTCGCGTTCCTCGCCTCCGACCAAGCCGCGTTCATCACCGGTCAGGTGTTGGGCGTGGATGGCGGCATGGCGATGATGTGAGAAGAACAGAGATTAGAGACTGGAGATTGGTCGCCAGTCTCTGTTTGTGGAGAATCTATGACAGACTTACCCTCCCTCGATAAAACCACCATCGCTCCCGATGTGCTTGTGACCATCGTGAGATTATCCGCGTTGGGGACGCCGGGCGTCAGCCGTATGGCAGGCGTCACGGGCGGAGTGAACCGTCTGTTCCGTCGCGGAGTCCATGATGGAGTGCGGATCGAAGTCGAAGATAATTTGGTTGTCATCGACTTGCATTTGATCCTCAAACGCGATGTGAATATCCGCGAAGTGAGCCGTAACGTGCAGGAACAGGTGACGCGGGCGGTGACCGAAACGGTTGGCATGGATGTGGGCGCGGTGGATGTGCATGTTGAGAATATCGATTACGAAGATGGAGAGGCTGGTCTGGCATGAAATCCCGCACCAGGGCGCGTTCGATCGCCCTGCAAGTACTTTACGAAGTGGATATTGCAAATCATATTCCGGGCGATGTGTTGAAATTGCGGCTGGAAGATTTTCCGCTGTCGGACGATCTCTCGGAGTTCACGCGCAAGATCGTCTTTGGAGTGCTTCCGCTCTCATCTAATTTAGACCTGCTGATCTCGAAGTATGCGCCGGAATGGCCCCTCGACCAGATCGCGGCGATCGACAGGAACATCTTGCGGATCGCGCTGTGGGAGTTTGCGGTCTTTCACGAAACGCCGATCAAAGTTGCCATTAATGAAGCGGTGGAACTGGCGAAACTCTACGGCTCCGATTCCGCGCCGCGTTTTGTGAATGGGGTGCTTGGCGCGTTGGCAGATCACCAGCACGAGATCAAACAAATCCTGCAAAAGGCATAAATGGAAATTTTAGGCGTTGGACCTTCCGAGTTCTTTTTTATCGTTCTCATTGCCATCATTGTTCTTGGACCGAAAAACATGAAGCAGGCGGGGCGCACCATCGGTCATCTCCTCAACCGTTACGTTACTTCCGACGCGGGGAAAGTGATCGCGAACACCTTCAAAGAGGTTACCAATCTTCCACAGCGGTTGATGCGCGAAGCAAACCTTGAAGACTTTCAAAAGGAAGCGGATTTGACAAACGTCATCGCTCCGCCGGCCGCCAAACGCTCCCCGACTTCCACGATGAAAGCGCCTCAAACCAGAAAACCGCCAGCGCCGAAAAAGCCCCAAGCCACCGATTCGGTTTCGCGCAACTCTACTGAGACAATTGAGGAACGGGCAGACGAAACAAAACATGAGTAAATTTTTTAATCGGTTGTGGCGGGCGCTGACGTTCCCGTTTGTTCTTCTGTACAAGATCATCCTCTTTCCTCTTCAAGCCCCGGCGCGGGCGTGGAAATACCTCAACACCGACCCGGATGAGACCTCGGAAAAAACGCTGATCGATCACGTGGAGGATTTCCGCGCGCACCTGCTGTGGATATTGGTCATCATCGCCGTGGCTGTGGGAGTGTCTTTTTATTTCACCATCCCGTTGATGGAATACCTCGCCATTCCCGTGGGCGGGCTTACGAAATTGCAGGCGATTGAGGTGACCGAAGAGATCGGCGTTTATATGAGGGTGGCATTGACCAGCGGCTTGACGATTTCCATTCCCTTCATTGCTTTTGGTTTTTGGCAGTTTGCCGCGACCGGGTTGAAGGCTCGCGAGAAGAAATTCAGCCTGCTTGCCATTCCGGTCGCCACGATCCTTTTTGTGGGCGGAGTCTGGACGACCCATCGTCTTTTGATTCCAGCCGCCCTGCCGTTTTTAGGCGGATTTACCGAGATCGCCCAAGTGTGGACGGCAAAGGAATATTTTGGTTTTATCACAGGCTTGATGTTATGGATCGGACTGTTCTTCGAATCGCCGCTGGTGATTTTTGCCCTTACGTATGTTGGCATTGTCCAACCGAAAGTATTAGTTGAACAATGGAGACTTGCCATTGTGATCATTGCCATTCTTGCCGCCGCGGTCACGCCAACCATCGACCCGGTCAACATGGGTTTGGTGATGTTGCCGATGACCCTGCTTTATTTTTTCAGCATCCTGTTGAGCTACTTTGCCGCGGCGTTGCGCGGGAGAAGCGCGAGGGCTGTGGAACCTGTTGAGGAGTTCGGAGCAGGCAAACCCGTCGGATGAAGCGATAGATCGAGGAGAGAAATGAACGCGCGTATTCCCATATCCCAGCGGATGCTTCTTGTGATGACTGTTTTGGCGTTGGTCAATCAAGCCTGCGCCATTTCATTGATCAAGTGGCCCACGTTTCCGACGGCAGTCGTCAACACGCCGCTCCCCGGCGGACCAACCGCCACGCCCGCGCCGCGCGCCGATGTGACCTTTACCGTGCGCGTGCCAGACCCGCTTCTGCCGGGGGAAAAGGTTGTGATCCGCGTGTTGGATGAAGTTGCCGGGCTGGCATACAACCCGGTGGATTATGAACTCAGCCCGATCGATACCGTTACCTATACGCGGACCTTGCAGATCCCCGATCAGGCGGTGATCCGTTATGTTTATGTTCGCTACCCATCCGCCACGCAAGAAGACACGAATCTCGACCAGCCCATTCGCTACCGGTTGTTTTACGCCAGCGGAAATACGCAGATCATCGACACGGTCAGCAGTTGGACGGACAAGCCGGTCAACACGCTTTCGGGGAGTATTTTCGGCGCTGTAGTGAACGCCGACACCAACCAGCCGATCCCCGATATTCTTGTAACCGCCGGTGGCGAACAATCCTTGACCGACTCAGCCGGGCGGTTCCTGCTTTCCGGTTTGCGCGCCGGCACGCACAACCTCGTCGCCTACGCGTTGGATGGTTCGTACCAGGTCTTTCAGCAAGGCGCGGCAGTGGCAGATAACCAGGTCACCCAAGCCGCCCAGATTCGACTCAAGCAACTGCCGCAAGTGAACGTGACGTTCATCGTCTCCATCCCGCAGGGGACTCAAGGCGCGCTTCGCATCGCGGGAAGCCTGCTTCAGTTTGGCAACACCTTCGCCGACCTGCGCGGCGGACTCAGTACCGTCGCCGACCGGATGCCGATTCTGCAACTCGGCGCGGACGGCAGATACACCACCACGATCCGTCTCCCTGTTGGCGCGGATGTGCAATACAAATACACCATCGGCGATGGGTATTGGAATTCGGAATTCACTTCGGAGGGGAGGTTCGTCACGCGCCGCATCCTTGTCGGCTCGCAGGATATGACCATTCAGGATGCCGTTCACTCGTGGCAAAACGGGCCGCCCAACGCGCCGATCCTTTTTGATGTGACCGTGCCCGCCAATACTCCGCCGGGCGATATCATCTACATCCAGTTCTCGCACAATGGCTGGACTCCTCCCATCCCCATGCAAAACGCCGGTGGAAACCACTGGACGTTCAAGTTATACGGTCCGCTCCGCGACAGTTCGACGTTCGCCTATCGTTACTGCCGCAACGCCCAATGCGACTCGGCGGACGAATCGAAACAAGTCGGTCCCACAGCGCATGGGCGCAACATCTCGGGCACGATCACGCCGCAATTCCTCACCGACACGGTCGATGCGTGGGCTTGGCCCCAGGTTGCCGGCAGCGCCACCCTCGTGCAAACCAACATCCCGTCGCGCGGAGCCGGGTTTATAGCGGGCATCGAATATCAGGCGTATTACGATCCCAACGTCCCGCGCTTCAATGATGCCGCCCTCCAAAACATCAAAGGCATCGGCGCGAACTGGGTGATCTACACTCCCTCGTGGACGTACGAACGGGTCAGCCCGATCGTGTTCGCGCAACAGCCCGGCAAAGACGCGTTTTGGAAAGACACCCTCGACGCGGTCACCCAAGCGCGCGCGCAAAGCCTCAACGTTGCCATATTTCCACAACCCCGTTTCGCTACGAACGCCGCCGATTTTTGGAGCAAAGCCCCGCGCGATGGAACCTGGTGGAACGACTGGTTCGACCACTATCGCGCCTTCGCCATCCATTTTGCCGACCAGGCAACACAATCTGGCGCGCAGGGCTTGATCATCGGTGGAGATTGGATTCTCCCGGCTCTTCCCAACGGGAAGCTTGCCGATGGCTCCCCCAGCGGAGTCCCAGCCGACGCGGACGCCCGTTGGAAATCGATTATCGCGGAGATTCGCCAGCGCTTCCGCGGAAACCTGCTTTTTGCAATCCCATACAACACCACCGATTTCACGCCGCCGGTGACGGTCTTGCAAGACACCGACGCCGTATACCTGTTGTGGTTCGCAAAAATAAGTTCGCTTGCCGCCCCCAACAAGACAGATATGATGAATGAGGCTGGCAGACTCCTCGACCAGAATATTGCGCCGTGGCAACAACAGATCGCCAAACCATTTGTGATCGCGCTATCGTACCCGTCTGCGACAAATTCAGCCACAGGATGTATTCCCAGCGCGAGCGGGACCTGCCTCGATTGGACCGCCCTCAGCCGCCCCAACGCAGACCTCGCCACCGTAAACATCGACCTGCAACAACAAGTGGATATCTACGATGCCATCTTCAACGCCCTGAATGCGCGCTCATGGGTGAGCGGGTTGGTCAGCCGCGGATATTTTGCGCCGGTTGAGTTACAGGACAAATCCGCGTCGGTGCATGGCAAGCCCGCGCGGGATGTGTTATGGTATTGGTTCCCAAGATTGTTGGGAATTACACAATAGACCTCTGGCGAAAATCATTTTCGCCGCAGAGATCATAGAGAAAAGAGCATTTCTCAAAGGTTCCTGCGAATTGCGTGGCTGAACAAATAAAACCCATCGAGCCGAGGTGAAAGATTCGCCTCGATACATTACATATGGAGGCTACCATGTCAAAAACAAAGACCATTCTCAAACGCGCGGGCTTGGGCGCTTTGATTCTCGCCGTGCTCCTTGCCGGAGGCGGCGGGTTCTATTTCAAAAGTTATCTCCCGAACACCGTCGCGCCGAAATCGTTCCCACAAATTGATGGGGAGATTCAACTTGAAGGGCTTGATGGACCTGTGGATGTGTATCGCGATAGCGTGGGCATCCCTCATATTTATGCGACCACCCAGCACGATTTATTCTTCGCGCAGGGATACATCCACGCGCAAGACCGTTTCTGGCAAATGGACTTCTGGCGTCATGTGGGGTCCGGCAGAATTGCCGAAATGTTCCCATCGCAAGCCGATACCGACGCGTTCCTGCGCACGCTGGGCTGGCGCGTCACTGCCGAACAGGAGTATGAACTGCTCGACGCCGAGTCGAAAGCGCTGGTGAATGCCTACACGGCCGGCGTCAACTCCTATATCGAAGGCAAAGACGCTGTTGACCTCAGCCTCGAATATGCCCTTCTGGGTTTGCCCATCCTTGCGCCGGATTACAAGATCGAACCGTGGACGCCGGTGCATAGCCTGACCTGGGGCAAAGCCATGGCATGGGATTTGCGCGGCAACATGGGCGAGGAAATCGAACGGGCAGTGTTAATGAAGACGCTTACGCCCGAGCAGGTTGCCGAACTATTCCCTGAATACCCGTCGGATCATCCGGTGATCGTCAACAAGATCGGCGGCGAGACGGTTGCTCGCAATGCGACTCCTGCCGCGGCGTTCAACATCCCTGACGATGTGCTCGCCACTCTTCAGAACAACGTGTCATTGTTAGACGTTGCGCTGGGTCCGCTGGGGGATGGGGTTGGGTCAAATTCCTGGGCGGTGTCCGGAAGCCTTACCTCTACCGGTGAGCCGTTCCTCGCCAATGATCCCCATCTTGGTATACAGATGCCGTCCATTTGGTATCAGGTTCACTTGGAATGTAGACCGGTCTCCGATGCCTGTCCGTATAATGTGGCGGGTTTCTCGTTCCCCGGCGTTCCCGGTGTGGTGATCGGGCATAACGAGCAGATTGCCTGGGGTTTCACCAATGTGGGTCCCGATGTGATGGATTTGTATATCGAACGGGTCAACCCCGAAAACCCGAATCAATATGAGGTCAATGGCGAATGGGTCGATTTCGAAACCCGCGAGGAAATCATCCACGTGGCGGGCGGCGAACCGATCAGCCATACGGTGAGACTGACACGTCACGGTCCCGTGATCTCTGACGATTACGGTCCCTTGAAAGACAAAGGGGAAGCGGGCGACGAGGAATTTGTGCCCTTTAAAGATCGCGCCGGTGTGGATTTACCGGAACAATATGTGATCGCCCTCCAGTGGACGGCGCTTGCCCCCTCCACGCCTTTCAAAGCCATCTGGGGGTTTGACAAAGCGAAAAACTGGGATGAATTTCGAGAAGCGGCAAAGGATTTCCACGTGCCGCCGCAAAACTTGATCTATGCCGATGTGAATGGCAACATTGCCTACCAAATGCCCGGCGACATTCCGATTCGAGCCAAAGGAGATGGGACGCTCCCCGTTCCCGGCTGGACGGATGAATACGAGTGGACGGGCTATCTTCCCTTTGAAGAATTGCCTTATACGGTGAACCCGGACGAGGGATATATTGTCACTGCCAACAACCGCGTCCCGCCGTTCGATTACCCCAATTGGATCACCTATGATTGGGATTACGGGTTTAGGGCGCAACGCATCGTGGATATGATTCAGGACGCGCCGGGAAAAATCGACATCGCTTATATTCAACAGATGCAAGGCGATTCGTTCGATGCTGTCGCCGCCCAGTACGTCCCAATTCTTTTAGAGACGGAAGGGCTGTCCGAAAAACATGCCAGCTTGCTGACAGGTTGGGATTATCAGGACAGTATCGACTCCTCCGCGGCGGCGATGTTCAACGCCTTTTGGCGGCGCATGCTCAAAAACACATTCAACGATGAGATGCCCGAGGAACGTTACTACCCGGACGGCGGCTCGCGCTGGAACGAAGTGATGCGCCACATGGACGAATCGAGTCGCTGGTGGGACGATACATCCACTACCGAGGTTGTAGAAACACGCGAAGAGATCATCAAAAAATCCTTTGCCGAAGGAGTGTCTGAACTGGAAGAGAAGTTTGGCAGTGACACATCGAAATGGAAATGGGGCGATATGCATGCCTCCACATTCCGTAATGGCACTTTGGGCGAGTCCGGTATCGGTCTGATCGAAGACCTGTTCAACCGCGGACCTTTCCCGACAGGCGGCGGCGAGGCGATTGTCAACGCCACCGGCTGGTCGGTGCGCGATGGGTACGAGACCAATTGGCTGCCTTCGATGCGTATGATCGTGGATTTGGGTGTATTGAGCAATTCGGTTACCGTTCATACCACTGGGCAATCTGGTCACGCGTATCACCCTCACTACATTGATCTCGCCCCGCTTTGGGCAAATATAGAATACTATCCCATGTTGTGGGAACACTCCGCGATCATCGCGGATACCGAAGGGCATCTGGTGTTGACTCCGAAATAATGACGGCAGGGCAGGGGCAGGCATGTGGCTTGCCCCTGTTGTTGAGCGGTTTCGTGATCGTTAGGCAAGGTTTCTTGTGGTAAAATCTCGCCCGCTATGGTCGAACCCGAAGAACTTCCTGAATTCGAATCGCCACAGGTGACGAACGTCATGCACGCCGATGTGAAATCCGTTCATGCGGAATTGGTGCGGATGCGCCAGGCGGACGCGGAATTCATCCGCGCCGAGGAAGTGGAAATGCAAAATAGCGCGGCGGCGAATGTGAAAGCCAACCAAGTTACCACGCGGCAGTCTGCGTTAGGAATGGTGAACGCCACCGAGGCGCAGTTGGAGAACACGGCAACGGGGATCGTCCAAGCGGAGAACGTGTCGATCAGCGGGTATACAGCCGTAATCGGCGCGGGAAGTGCGGATATCCATCACAGCACGGTGGGCTATCTGGCGGCGCAGGAAGTCCACGCGCAGGATGTGCGCGCGGTTGTCCTGCTGGCGCGAAATGTGAATGGAAACGTCATTACCACCCTCGATACGCGCGGCGTGGTGATTGCCGGGCTGATCGGCGGTTTGTTTGGCGGGTTGATGTTGCTGTTGGGTCGGTTTTTGATCCGGCGAAGTTAAATGTAGTAGCGACTCAGTCGCTTTAAAGATGACGAATGAATTCGTCACTACAGAAAATCATTTCATAGAGCGAAGGTAATCCGGAGCGCGGGCTTCAGTCCGCAACCGACGGGTGAGAGGCGCTCAAGGAGTAACGATGGAGAAAGTTGTACTAAAAGCGGAAAAGCGGGGAGTGGTTGGCAAGCAAGTGAAGGCATTGCGGCGCGAGGGGAAATTGCCGGCCGTGATCTATGGTCGTCACACAGACCCGATCAACATCAATCTGGAGGCGCACTCCGCTTCGCTGGCATTGGCGAGGGCAACCTCCTCCAGCCTGGTAACGATCGATGTGGAAGGCACGCAACATCTGACGCTCGTGCGCGAAAAACAACGCGATTTCATCAAGAACCGTTTACTGCATGTGGATTTTCTCGCGGTTTCGATGAGCGAAAAACTTCGCACAGCGGTTTCGATCCATTTTGTGGGCGTTTCTGGCGCGGTGAAAGATCATGGCGCGGTGATGGTTCATAACCTGGAACAACTACACGTGGAATGTTTGCCCGCCGACCTGCCCGAACGCATCGAGGTCGATATTTCCAGCCTCGCCAAAATCGGCGACGGCTTGCGTGTGCGCGATGTGGTCGTTTCAGACAAGGTGCGCGTGCTCGAAGACCTCGACACAATGGTTGCCGTGGCGACCATGCCAAAGGTCGAAGAGGAAGCGGCGGTACCGGGCGCAGAAGGCGCGGTGGCGGCTGTCACCCCGACCGAACCCGAACTCTCGGTGGAGCGCGGCAAGAAGGAAGAAGAAGCCTCCGACGAGAAGAAGTAAGAATCGTTTCGAACAACGCAGGGGCGAGTTTCAGACTCGCCCCTGCAAGTTTTTTAAAACCCCAACACCTTCAACAAATCGACGGTCATACGCGCCGTCGCGCCCCAGAGCAACTCGCCATCGTAGGGATGATACGCGATGACGGAACGCTTCTTTTCCCCTATTTCAAATTGCCACCGGTTGGACGCGTTCGCCAGCCACCCCAGCGGGATCGTGAAAACACGCGCCACTTCATGCTCGCCTACGCGGAACACAGTGGGCCATTTCACCACGCCCACCACCGGCGTAACCCGAAAATAGGAAATGGTGATGAGGTTGGCAAGCCGTCCTAAAATTTTCACATTGCCGGGGCGTATCCCGATTTCTTCCTCAGCCTCGCGCAGGGCTGTTTGCTCCGGCGTGGATTCGCCCTCGTCGCATGCGCCGCCGGGGAAGGAGACCTGCCCCTTGTGTGATTCGACGTGGTCGGTGCGGCGGGTGAAGAGCAGATGCCATTCGTCATCCTGCCGCACCAGCGGCGCCAGAACCGCCGCGCATTTCAGACGCGTTTCGTCTGTGAGTTCCAATTCCGCGTACCCATCGGAGGATGTGCCTGCGGATTGAAGCGCCTCGCACAGTCGCTGGGAGATAAATTCTTCAGTGAGGTTCATTTCGCGCATTGCAGCACAAATTAAGGGTCGGTAAATTAATAACTTGTATGTTTGTTCGCAGTTGCACTGCGAACGGGATGCACGATTTGCCAAGCAAATCGAACTGCATCCCTAACTGTTCGACAAAGTGGAACTTTGTCTTACGAATCTGCTTCCCTCACCGGGCTTCCGCAATACCCGCACTCGGCGGTGATCTCGTCCAGCCACTCCACTTCATCGGGTCGCAGAACCGCGCCGCATTGCGGGCAGTGCGTGGGCAGGACGGGCTTTTTACCTTGTGGTATTTGGGTATCCAGTTCGGAGGATTCGGGGGAGATCGATTTCAGCCATGAGTCGATGGCGGCGGCTTCCTCGTGCAACCCGCGTTCTTTCAATTCGGTGAGCGCGCGGCGTCGCGCTTGAAGCAGGCGTTGAAATTGTCCTCGCTCAGCCAGCAGGGACAGCCCGCGTTTGATCGAAGGGATAGCCAACGCTGTTTGCCCGGCGTATATCCGCGCTCGCCCAGCCTGAAGATGAAAGAGCGGCGCGCGCGGACCGCCGCGCGCATCGGCGGTTTGGGCGATCTGTTCAAAGAGTTCTCCAGCGCGTCCATACTCGCCTTTATCAAAAGCAAAATTGGCTTCCTGCAAAATTGGCGGGATGTGCCCGGCTCTCTTTTTGGCTTGGCGGCGAAATAGGCGGCGCATTGGCTACGAATCTCCTTTTTCTATTTCTTCGTTGAGTTCCCTCCCGCGCGGATCTTCACTGGGTTCGATCTTTCTGCCGAAGAGCAAGAAGCCGGTGTGCGCCACCATGCGGTCGGTCGGGCGCAGGCGCGTCGGTTCGGGTTTGTAGTAGCGCAATAAAATTTCACACACTTCGATGAACGCAAAGTTCGTCTGGCGCAACGATTGCAGGGTCTTCTCCACTTGATTAAAGGTGGGGATCAAACAACACAAGAATCCACCGGGTTTGAGCGCGGCGCGGATTTGTGAGATGTAATCGTACGGGTTGGGCACATCGAGGAAAAATGAATCTGCGTTGGTTTCGTCGAAGCCTTCGCCGATGTCGCGCAATTTGAACTCTACGCGGGTATCGAGCCCAAAGCGGGCAAGATTCTTGCGGGCAAGGTTTTGCATGTCCGGGCGGATTTCATACGAGATCACGCGCCCCTCCGCGCCGAGGGCGTAGGCAAGGGCGGTCGTCATCGAACCGGAGCCGGAGCCAGCCTCCATCACGGTCTGACCGGGTCCGACGCCCATCGTCACGAGAATGAAGCCGATATCCTTCGGATACATAATCTGCGTGGTGCGCGGCAGGTTGGTGAGCAGGTCGCCGAGCGAAGGCTGGAGGAGAAAGAATGGCGAGCCGAGGTGGCTGAAAACCTGCGTGCCCCATGCTTTGCCGATCAGGTCGTCGTGTTGCAAGACGCCGCGATGCGTTTCAAATTTTGCGCCGGCTTGCAGGTTGAAGATGAAATGTTTGTGGCGCAAGCCGACAAGTTGAACGAGGTCGCCATCGCGCGCGGTGGAGGAATAGGTATTGAGAGGCATGAGAGGTATCTTACCATAGCCTTATTTTTCTTCGATTTCCACGCTGAGCAGTGTGTCGCCTGGCGGAGTGTCGCTTCCCGGTTGAGCGTCGCGCGGGTTGAGCGAAAGTAGAACATCCATGCCGGTGAGTAATTGACCGAAGATCGTGTATTTTCCATTGTATTGCGCGATTGGAGTGAAGGTGATGAAGAATTGTCCGTCGCTGGCGTTGGGACCGGCGTTGGTCATCCCCACCACGCCGGGACGGTTGAATTGCAGGGATGGGTCGAATTCGTTGATGATATAGTAGCCGGGATTGCCGTCGCCGGTGCCGCTTGGGTCGCCGGTTAACGCGAACAGGTCGAGAATGACGCGATGAAAGGTAATGCCGTCGTACCATCCATTGCGCGCGAGAAAGATGAATGAATTCACAGTGACGGGCGCTTTGTCCGCAAAGAGTTCGAGCGTGATGTCGCCTCTTTCGGTGCGCAGAGTGGCTATATATTGCCGGTCGGGTTGAACGGTTAACGGAGGGCAGGATGTGAACTGACGCTTGCCCATGAGGATCAACGCGATGATATCCCTGAGACTGCCATGATCGCGCGGTCCGCCGTAGATTTGCCCGTTGATGAGGACAAGCGGCGTGCCGGGGATGCCGATGGATTTTCCATCGTCGGCATATTTTTGGACTTGCGCGACGGTTTCCCCGCTTTTGAGATCGGATTGGAACTGCTCAACGTTCATGTCCAACGTGGAAGCTTGCGCGGTGACCCACTGCTCGAAATCCACCGCCGACAAGTTTGCCCAGTTCTCGTGTTGCGCGAACAGCAGGTTGTGCATATCCCAGAATTTGCCCTGTCTGTTTGCGGCTTCGATGGCTTGCATGGCAAGGGCAGATTTGTCGTTTACGTCCACAAGCGGGAACGGGCGGAAAGTGAACCGCGCGTCTTTCGGGAATTCTTCGAGCAATTGATTCGCCACGTCGACAAAAAAATCACTGCGCGAATCTTGATAGTCGATGTAGACGATGAACGAAACCGTCGCTTCGCTGGCTCCCAGCGAGCGGTCGGTTGCATTCTCAGGCGGGAACAAGGATGGAGCCTCCGGTCCCGGCGTGGGTTCGATGTTGACCGTGGCGCAGGATGGCTGGGTGGGAGCCACAAGATCGAAAGAAGGGGTGAGGTGGATCGTGGGGGTGGCGGGGGCAGGCGAGCAGGCGGTTGCCCATAGGCATAGAAGAAATAGCGATGAAGTTTTTTTCAGCATGAGGTTAATGTTGTATGGCGCGTTGCAGTTCCTGAAAGGACGTCATCTGCGCGATGGTATTAATGAAATCTGCCAGCGAGTCGCTTTGTTCGCGCAGTTCTCGGACGGCGGGACCGACCGGGTCTTCTCCCGCCGCGCCGCCGGGCATATCGGCATACGCGCCATGAAAAGCGAAGTATGCCTGATTGAGTTTGCGGAGCAAATACCCGTTTTGCCAGAAAACCTGACGGCGTTCTTCCATGTAGGCTTCTGCTTCTTCGATTTTCCCCTGGGCGAGCAGTTCGTCGGTGGTGACGCGCGTCTCGCGCATTTCGGCGCGGAAGTCGAATGGGGGCGGGTCGTCGTGATTGCCGAGGGTGGGAGGCGTTTGAGGAAAGACGACCAAACCGAAATGGGGATTCGAAGCGAGCAGTTCGGGGTAATAGTTTTCGATGAGGAAAGTCCCCACCTCGTTGCCCGCGATGGACGCGGTCGTTTCGTTCATCGTGCGTAGTTCGGGAGTTGTGCTGTAATTGATTCCCAGCGGGCGGATGTTGAGATAATTATGCGTCCATTCGTGCGCGATGGTTTCAAGCAGCCACCGCAGGTCGGTGGTTTCGGTGACCATGGTGGGATACACGCCTACGCCGCCAATGGGGACGATGAGCGTGGAGACATCCAGCGCATCTGCCACGTTGTTTTCGAGTTTGATCTGTTCGTCGATGGTGAGGGTGGGGAGGATTGAAATGTTCGCGATCTGTTCGATCGCATCGCGGCGCGAGACGACGAGAGCGAGCGGTGTGGGGGAGGTGTGATATAAGACAGGCGGAATGGGCTGGCCGCCGCTGGTAAGGTTGAGTTCTGCCAATGCTTCGGAGATTTGACCTTGCAAGGTTGCCTCAGCCAGCGGAGCCAGCGCCTCCTGCCGTTTGAGCAGGATATCTCTGTTGGCGCGGAGTTGCGCGCTGGCAGTTTCTTTGTCGGTGACGGCGGGGTCGGCGATGACGAGTTCGAGGGAATACTCGGTCTGCATCAATTGTTGTGTGGCGCGCAGGTATTCGAAAACAATCTGTTTGTTTGCGCCGCGATCGAAGAGGTAGGGTAAGCCAATCACATTTTGTTCGATCTTTATCCATGTGGCATTCCACACCCAGTTTGGGTAATCGAACTCGATCTCGCGCGTGTAGAGGCGCGCGCGGTCGGTTTGACCGGTCAGGCGCGGCGCATCGCCTGAGACCGCAAAGATGACGAGGAGTGTGATGGCGAGGAAGTCGAGGATGCGCGCGATTCGATATAACACAGGAAAATTATATCAGCACGGATGCGCTGGAACACGAGCGGACGGGTTTCCTTTGTTTGTCAAAGAGAGCGATCCTGCTCTGGTTTTCTACGGTGGCGCCTGTAAGCCGTTCAGCGGTCGTCGGAGAAACTTCGGCTTCATAGTTGCGTATATCTCGTTGAGTAATTCGCCTTACGCGAAACGACCCGAAGGCTCTCGCGCAATACGCCTATTTTTCAACCCATCCTTCGGGACGGCGCGGAATATCACTTAAGTAATTCATTGGCAATTCATATTTGTCGGGTAGAATTTTCCCGGCTTTAGAATTTTGTTGGAGGAACCTCATGCGTGATTTTTTCAAGAAACGAAAATGGTTGTGGATCGTACTGCTGATCTTGATCTTGGGAGTGGGCGGGTCTTTCTATCTGCGCAATTCCCAGCCAGACACTGCCAGCCAGTTCCAAACCGCTTCGATCGAACGGGGAAACCTGGTTGCCACCATTGGCGCGACGGGAACCGTCCGCGCGAAACAATCGGCGACCCTGATCTGGCAGGCGGCAGGCACAGTGGATGTGGTGAATGCGAAAGTGGGCGATAACGTCCCCGCGGATTTCGTGCTTGCCTATCTCGAGAAGACCTCCCTGCCGCAAAGCATCATTCTGGCTGAGGCAGACCTCGCCAGCGCGCAACAAGCATTGGACGATCTCACCAATTCTGATACCGCGCTCGCCCAGGCGACGATCAATTTGCGGGATGCGCAGGCAGTGTACGACAAAGCCGCCAACTGGCGGAAAGAATTGAACGGAAAAATTCACATCAAGGAAATCATCTACAAAACATTTGGCAACCGAAAAATTCCAGTCCTGAAGGAATATCGCGGTTATGCCGGCGCCGAAGCCATCGCCAAAGCGGACGAGGACCTTGCCCTGGCAAAAGCAAAGCTAGACGATGCCCAACGCGAATTTGACCGGCTGGCGGGGGGTAACCTCACCGAAATCGCCGCCGCGCAAGCCCGCGTGGATGCGGCTCAAGCCACCCTCAACCTGGCTCGAGTGTCCGCGCCGTTTGCCGCCACGATTACCGAAGCCAACCCGCTCCCCGGCGATCAAGTCAGCGCGGGCGCGACGGCTTTCCGTCTCGATGATCTGACCAGCCTGCTCGTGGATGTCGAAGTTTCTGAGGTGGATATCAACAGTGTGGCAGTCGGTCAACCCGCCACGCTTTCGTTCGACGCCATCCTTGACAAGGATTATCACGGCGAAGTGGTTGAAGTTGCCAAAGCCGGCACAAATGTCAATGGCGTGGTGAATTTCAAAGTCACCATCGAATTGACCGATGCCGATGCGGAGGTGAAGCCCGGCATGACCGCCGCTGTCAATATCACGGTGGAGCAGATCGACGACGTGATTTTGATTCCGAATCGCGCGGTGCGTTTGCTGGATGGGCAACGCTATATTTATTTGATGGTGAATGGCATACCGCAAAAAACCGAGGTCAGCCTGGGCGCCTCCTCCGACACGATGAGCGTGCTGGTTGGCGGCGATGTCTCGGAAGGCGCTTCGATCATTCTCAATCCGCCGGTCGAAGTTGGAGGTCCATTTGGAGGCTAGCATGGATTGGGTGATTCAAACCCACGATCTACGCAAGGTCTACCAGATGGGCGAAGTGGAAGTGGAGGCATTGCGCGGCGTATCGTTCAATATTCGGCGCGGCGAAGTGGTGGCGATCATGGGTCCCTCGGGTTCGGGCAAATCCACATTGATGAATACGCTCGGCTGTTTAGACCGCCCCTCCGCCGGAGAATATGTGTTGGACGGCGAGACGGTCGCCAACTTGAACGACGATCAATTGGCGGATATTCGCAATCGTAAAGTGGGCTTTGTCTTTCAAAGTTTCAATTTGCTGTCGCGGCAGACTGCCATCACCAACGTGGAACTTCCACTGCGGTATTCGAGTAATTCCAAATACGCCGGGAACGCGAGGGGCAGGCGCGCGCGGGCGATAGAGGCGTTGAAAGCCGTCGGTTTGGAAAATCGGATGACGCATCGCCCCGCCGAACTCTCCGGCGGACAGCAACAACGCGTGGCAATCGCGCGCGCCATCGTCAACGACCCAGCCATCATCATGGCAGACGAACCGACGGGCAACCTCGATTCGAAAGTCGGCAAAGAAATTATGAATTTACTGCTCGATCTGAACAAAGAGAGCGGAACCACGTTGATCATCGTCACTCACGACCCAACAGTTGCCGAACAAACCCAGCGCGTCATCCGCTTGCGCGATGGGCTACTGGATGGCGCCACATGAGCATTGCGCAAGCCTTCCTGGAGGCGCTCGAATCCATCAGCGGGAACAAGTTGAGGTCCGGTCTGACCGTGCTGGGGATCGTGATCGGCGTCGCCGCGGTGATCGCCATGTTGGCGGTGGGCAACGGCGCGGAGGCGTCCATCACCGGTTCGATCAGCAGTATCGGCACGAATTTATTGTTCGTGTTTCGCGGCAGTCCTGAAAGCCAGCAAGAAGCGCCAGATCGAAGCAGCGCGCGGAACGACCGCCCGTTGACTCTCGCCGATGCCGAAGCGCTTGCCGACCCGTTTGCCGCGCCTTCGGTGGCGGTTGTCGCGCCGGCGATTCAAGGCAATGGGATCATCACCTTTGCCGGTGAAAACGCGTCCACCACGATCACCGGCGTCACCCCCGAATATTTTTCCGTTCGCAACCTGGAACTTTCAGAAGGCGAGTTTATCAACCAGGAGCATTTGCTGGGGCGCATGTCGGTTGTGGTGCTTGGTCCCGAAGCCGCCGATGTGATCATGGGCAGGCATGACGGCATTGTGGGCGAAACGATCCGCATTGAGGGACAGCCCTTCCGCATTATCGGCGTGTTGGTGGCGAAAGGGGGCGGCGCGTTTGGCAGTGAGGATAACAGCGCCTACCTCCCGTTTACCACCGCGCAGGCGCGTCTGCTCAAACGTAACGCGCGCGATGAAGTGGATGTGATCTTCGTGCAAGCCACAAGCGGAGAGACCGTTCCCCAAGCCTCGGAGGAGATCGCAAACATTTTGCGCCAGCGCCATCGCACGCCGATCGGCAGTGACGATTTCACCGTGTTTACCCAGCAGGATTTTCTGCAAACGTTCGCCGCCATTACCGGCGTGCTCACCATCTTCCTGGGCGGCATCGCGGGAATCTCCCTGCTCGTGGGCGGCATTGGCATCATGAACATCATGCTTGTTTCGGTCACCGAACGCACGCGCGAGATCGGCTTACGTAAAGCGCTCGGCGCGCGCAGGCGCGATATTTTGATTCAATTTCTCACCGAGTCTTCTTTGTTGAGTCTCATCGGCGGGATCATCGGCATCCTACTTGGCTGGGTGATCGCCTACGCAGTGGGGCAGATCGCCGCGGCAAACGGCACAGACTTCATCCCGGTCGTCACGACCGATGCGGTGGCGCTTGCCACGATCTTTTCGGCGGCGGTCGGATTATTCTTCGGCATCTACCCCGCCAACCGCGCGGCGAACCTCGAGCCGGTCGAGGCGTTGCGATATGAATAGTCCTCGTTCATGCGGCAGTTCAACTGCCGCATGAACGAGACTGCCGCCTGAACAGGGGGCGTTCGCCCAACAGTTCAACTGATGAACGAACAGAGATAGCATCTCACCCTACGTGATAAAATTCGAGTATGACACCATTAAAAATCCTCATTACGGACGGACTCGACCAAAGCGGTTTGAATGTTTTGCGCTCCCACGCGGATGTGGATGATCGCCGCGATATTTCAGCGGACGACCTCCTCAAAGCGATTCCCGATTACGATGGACTCATCGTTCGCGGTCGGACGAAGGTGACTGCCTCTGTTGTGGAAGCGGGCGCCCGCCTCAAAGCCATCGGCCGCGCCGGCGTCGGCGTGGACAACATCGACCTCGACGCGGCAAAAAAGCGCAACGTCGTGGTGGTCAACGCGCCGATGTCCACTTCGATCGCCGTTGCCGAATTAACCTTCGGGTTGATGCTTGCCCTCGCCCGCGAAATCCCCCGCGCCGATGCGGGCATGAAGCAAGGCAAGTGGCTCAAAAAAGACCTCGAAGGGGTGGAGTTGAACGGTAAAACGCTCGGCGTGATCGGCTTTGGGCGCATCGGCGTGGAGTTGGGCAAACGCGCCGCCGCCTTCGGCATGAATGTGATCGCCTACGACCCGTTGATCTCGGAAGATGAAATTTCAAAACGCGGAGCGGAGCCTGTCTCGATACAAGATCTGTACGGGTGGTCTGATTTCATCTCCTTGCATCTGCCGCTCAACGTGCAAACGCGCGATATGATCGGTCCGCTGGCGTTTTCACAGATGAAAGACGGCGCGCGCATCGTGTGCGCGGCGCGCGGAGGCATCATCGACGAAACCGCGTTGGTTGCCGCGTTGAACAGCGGCAAGGTCGCTGGCGCCGCGCTGGACGTGTACGCGGCGGAACCGCCCGGGGAAACTGAAGCAGTCCTCCACCCAAAAGTGATCGCCATACCTCACATCGGGGCGCAGACTGCCGAAGCGCAATCCCGCGCCTCGGAGGATATCGCCAACGAGGTTTTATCCGCCTTGCAAAATAAACCGCTTCGTTGGAAGGTCAATTAAAAATTTCAGGAGTTGCCGTGTCTGAGAAGCTTATTCGCTTGAAAGAGATACTTGGGGAGGTTTCCGATCTCGCTAGAGCCACATCGGTGCTGGATTGGGATCAGCAGGTAAACATTCCGCCGATGGGCGGAGACGCGCGCGGTCAACAATTGGCGACGCTGGGAAAGATCAGGCAAGAGAAATTCACATCCGATGAGGTGGGACGCTTGATCGATGACCTGAAACCCGAATTTGCCGGCGTAGATTCGGATGACGCCGCGATGATCCGTGTTGCCGCCCGAAATTACGATAAGGCGAAGCGCGTTCCACCGTCTTTCGTGGCGGAACAGGCAGTAGCCACTTCGAAATCCTTTGAAGCGTGGGTGGAAGCAAAGGGAAAATCGGACTATTCGATCTTTCTGCCACATCTGCAAAAAATGGTAGAACTTGTTCACAAGTACATTTCATTCTTTCCGCCTGCCGACCACCCCTACGACACACTGCTGGATGATTATGAACCCGGCATGAAGACCGCCGATGTGAAAGCCATCTTTGAGGGATTGCGCCCCAAGCAGGTGGAGTTGATCAAAGCCGTAAGCGAGGCAAAACAAGTCGGCGATGGTTTCTTGCGGAAAAAATATAACGAGAAAAAATTGTGGGATTTTGGCGAAGAGGTCGTCAAAAGTTTCGGCTACGATTTCAGCCGCGGCAGGCAGGATAAAGCCGCGCATCCGTTTGAAACCACGTTCAGCGTGAACGATGTCCGCATCACCACGCGTTTTGAAGCCGACAACCCGCTGGCGATGATCTTCAGTACCATGCACGAAGCGGGACACGGCATGTACGAGCAGGGCGTGAACCCCGCGTACGAACGCACCGCCTTGGAAAGCGGCGCATCGCTTGCCGTTCACGAGTCGCAATCTCGCCTGTGGGAAAATCTTGTTGGGCGGTCGCTTCCGTTTTGGGAACACTTCTACCCGAAACTCAAAAAGACTTTCCCGAGGCAACTCGATGGCATCGGGCTCAAGGCATTCTATAAAGCCGTCAACAAGGTTGCGCCTTCGCTCATCCGCGTCAATGCCGATGAAGCCACGTACAACCTGCACATCATGCTCCGCCTCGAGCTCGAGATCGCCATGGTCGAGAACAAGATCGACCTCAAACACCTGCCTGAAATTTGGAACACAAAGATGCGGGAATATCTCGGCGTCACTCCGCCGAATGACGCGCAGGGCGTGTTACAGGATATTCACTGGTCGGCCGGGTTGGTCGGATACTTTTCCACATATGCGCTGGGTAATCTCATTTCTGCCCAGTTGTGGGAAAAGATCAACAAAGATATTCGCAACCTCGACGATCAATTTCGCGCGGGTAAATTCGATGCCCTGCTCGGCTGGCTTCGAGAGAACATCCACCAACATGGTCAAAAATACGATCCGCAAGATCTCGTCCGGCAAGTCACCGGTTCAAAGATCACAGCGGAGCCATATGTTCGCTACCTGACGAAAAAATATAGCGAGATATACTCTTTGTAAATGTGTCTGGTGCGTATAGAAACAAGTCCAATGATTCTTTCATGGGTCATTGGACTTGTTCATGAATAAATGAAATTTCGACTCCTACTCATCGCCTCTCTTCTCGGACTTGCGGCCGGTTGCGCCTCCCCGGCCTCAAGCCCCATCCCGACCCCGATTCCGCCTGAACAACTACCCCTTGTCATCGCTCAAACTGCGGAAGCGGCGAACCTCGCCGCCACGGAAACCCACCTCGCGTCTCTTTCCACACTGGCGCCCACAATGCCTCCCGCGCCAACGTTGACCATCACGCCGGGTCCATCTCCTACCGCAACCAGCATTCCCGGGCACGACCGCGCGGAGATCGAGATCAGTTCGCCGGGTCCGTTTTCGAAAGTGATCTCGCCGATCACCCTCAAAATGGATATTACGACCGGCGCGAGCGAAATTGTGCAAGTGGACCTGTTCGGCGAAGATGGGCGATTGATCACGCGCCTGCTCAAAAAGAATGTGCCCACCTCCAACAACGGCATCCAGCAGACCATCAAAGTCGCATTTGAGATTCCCGGCGCGGCGGAGGTGGCGCGGCTTACCGTCAGCACCTTCGATGAATTTGACCGCGCGCAAGCCGTAAATTCCGTTCGGCTGTTGTTGCTCTCCTCGGGGGAAAATGAGATCACCACGCCGGGAAATCCCTCTGAGCCGATCCGCGTCTTTTTCCCAACCAAAAAAGATTCCGCGTCGGGCGGCAATCTCGCCGTTCGCGGGGATGTCTGGCCCTTCAGTGTGGAGCCGATCATCCTCGAGTTGATCACGCCGGATGGAAAGTCGCTGGGGTTGCGCGTGCTGAATATCGCACAAGCCTCGCCGCAGTTGTTTGAAACGACAATACCCTATCGAGTTTCGGAGCCGGTCACCGCCCGCCTGACCATCCATCAAGAAGATGACCGCATTCCCGGTGTGTTTTATGTGTTCACTCAGGAAGTCCTGCTCAACCCGTAACTTGTCAATTCACAATCCGGTGTGTATAATTCGCACGCTTTGCAGTAATCGGGGTGTGGCTCAGACCGGTAGAGCGCACGGTTCGGGTCCGTGAGGTCCCGAGTTCAAATCTCGGCACCCCGACAAAACAAGACTCCCGAAAGGGAGTCTTGTTTATTAATTGCAGGTAAGCGCAAGACATTGAGCTTTTCTCTACCGTACATCTGCACCGCTAAGTGTCGCCATGCGACACCCGCAAAGAACGCAAAGAAAACCTTTTTAACTTGGCGGTCTTAGCGTGCTTTGCGGTAAAAGTCTTCTCATGTATGGTAGAGAAGAATCTGAAAAATCTTGCAATCCTGAACGGGGTGAGTGATAAAATCGCTCCAAATGGCAGATCATACCGCGCTCGAACTTGACACTATTCTCTATCACCTGGGGCAGGCAGGCTTGCGGCTGGCTGAGATCGGCGCGGCTGAGGGGGCGGCGGGCAATATTTCGGTCTGCCTGCGGAAGCCGCTGGAGGTTCGCGCCCAATTCCCTCAAGAGCAGGAGATCGAGTTGCCTCATGCCTCCCCTGAATTGGCTGGGATGATGCTGATCGTCAGCGGATCAGGCAGAAGGTTGAGAGAGATCGCCGAATCTCCGTTGGGAAACCTTGCCTGTGTCACGGTCGACCCTGGCGGGCGGACCGGTAAGTTGCACACATCGTCCCGGCGCCAGTTTCAGCGGGTGACGAGCGAATTCAACTCCCATCTCGGCGTCCACGCGGACCGGATGCGCTCGACAGATGTCGCCCTTCATGCCGTCATCCACGCCCAGCCCGTGCATCTCACGCACCTCAGCCACCTCGAAGAATATCAGGATGAGAAAACGCTCAGCCGGCGGTTGCTCCGTTGGCAACCCGAAGCCATCCTCAACATGCCGGAGGGGATCGGGGTAGTCCCTTTCCTGTTACCCGGCTCCGCTCAGTTGGTGGTGGAGACCAAACTCTCGCTTCGAACTCACCGAGTGGTGATTTGGGCGCGTCATGGGGTGATGGCGCGCGCCGATCATTCGATTTTGAGCGCCTCCGACCTGATCGAATACGCGGAAACCGCGGCTCACTACGAGACCTTGAACCGGTTCGCCGACTCGCCGGGCGGCGGGCTTAGCGCGGAGGAGATCCGCGAAATCGCCAAATCGTGGAATGTGGCGCAGTCGGTTTTTTGACGTGTTTCCTTGTCAGCGCGGGCGTTTGAGCCTATACTTTGACCTATCTTCCAAGACGCGAAAGGAGAGCGAACCATGGCTACTGTGCAGGATATGATCCGTAAAAAAGGAACAGAAATCTTTATGATTACGCCTTCGGCTACCGTGCTGGAAGCCATGAAATTGATGGAAACGCACAATACCGGCGCGGTTTTGGTCATGGATGGCGGAGAGGTGAAGGGGATATTGTCTGAGCGAGATTGCGTTCGGAAGTTGGAACTTTCGGGGAAACAGGCAACGGACACGAAGGTCGATGAGATCATGACGGGGAAGGTCATTGCCATCGATACGAACGAGGAACTCGAAACCTGCATGGCTCTGATGCTGGAGAAAAATATCCGTCACCTGCCTGTGTACTCTGAGGGAAAACTCGAGGGGTTGATCTCGGTGCGCGACGTGCTCCGCGAGGTGGTGGAAGTGCAGAAGTCGATGATCTCTCAGCTGGAACATTACATCACCGGGGGGGGACGGTAATGATCCTGCCAGAGTGGACAATCGCCGACCTAAAGCAGAAATTCGAAGCCGACGAACTGACGGCGCGTCAGGTGGCGGATCTTTATTTGTCGCGCATCGAGGCGGTGGATAAGAACGGTCCTCACGTTAATTCGATCATTGAATTGAACCCGGACGCGCTGGAGATCGCTTCCGCGTTGGACGCCGAGCGGAAAAAGGGGAAGGTGCGCGGCGCATTGCATGGAATCCCGGTTTTGTTGAAGGATAATATCGACACACACGACAAAATGCAAACGACCGCCGGGTCGCTTGCTCTTGAGGGGAACTATGCCGCGCGGGATGCGTTCATTGTGAAGCAACTTCGCAAAGCGGGCGCGGTGATTTTGGGCAAGACCAACCTCAGCGAGTGGGCAAACTTTCGCGGAAAGAATTCGGTGAGCGGATGGTCCTCGCGTGGCGGCTTGACACGCAACCCGTATGCGTTGGATCGCTCCGCGTGCGGGTCGTCCTCCGGATCGGGGGCGGCAATTGCGGCGAATTTATCCGTCGGGGCGGTGGGCACCGAAACCGACGGCTCGATCATTTGCCCCGCGCAGACGAATGGAATTGTTGGAATCAAGCCGACGCTTGGTTTGTTGAGCCGCAGCGGAATCATTCCCATCGCGCACAGCCAGGATACGCCCGGTCCCATGACGCGGACGGTCGCCGACGCCGCGATCCTGCTCGGGGCGATGACGGGAGTCGACGCGGGCGACTCAGTTACACGTCCGAGCAAGAAGCGGGGCTTGTCCAATTACGCAAAGTTTTTCGATCTGGATGGACTCAAAGGCGCGCGGATCGGAGTCGCGCGGAATATGGCGGGCTCGAATCCGCGCGCGCTCAAGATTTTGGAAAATTGTATCGACGTGATGAAACATCTTGGCGCGATCGTGATCGATCCTGCCGATGTGAAAAACATCGATAAGTTTGCGGAAACAGAACGCGAGGTGTTGTATTACGAATACAAGGCGGATTTAAACGCGTATTTGAAATCGCTTGGCGCGGAAGCGCGCGTTCATTCCATGGAAGATGTGATCAGGTTCAACGAAGAAAACCGCGATCTTGTCCTGCCGTATTTTGGTCACGAACGGATGACGACCGCCCTGGAAAAAGGCTCGCTGAAAGCAAAAAAATACAAAGATGCCTTGAAGAAGAATTTGCGCCTGACGCGAAAAGATGGGATCGACGCAACCTTGAAGAAATATAAGCTCGATGCCATCGTCGCCCCTTCAGGCGGGCCAGCGTGGATGATCGACCTCGCCAACGGCGACGCGATCAACTGGGATATGGAATCGACCTCTGCCGCGGCTGTGGCGGGGTATCCGCACATCACAGTCCCTGCGGGGTATGTGTTCGGTTTGCCGGTGGGCATTTCATTTTTCTCAACCGCCTGGCAGGAACCGACATTGATCAAACTCGCCTACGCCTTCGAACAAGCGACGCAATACCGCCGCCAGCCGCGTTTCCTCCCGACGGCGATATTGAATGTGTAGAATTATTTCATTTTGAGCTTGTGTTTGCGCGCATAGATCACCCATGCGGCGTAGAGCCCAATCACTGTCAATAGGACGACCACCCAGAACGCGGGCGGCAGAGTCAGCCCATAGGCTCCCACCATCACGGTGAAGACGGTTGAAACGGTTCGACCGAAAAGATTCGCGATAAAAAAGCGCCGCGCAGAGATGGACGCCAACCCCGCCACGTAGCACATCGCATCGGAGGGAAAGATAGGCAGGTTAAACGCCAGGAAATAAAAAAAGATCCCCTGATTTTTCGAGATCGATTCCCAGCGGTCGATTGCCCGTTGCGTTGCCAGCCGATAGGCGAGAGGCCGCCCATAACGACGAGCAAGATAAAAC
Source organism: Candidatus Defluviilinea gracilis (assembly GCA_016716235.1). Lineage (NCBI taxonomy): Bacteria > Bacillati > Chloroflexota > Anaerolineae > Anaerolineales > Candidatus Villigracilaceae > Candidatus Defluviilinea > Candidatus Defluviilinea gracilis. Next base: position 394,570 of record JADJWS010000002.1, read on the forward strand.
GCGACCTGGCTTCCGATCACAGCGACGGGAATGGTGATGAATAAAGATTTCCAAAACCCGAAGACATAACCGCCCGCAAACACGAGCGCCTGCCCGGGCACAAATGCGACAATCAACTGCAACACCAACAGCGCGGAGTATACTGCAACCCCCCAGTTTCCATACTCTTCGATCAAGCCGGCAACAGCCTCCCGGTTGCCGAACCAACCGATAAACTCGACGAACGGTTCGCGCCACCACCAAAACAACAACACACAGATACCGCCGATCAGTATCGTTTTCCATGTTTGATGAACGAAGCCTGTTATTCCGCTTGGTTTCACTCGTCTGCTCCGATGGAGATTAGGGCTATCGCCTCGCGTGAGTATACCCGAATGAAGTTTGCGTGGTGATTTTTGTCCTCCAAACGTCACTGTGCCGGTGTAATCATTTTAGGCTATACTTCTGCGCGGAGATTTCATGGCAGACCATACCCTTGCTTCCCTCAAACCTGCAATCGAATCCTACCTCCCGATGGGCCGCGCGGGGCTGTTGCCAGCCTTGCATGCGGCTCAAAAAATATATGGTTGGATCTCCGAGCCTGTCGCGGCAGAGATCGCCCGGTCGTTGCGCGTGCCTCTTGCCGATGTGCACGGCGTGATCGAGTTTTATTCCCTCTTCTATAACGAACCAACCAGCCGTCGCGTTATTCGCGTGTGCGCGGATGTGGCGTGCGCGCTCAAAGGCGGAGACAAGGTGTTGGAGCAATTGTGTTCGCAACATGGACTCAAACCGCGTCAAACGACGGGCGACCTGTCTCTAACCATCGAGCCGAGTCCCTGCCTGGGGCTGTGCGAACACGCGCCAGCGGTATGGACGATGGACGAAGGGCGATCGACGACCGGAGATGGAACGAAAGCGGAAAGTCGTCCCTTGTCCATGGTCTATGGCTCAATTCGTATGCTCACCGCAAACTGCGGCAACGGCACAACATCACTCGAAGCATACGGCGACTATGTTGCCCTGAAAAAGGCATTCACGATGAAACCCGAAGAGGTTGTCGCGGAAGTCAAGGCTTCAGGCTTGGTGGGGCGCGGCGGCGCGGCATTCCCGACAGGAATCAAATGGGAGGGCGCGGCAAAAGCGGCAGGCGACCAGAAATACATCATCTGTAACGCGGACGAATCCGAGCCGGGCACGTTCAAAGATCGAATCTTGTTGCTCGACGACCCGCATCGCACCATCGAAGGGATGCGCATTGCCGCGTTTGCCATCGGCGCAACGAAGGGATACATTTACATTCGTGGAGAGTACCCGTACATTGCGCCGGTTTTGGAAAACGCTTTAACCGAAGCGCGTTCTGCCGGGTACCTGAACGAAAAATTCGATATCGAAATCCGTGTCGGCGCGGGCGCCTACATTTGCGGCGAGGAGACCGCGCTGTTTGAGTCCATCGAAGGCAAACGCGGCTTTCCGCGCATCAAGCCGCCCTTCCCAACGACTCACGGCGTGTTCGGCAAACCGACCGTCGTCAACAACGTTGAATCGCTCTGCAATATCCCGTTAATCATCGGGTTGGGCGCCTCCGCATATCGAAAGATCGGAACTGAGAAATCGCCGGGACCCAAATTGTTCTGCGTTTCCGGTGACGTGACGAAGCCCGGGTTGTACGAAGCCCCGTTTGGCATGACTTTACGCGAACTGCTTGACCTGGCGGGCGGTGTTGCGAATAACAAGAAGTTGAGATCCGTCTTGTTCGGCGGCGCGGCGGGAGCGTTTGCCACATCCGAACACCTCGATATGAAAATGACCTTCGAAGATTTGCGCGCGGCTGGCTTGCCTCTTGGTTCCGGCGTGGTGATGGTCTTCGATGAAACGCGCGACATGCGGGCGGTGTTACAGAGCCTCGGTCACTTCTTCGCGCACGAATCATGCGGCAAGTGTTATCCCTGCCAGATGGGCACACAGCGTCAAATGGAAATTTTAGATCGCGTTGCGGCGGGGAAAACTCTCGACGGCGATTTGATCCGCTTGCAGGATGTCGGCTGGACGATGACGGATGCGAGTTTATGCGGCTTGGGTCAGACCGCGGCAAGCGCCACCCTCTCTGCAATGAAGTTATGGCCAGAATTGTTTGAAGGTTCGAAAGATTGAACGTTGAAAGTTTTCAACTTGCCGACTTTCGCCTTTCAAACGGAGTATCTATGGAAATCAAATTAACGATTGACAACCAGGAAGTCACCGCCGAACAAGGGAAAACCCTGTTAGACATTGCCCGCGAAATCGGGGCGGATGTGCCGACGATCTGTTATCACGACGCCACGACGGCAAATGGGTTATGCCGAATGTGTGTTGTGGAGGTGGAGGGGCAAAGGACGCTTCAGCCGGCGTGCGTTGTTCAGGCGGGGGAGGGGATGAAGGTCCGCACGCGAAGCGAGAAGGTCGTCCGCGCGCGCAAGACGATTCTGGAGATGCTCGACTCTACGATGGACTTGTCTGAAGCGGACGAAATCCAAGGAATGCTGAAGACGTATGGCGCGGAGGCGAATCGCTTCCCCGATGCCGAGCGCCGCGAGTCGGGCGTCAAAGACGACAACCCGATGTACATCCGCGATTACTCGAAGTGCCTGTTATGCTGGCGTTGCGTGCAAGTCTGCGCGGAGGACGCGCAATACACATACGCCATCAACTTTGAGGGGCGCGGGTTTGAAACGCAGATCGGCACCTTCTTCGATAAAACCATCCCTGAAACAACATGCGTGTTGTGCGGTCAATGCGTGGCGGTGTGCCCGACGGGCGCGTTGAAGCCGAAGCGCGAGTATTTGTTGCAACAGGGGATGAGCCCGAGCGAGATCAGCGTGTTGAATACGGGAAGAAAAAAGAGAAAGGTCAAAAGTTGAGAGTCGCAAGTCATCCGACTTGCGACGGTAGACCTTTGACGCGATTGGAGAGACTATGATCAAACCCGACCGCATGACCACCACCACCTGCCCCTACTGCGGCGTGGGATGCAATTTGCAGTTGCACATCAAAGACGACTTTATTTACAAAGTCACCTCGCCGTTCGATTCGCCTGTCAATCAGGGAAATTTGTGCGTGAAGGGACGCTTCGGCTACGACTTTATCTATCATCCCAAGCGTGTGACGACGCCTCTTGTGCGAAGATACCTGCTCGAAGGCAAGCCGAAACCCGCAGGGCGCGAACAAGTCTTTGCAGTCAGCGTCGACGGCGCGCCAATCACTGATTCGCAAATCTCCAATCTTTGGGATTGGGTCGTCACAGACTGGGAAACGGCATTAAACATCACTGCCGATCACCTCGCGCGCATCTACAAACGCGACGGCTCGGACGCGATGGCGGTTTATTGTTGCGCCAAAGCCACCAACGAAGATAATTATCTCCTGCAAAAAATGTGGAGGGCGTTGTTCCGCACGAATAATGTGGACCATTGCACGCGCCTATGTCATGCGGGGAGCGTGGTTGCCCTGCTTCAGGCGCTGGGAACGTCGGCGATGAGCAACACAGCCTCACAGGTGGCGTTGAACGACGTGTTCATCGTCACCGGCTCGAACACGGGCGAGAATCATCCGATCATCGCCCTGCAAATGAAAGAAGCGGTCAGGAAAAACGGCGCAAAGATGATCGTTATCGACCCGCGCCGCATCGACCTGGTGGATTTCGCAGAGTTATGGCTCCCGCTCAAGCCCGGCACAAACGTTCCTGTTTTTTCCGCGATGGCGCATGTGATCGTCAAAGAGAATCTCATTAACGCAGAGTTCATTGCCAATCGCGCCGAAGGGTACAACGAATTCGTCGAGTCGCTCGAAAAGTTCACGCCTGAATTTGCGGAGGCAATCTCCGGTGTGCCCGCCGAGGATATTCGCAAAGCGGCGCGTTTATACGCCACAGCAAACAATGCCGCAATCTATTGGGGCATGGGTATTTCGCAACTTTCACACGGCACGGCATCGGCGCTTGGGCTTGTGAACCTTGCGTTGCTCACAGGGCATATCGGGCGCGATGGAACGGGGTTGAATCCGTTGCGCGGGCAAAACAATGTGCAAGGCGCGAGCGATATGGGGGCGATGCCGTTCTTTTATCCCGGCTATCAGCGCGTGGATAATGAGGAACTCGCGGCGAAATGGGAAAAATTATGGAATATCGAACCCAATGGGCTTTCGCGCAAGCTTGGGCTCACCACCACCGAGATTTTAAGTCACGCGCATGAAGGCGGCGTGCGCGCGCTCTTCATCATGGGCGAGAACCCGATGATGTCTGAGCCGAATCTCAACGAGACGCGCAGACACATGCAAGAGTTGGAATTCCTCGTCTCGCAGGATATTTTCATCAACGAGTCCGGCGCGTTTGCCGACGTCTTCCTGCCTGCGACTCCGTTCGCCGAAAAAGATGGAACATTCTCCAACACAGACCGTCGCGTGCAACGCGTGCGTACGGCTCAACCTCCGCGCGGAGATTCGCGCCCTGATTGGAAAATTCTCTGCGACTTGGCGCTTCGCCTCGAATCTCGACTGGGGGTTGCTACAAGCCATTGGGCATATTCCCACCCCGAGGAGATCCTGCGCGAGGTTGCCTCCTTGAGCAAAGATTATGCCGGCATTACCTACGAACGCATCGAGAAAGTCGGCTTGATCTATCCCGTGCCGACGCTCGACCACCCCGGCACCCCGACGCTGTTCAAGGAAACCTTCCCGCGCGGCAAGGGTAAATTCATCGGCGTGGATTATGTGCCGGTAAAGGAACCTGTGGATGACGAATATCCGTTCATCCTCACCACTGGTCGCCTGCTCGAGCATTGGCACGGCGGCACAATGACGCGCCATTCGGCGATCGACGAGGTGTACCCGGAGGCGCGAGTCGAAATCCATCCTGCAGACGCGGAGATGCATGGCATTGCGAATAACATGCCTGTGCGCGTCACCTCGCGCCGCGGCGAGGTGGTCGCCCGCGCCACCGTCACCGAAAAGACCACAGTGGGCGTGGTGTTTATTCCCTGGCATTTCCACGAAGCCGCCGCGAACCTGCTGACGAATGACGCGCTCGATCCGCAGGCAAAGATTCCCGAATTCAAAGCGTGCGCCGTGCAGGTATTCCCGGCGCGGGAGAGCGAGTTGGCGAATCCGGAGAATGTTTTGGCTAGAGGGAGATATTAGGGTTCGTAAAAATATAAATTCCCTGGTGAGGATGCAGTTCGATTTGCTTGGCAATTCGTGCATCCCGCTCGTAGTGCAACTGCGAGCGAACAAACATAGGGGAAGTTATTAATTTATCGACCCTTAGCTTGGCGTCCAAAAATCAAACTGTCAAACGGCGGGTAAAATCAAAACTCGGAGATTTTGAAAATCTCCGAGTTTTTTCGCTACTCCTTCCTCCCATCTAACATAGACCAAATCCTTCCATCCCGCGCCAGCAACGCGTCCGCTTTGGCGGGACCCCACGAGCCGACATCGTATGCGGCGAGGGGTTGACTTGTGGACTTCCACGCTTCGAGGATCGGGTCAATGAGTCCCCAGGCGGTTTCTACTTCGTCGGCGCGCGTGAATAAAGAGGCGTCACCAGTGATCGTGTCGAGTAAGAGGCGTTCGTAGGCTTCGGGGATTGCCGCCTTGCCGAACGAGTCCGCGTAGTGGAATTCCATGTCTACTGGGCGCGTCTCTGAAATTGTATCGGGGACTTTCGCCTCAAATCGCCAATGCACGCCTTCATCGGGTTGCAGAAAGAGGACGAGCATGTTCGGGTTGAGACCGCCATCGGACGCGTTGAACAACATGTGTGGCGGTTCTTTAAACTGGACCGTGATCTGACTCACCTTTTCTTTCAACGCTTTCCCCGACCTCAAATAGAACGGGACTCCCTGCCAGCGCCAGTTGTCCACTTGTAGTTTGAGCGCGGCAAACGTGGGAGTTTTGGAATCGGGGTTGACGCCGTCCTCTTTCAAGAATCCCTTGTATTGCGCGCGGACGGCATTCTGCGCGACCGCCTCCGAGTTCATCGGGCGGATCGAACACAAGACTTTAACTTTTTCGTTTCTCAGCGCGTTCGCCTCGAACGACGAGGGCGGCTCCATCGCAACGAGCGAGAGTATTTGCAAAAGATGATTCTGGAACATGTCGCGCATCACGCCGACGCCGTCGTAGAAACGTCCGCGATGTTCCACGCCGACTTTCTCCGCGACGGTGATCTCGACATGGTCAATGTAGTTGCGGTTCCACAACGGCTCGAAGATGGTGTTGGCAAAGCGCGTGACCAAAATATTTTGCACGGTCTCTTTGCCGAGGTAGTGGTCAATGCGATAGATCTGATTCTCGTTCAAGGTTTTGTGAATTTGCTCATTGAGTTTCCGCGCCGAGTCGAGGTCTATGCCGAACGGTTTCTCGATGACGACGCGCCGCCAACCGCCGTTTTCTGTCAACTGTTCGGTGATGCCCAACAGGTCAATGATGTGTGGGAAAATCCCCGGCGGCGTTGCCATGTAGTAAATGCGATTTCCCGCGTCGCCCTCCCATTTGGTGGTGGCTTCACTAAGTTTTTCGAAGTCGTCGAGTGTGTCGTAATTGCCTTGCAGGTAAAAAAGATGCGGCGCGAAATCTGCCCACTGTTCAGGCTTGAACTCGAACGAAGCGAACTTTTTGACGCCCTCTTCAAGATGCGCGCGAAATGCTTCGTCGGTGAACGCAGTTCCGCCGTAGCCGATGATGCGGAATTGTTTGGGCAGCCGTCCCTTGCGGCAGACGTTGAACAGCGACGGGATGAGTTTGCGCTGGGTGAGGTCGCCCGACGCGCCGAAGATGATGATGGAAGTGGGGAGTCCGTTTGCCATTGAATCCTCGTTTTGCCACAGAGACACAGAGTCGCGGAGAAATTATTTTTTCTCTGTGTCTCAGCGACTCTGTGGCAGATCACTCTGCTTTCTTAATTGCATGCCCGCCGAATTGATTGCGCAACGCGGACAACATACGCGCGGTGTAGTTCTCTTCATCGCGGCTGGCGAGTCGCATTTGCAGCGCGAGAGTCAGCACGGGCGCAGGCACATTGAGGTCAATTGATTCGAACACCGTCCAGCGCCCCTCGCCCGAATCAGCCACCCACGGTTTGATCTCTGAAAGGCTCGCGTCCTCGTCCAATGCGCGCGCGGCGAGGTCGAGCAGCCACGAGCGGACAACGCTTCCGTATTGCCAGATGTGCGAGATCTGCGCGAGGTCCAAGCCAAACTCCTCTTTCGCTTTCATTACGCTGAACCCTTCCGCGTATGCCTGCATCATGCCGTATTCGATTCCATTGTGAACCATTTTGACGAAATGACCCGCGCCATGCGGACCGACTCGTCCCCAGCCTTGATCGGCGGCGGGAGCCAACGTCTCGAAAATAGGACGCATCTTTTCCACGACTTCGGGCTTGCCTCCAACCATCAGGCTGTATCCCTCCTTCAAGCCCCACACCCCGCCGCTTGTGCCGCTGTCAATGAATTCGATTCCCTTCGCTTCGAGCAACTCCGCGTGACGGATCGAATCTTTGTAATTGGAGTTTCCGCCGTCAATGACGACATCGCCCTTTGAAAGTAGTTCCGACAATTCTTGAATCGTATCGTCCGTTGGTTTCCCAGCGGGAATCATCGTCCACACTACACGCGGGGCTTTCAATTTCCCTACTGCTTCTTTCAATGAACTTGCGCCGTCCGCACCGACTTTTTTCGCCTCTTCGACATTCGCGGCTGTGCGGTCATATCCCACCACGCGATGCCCTCCTCCGATGAGACGTGTCGTCATATTCAACCCCATCTTCCCAAGTCCGATCATTGCGAGTTCCATTTTTTCTCCTCTTTTCAGACCTCACAGGTCTTAAAGACCTGTGAGGTCTTTTATATCAACCTTCACAAATCTTCAATCCCTTTAACTTCCTCGGCAACTTGCTCGCCGCGGATTCGTCCACTAACCAAATCAATTGACCATCTTTCGGGTCAATGCGTTGCGCGGGATATACCTCGGGATTATATCTTTCGCTCAACACATGCGCCAACGCTTCAGCCTTCTTCTCGCCTGTCGCCATGAAGACGATCATCCGCGCTTGGTTGAAGACGAGTTGAGTCAGCGTCACGCGGTTGGCGGGGCGGTCTTGATACTTCGCAGTGACTGCAATCACAGGCTCATCCACTTGCACAAGCGAGTTGGGAAACAACGACGCGGTGTGCCCATCTTCGCCCATGCCGAGGTAGATGAGATCGAAGCGCGGAAAATCTAAATTTGAATCGGCGAATGTTTTCAATGTTCCAGCATATTTTTTCGAAGCAGAGGCTGGGTCGAGTTCGCCCAACACGCGATGGATATTTGATTCAGGGATCGCCACCTTGCTCAACAAAAGTTCATCCGCTTGACGAAAGTTGCTCCCCGCATCGTCGGGCGGGACACAGCGCTCATCGCCCCAAAAGACATGAACCTTGCTCCATTCAACTTGATCGCGATAGTCGGAGGCGAGAAGTTGAAAGAGGCGTGTTGGTGAATTGCCTCCGTTTAATGCGACGAGGAAACGAGTCTGTTCGAGGAGGGCGCGATGACTTTGCTCAACGAACAGATTCGCGGCATGTCGGCTGAGTCGTTCGGAATCGTGGAAGATGCGGAGTTCGGGTTTCATGTTTTCTTACCGCTAAGAACGCGAAGAGCGCAAAAGTTATAGGTTTTCTTGGCGAACTTCGCGTGCTTTGCGGTTGATAAAGTTGTATCGAGTAGAAGTCACTAAAAGCGTGACCTACATAAGACTGGTAAGGAAAAGCGAATTTCGCGGTTCAAAGAGGAGAAAAAGGACGAGGGGGAGAAAATGTTGATCGAAGCGTGAACAGGCAGAGGCGGCGAGAGATGCGATGCACTTCATCCTGCTTTGACAATTCAATTGAGTTTGTTTACAATCATGCGACTTGCATCACATCCCATCTGCATAGGAAGGGCTTTTCGATGAAAGAGTATACCACTGAGTTTTTACGTAACGTTGCGCTGGTGTCGCATGGCGGCGCGGGGAAAACCATGTTGGCGGAATCGTTTTTGCATGTAACGGGGGGGACCACACGGCTTGGAAAAGTGGAAGACGGCGCGACAGTCTCCGATTATGACGATGAGGAACATCGTCGAAAAATTTCAATTTATTCCAGCGTTATCCCAATCGAACATCGCGATCACAAGATCAATATCATCGACGCGCCGGGCTACACCGATTTCGTGGGCGAAGCAATTTCCGCGTTGAGTGTTGCCGATGGCGCGATCATTGTCGTGGACGCGGTTGCCGGCATCGAGGTCGGCACCGAGTTAGCGTGGCGTTATTGCGATGAGTTCAACCTGCCGCGCTTTTTTGTGATCAACAAGATGGATCGCGATAACGCGGACTTTCAAAAGACATACGACGCCATCAAAGAATTTATAGAAGTGCATGGCAAGCGCGTGGTGCAAGTGCACATTCCCATTGGTGAGAAGCAAAATTTCAAAGGCGTGGTGGATGTCATCGGCATGAAAGCATACATGGGTGACGGCAAAACAACGGCTGACATCCCCGCTGAATTAAAAGAAGCGGCAGATGCGGCGCACTTTGCGATGGTGGAAGACGCGGCGGAGGGTGAGGACGAACTGATGGAAAAATATCTCGAGAACGGTTCTCTCTCGGACGAAGAGATGGTTCGCGGACTTGAAGATGTTGTCTACGCTGGAAGTTTTGTCCCGGTCTTCTGCGCGGCAGGCGCGCGGGAGATCGGAACGATTGCCCTGCTCAACGACATCATTGACCTGATGCCGCCTCCCGCGCAGGGACCGAAACGAGTTGCGCAAGGGAAGGATGGCGAGGAAGAATTGAAACCGTCTGATTCTGAACCGCTCGCCGCGTATGTGTGGAAGACGACTGCTGACCCGTTCGTCGGCAAGATGACGTACTTCCGCGTGTTGCAAGGTTCGATCCAAGCCGACGCGCATGTGTGGAATCAAAACAAAGGCGCGGACGAACGCATGTCGGGCTTGCATTTTCAGCGCGGCAAAGAAGTCATCCCTGCGAAGGTTGTCCACGCGGGAGACATCGCCGCCGTCTCAAAGTTGAGCGTCACCGCGACAGGCGACACGTTCTGCGACAAGGGACATCCGCTCATGGTTGCCAAGCCGCATTTCCCCGCCGCGTTGTATCGCGTGGCAGTGACTCCCAAGACGCAAGCCGACGCCGCGAAGATCTCGCCAACGCTCACCAAGTTGTGTGAAGAAGATTTGACGTTGACCTGGCAGAATGATCCCATCACTCACGAAACCGTGTTGCAAGGCATGGGCGATCAGCACATTGACGTGGCGATCAACCGCGCGCAGACGAAATTCCAAGTGGGGCTGGGAACGCATCAACCGAAGATTCCATATCGAGAAGGAATCACGCGCAAAGCATCCGCGCAATATCGCCACAAAAAACAGACAGGCGGCGCGGGCCAGTTTGGCGAAGTGCATCTGCGCATCGAGCCTCTGCCCTCCGCCGATTTTGAATTCGACGATGAACTCGTGGGGATGAATCTTTCCAAGTCCTATTTGCCGCCCATCGAAAAGGGAATCAAAGCCACGATGGAGCGCGGCGCGTTCGCAGGCTACCCGATGAGCAATGTAAAGGTCATCGTGTTCGACGGCAAAGAACATGAAGTGGATTCAAAACCTGTCGCGTTCGAGATCGCGGGACGCGAAGCGTTCAAACTCGCCGTGCAGGATGCGGGTCCCGTGTTGTTCGAGCCGATCATGAATGTCCGCGTCACCATCCCTGATGCAAACATGGGCGATGTGATGAGCGACCTCAACACCCGCCGTGGGCGCGTCCAAGGCACCGATTCGGAACGCGGCAACACGGTCATCGTGGCGCACGTCCCAATGGCGGAGATGACGCGCTACACCACGCAACTCCGCTCGATCACAGGCGGGCGCGGTTACTTCACGATGGAACTCGATCATTACGATGTTGTCCCGACCCATGTGGCGGGTGCGATCATCGAAGCGCATAAGAAGGAAATGGAGGGGAAGAAGGAGGAGTAGACCAGAGATTAGAGGCTGGAGATTAGAGATTAGAATCCCCTGAAGCAATTGTTTCAGGGGATTTTGTTTACGTGTCTGCTTGTGTACTTGTTTACGTTCTACTTCGGGTTGAACAGAATATCCTCAGGCGGCGTCTTCAACTGGATTCGCCGTCCGCTGATCTTCATCAAGTCTGCGAGCGAATCTTTCTTTGTCCCATCCCAGAGTTCGAGTTTGTCCTTTTGCCGTTTCATGTAATCGCTCAACATCCCAAAATCGGAGTTGTTGTCGAAGAATTTCACGAGCCTGCGGAACAACTTGGGCAGGATCAAAATATCTTCCTGCAAAGTGCGGATGTCGTACAGAGTGAAATCCGAAGTGCGGTCAATAGACCAGATGCCGCGCTTGGTCTTGCGCGCGCGTGCCACCACGGCGCGAATCTTTTCGGCGAAGGCGCGATCTGTGCCGATGTAAAACGTGGGGTAGACCAGTCCCTCGCGCGCGAGTTCAAAGTTGAGCGAATCTTCGATAGGCAAACTGTTTGAGTCCATGATCGCGCCGTCTGTCAGGTTGGCTGACTTGGGGAAGAGATAACTCACGGGTCGCCCGAACGGGTCAATGGACGCGGAGGCGATGAAACCAGATTTACCATCGTCTGCATCCACGATTTTTGTCTGACTCAAACTGTAGATCACATTTTTGATGCCGATCATCTCCAGGAGTGACTCGAGCGCGGCGAGCGCGAACGTGCGTGGCTGGTGATAGCCCTCGTAATGAGTCTCCAGCGCGTCAATCGACTCCACGCGGAGTTGTTTGCGTTTGTCATCCTTTTTTGCGGCGGCTTCCCCTTTCCATGTAAAAAACTCCCAGTGGCTTTGATCCTTCGCCTGAAAGCGGATCGAATCGCCGTCGGGCGAAAATCCCTTCACGTGGAATGTCCCTGCGATCACTTTGTATTGAGCCATATCTGCCTCCGTTGGTTGAATTCATTATAGAGATTTCTTGATGCAAATGCAACAGTAAAAATGATCGAAGTGTCCAAAGTCAAACACATCACCATCATGTCACCCTGAGCGTTAGCGAAGGGTCTCTGAGACGGTCGTGGAGATTCTTCGCCGCAAAGAGCAAGAGCGCGGCTCAGAATGACATAGAATTTAGTGTGTCTTTTGTGTTGGACACACGTAAAATGAACTGCAAAGAGCGCGAAGAACTTCTTGCTTTTCTTGGCGGACTTAGCGCGCTTCGCGGTAAAAACGAACGAAAGCGATATTTGTCTGACAAGTCTTCACGAACGCTGTACAAATTTAACTTGACAATCTCGGTAAGAACTGTAAAATAGCGAGCATCTGATTGCCAAACTATGAAAACACTTAACTATTGCTTGTGTCTACGGCGGGGCTCGTAACCACCGCCTGAGACACAGACCGCAGTCAACGACTTACTCAGAACGGTGGACGACTCCCGCGTGCTTCATTCCGCGAGGCGTTTGTTCGCCGTTCTTTTATTTTGTCTGTTGACTGCTTTTGATTTAAGGATGCAATGACTCTACTCGATTACAAAATTCCTCAGACCGATTCGGATTCGACGGGAGACATCACGTCGCTTGTTGGGGATACGCCTCTCATCCCGCTTCGCCGCCTCAGTGGAGGCTTGCCTCAGGCGGTGAGAGTTTTTGCTAAGGGCGAATGGTTCAACCCGAGCGGCTCCGTCAAAGATAGACCCGCGCTCAACATCATTCAGTCCGCGCTTGCGGATGGCGACCTCGGAAACGGAAAGCGATTGCTCGATTCAACGTCGGGCAACATGGGCATCTCGTACGCAACCTTCGGCGCGGCGCTTGGGATTCCCGTCACATTGACCATCCCTGCCAGCGCCAGCCCCGAACGACTCGCCATCTTGCGCGCGCTCGGCGCGGAGCTGATCCTCACCGATCCTAGCGAAGGTTCAGACGGCGCAATTGTTGAAGCGCGGAAGTTGGCAATCGAAAATCCGAGCCTGTTTTGGTATGCGAATCAATACATTAATCCCGCCAACTGGCAGGCGCACTACAAGTCAACGGGACCCGAAATCCTTGCCCAGACGAACGGCGAGATCACGCATCTGGTCGTCGGGCTCGGCACATCAGGGACGTTGATGGGCACAGGCAAATATTTGCGCGAGCAATTGCCCGATGTGAAAATTATCGCATTTCAGCCTGATGCCGCGTTTCATGGATTGGAAGGACTCAAGCATATGCCGTCGGCGATCAAGCCGGGGATTTACGATGAAACATTTGCCGATGAGACTCTTGAAATCAAAACCGAAGACGCGCGTGAAATGGTCGCGCGGCTGGCGCGGGAGGAAGGTCTGTTTGTCGGCATCTCGTCTGGGGCGGCGGCGGTTGCGGCATTGCGAGTCGCTGAACGATTGGATGAAGGTGTTGTCGTCACGGTCTTCCCCGATTCGGGCGATAAATACTTGAGCGACAAAAATTTATGGGAGTCAACGCAATTCCGCGCTGAGCGGCGCGACAGCGAAGTCGAAGCGGGGAGAGGGTGAGGCAATATGTTGAAGATTTCGAATGACCTACTCGTTCGCATCAACGCGCATTTGGAAGCGGCATATCCCGATGAAGGCGCGGGATTCTTGCTGGGCGAGGAAGGCGAAGTGAAAGAGATTCTCACATTGCCCAACGCGCGCGAAGACGGAGCGCGGCACAATCGCTTTTTGATCACGGCTGAGGAGTACATGAAGGCTGAGGTGAGGGCAGACAGCCTCACCCTGAGTCTGATCGGCGTCTTCCACTCGCATCCCGATTGCCCCAACGTCCCATCCGAATATGACCGTGAGTGGGCGCAACCGTTCTTCTCGTACATCATCACGCGCGTGGACGATGGCAAGGCGGTCAGCCATCGCTCGTGGAGATTGACGGAAGATCGCTCGAAGTATGACGAAGAAGAAATTTATATTTTTGAAAACGAACAGGAGAAAAAATAATGGAAGCGTTTGAAGTGATCAAAGAAGATCGGCTGTTGGATTGCAGTGATCTGTTGTGTCCGATGCCGATCGTGAATACGACGAAGGCGATGAAGGAATTACAGCCCGGTCAAATTTTGAAGATGGTCTCCACCGACGCGGGTTCGCCGCCTGACATCGAAGCGTGGAGTCGGCAAACTGGTAATGAGTTGTTGCTTTCGACCGTCGAAGGCGGCAAGTTTGTATTCTTTTTAAGGAAGAAATAATTTTCTTACCACAAAGGACCCGAAGGTCACTAAGGTTGGATGAGTGACGAGCGAATCGCCTTTCTGTAGATTTTCTCTTTGTGTACTTTGTATCCTTCGTGTTGGAAAGTTTTGGAGAATTTACTATGTCTAAATCAAACCCGAACGCGCCGAAGAGGCTCGCGTTAATTTCCAGCAAAGGGACGCTGGACTGGGCATACCCTCCGTTCATCCTTGCGAGCGCGGCTGGCGCGATGGGCTGGGAAGTGGGCGTGTTCTTCACGTTTTATGGACTCACGTTGCTCAAGCCTGAACTCACTGCGGCGGTCTCGCCGTTGGGTAACCCCGCCATGCCGATGAAAATGCCCTTCGGTCCCGAAGCGTTCCAAAATATTAATTGGGCGATGCCGAATTTGCTCATGGCAAATGTGCCGGGCTTTGAAGGCGTGGCGACCAATCTAATGAAGAAGACGTTCAAGAATAAAGGCGTCGCTACCATTGAGGAACTGCGCGAGGTCTCCATTGACTTGGGCGTTCGCTTGATCGGTTGCCAGATGACGATGGATGTGTTCGGCTTCAGCAGGGAAGATTTCATCCCGCAGGCAGAGATCGGCGGGGCGGCGACTTTCCTCGAATATGCCGCCGATGCGGATGTACAATTGTTTATCTAGAACTCCTTAACCACAAAGGACACTACGGTCACTAAGGTTTAAAACCTTAAGGCGAAACCGCCTTTCCCCTTTGTGTACTTCGTGTCCTTTGTGGTAAAAAGAAACGAGAAAATATACCTTATGACCATTTTGAGAATCCCAACCCCCTTGCGCCCGTACACGAACGGCAAGAATGAAGTCAACGTGAACGGCGCGAACATATCCGAAGCGTTGAACGACCTGACCAAGCAATTTCCGAACATCAAGCCGCATTTGTTCAATGAGGGCGGCGAACTGCGTCCATTCGTCAATATTTTTATCGGCGAGAACAATATCAAAGATTTGCAAGGCGTCGAAACGCCGATCAAAGATGGGGAGAGGTTGATGTTGATCCCGTCCATTGCGGGCGGTTGAAGAAACGGAATGCGGACTTGAGTCCGCAAGAAAATAATGGTGCGGACCGAAGTCTGCGCTCCGAATGAAAAGAGATTTTATGACCCAAGAACTTTCTCGCGATGAAATCCTGCGTTACTCGCGCCACTTGTTGATTCCCGAAGTTGCGCTCGAGGGTCAGCGTAAATTGAAAAATTCCTCCGTGCTGATCATCGGCACAGGCGGACTTGGCTCGCCTGTCGCGTTGTATCTCGCCGCGGCGGGCGTCGGTCGTATCGGGCTCGTGGATTACGATGTGGTTGATTCGTCGAACCTGCAACGGCAGGTGATTCACGGCACGTCTACGATTGGAAAGTTGAAAGTGGAAAGCGCCAAAGAAAAATTACTGGATTTGAATCCCGACATTCAAGTGGATGTGTTCAACGAGCCGTACACCTCCGAGAACGCGCTTCGAATCGCCCGCGACTTCGACTTGATTCTCGATGGCACCGACAACTTCCCTACGCGCTACCTCACCAACGACGTGGCGGTCTTCCTCGGCAAACCGAACGTCTACGCCTCGATCTATCGCTTCGACGGGCAGGTGAGCGTCTTCTACGCCAAAGAGGGACCGTGCTACCGGTGTCTCTTCCCCGAGCCGCCCCCGCCGGGACTCGTCCCTTCGTGCGCGGAAGGCGGAGTTCTAGGCGTGTTGCCCGGAACGATCGGCACACTGCAAGCCACAGAAGCGTTGAAACTTTTACTCGGCATCGGCGAGCCGTTGATCGGAAAACTTCTGCTGTATAACGCGCTCGACATGTCGTTTGACTTTGTGAAGTTGAAGAAGAATCCAAACTGCCGCGTGTGCGGACCGAACGCCGACATCAAAGAGTTGATCGATTACGAAGAATTTTGCGGTGTCCCGAGTCACGACCACGACGAAGGGTCTGCTGGCGCCGGTTTGGATATCACCGCCCCCGAGCTTTCTGAACGATTGAAGACGAATCACCTCAAACTGCTCGATGTCCGCGAACCGCACGAGTTGGAAATTTCCGCACTGCCGAACGCGATCAACATTCCGCTGGGCGAACTGGCGGGCAGGCTCACCGAATTGGACTCTGCCGACGAGATGGTCGTTTTTTGCAAGGGCGGCTCACGCTCCGCCCGCGCGCTGGAGTTGCTGGCAAGCGCCGGGTTCAAGAAGGCGAAGAACCTCAAAGGCGGCATCAACGCCTGGGCGAGGGAGGTGGATGGGAGTTTGCCGTTGTATTGATTGAGCTTAAGCAAGAACTTAGGCATGAACTTAAGCATGAAGACCAGGTTGAAATTTAGGAACTTTTCCAACTGAACATTCGTTTACTTTGGTGATGTGTCAAAGATTGAACAAAGTCACCTATATTTGAAGGAGCGAAGATGAAAAACACTAATCGACGCAGGTTTCCAAAAATAGTGACCATCCTCTCACTAGGGCTTTTAATGTGCATTGGCGTCTTGTCTAACCCGGAAATGATCGCAAAAGCAATCGCTCGCAATTTCGATATTGTTTTGTTCTGGCGGGTTCGTTTTGAACTCCTTGGTCAGTCGCCAAAGGGACATCACTATATAGACTTATTCGATCAACATGGCAGAGAGATCACGGATATCTTATTTGCACATCGGTCTCCGCTGCTGCTTGATTCATTGTCCTTGTTAAATTTATGGACTCCAAATCTCAATGCCCTTGTAAACGGAAATGGTGATGATGTAAAAATTACTGATGCTCAAGTAAATGCAGTGCTCACCTACCTGGATAAAATTAGTCAATGGGCAAGCCCGGAGTTGAAAACCACAATCGTTACTGAAATGTCAATCACGCCGCTGGAAATGACTGTAGGATTGACAATGGATCAAGCGTGGATTTTCCTCAATCAAGACCCTCGTTATCCTGTTCCATCCGATTTATCTAGTGCGTCTGTTTCGCAACTCGAATCAATAGACATAGATCGTTTCCATTGGGCGGTTCAAGAATTTCCCGATTATTCAATTGATTTTGAGAACACTGTTTGGGATTTTCTGTCGTGGCATAATGGGGTTTCCCATTCTTGGGAGTTTGTGAATCGATCTGTTCCTGATTGCGTTGTGACGATGCCTAAAACGCTATCTGACCCATATTCTAGGTATATCGTCGAATCCAAAGTTTTAGGTGATTTTCAATATTACTCTCGGTTATCAGGTGATCCTGATCTTATCTTCTATATTCTTTATGAGCAGTTCGATGCCACTTCTGCAGGAAACGATCAACTGTCGCAAGGGTTGATGTTTATTATTTATCCGGGTTATGTGGATAGCGAAAATTGCATTGCGCAAAGCGAAACTCTAATTAGCAATGTTCATTTCACAGCTGCGCCTCATAGGTGAAGATGGATTTCCCCAGTCATTAGATCGGTTTGAGTTGTTTCTCAAAATTCTATTAAATCCGAGTGACGTGCACGCGGACGTTAGAGAACATCCGCTTTCGGAGCAAACATTTCCACCTTTGAAAAAGGTCTATTAGAGATATGTGCTTACTTTATAAACTCTTTTAATGCAATCGCTGAACCTGGAAATCGTTGTAATAATTGCTTGTCCGATGTTACGAGCAATATATTAAGTTGCTGGGCTAGGGCAATGAACTCGCAGTCATAAGCGGTGCAGTCGCTTTTTGAAACCAGTTCAAACACCTTTTCAGACGAAGGCGCCACCTGCCGGTTTTCTAATGTCAACAAAGCATCCCTCATAATTTCTTGCGCTTGAGATAATTCCATGCCCCGGCGAATGTACCCCGCAAGAACATTTCGGAATTCGCTTTGCCACAAAGGCGGAACGATCCAATGAGGGTCTTTTGCTAAAACATCTTGCGCTAAAGGTGTTTGGTCGCCCGTAATAAAGAGATACACGATCAAGTTCGTGTCCGCAACGATCATTCCCTGCCCTCGTTGATCAATTTTTCAATTTCATCTGCCGTAATTTTGTATTGGGCGGTGAGTTCGCGCACCTTTCGGGCGCGTTTCAAGGTTTCTTGAATATCAAGCGGCGGAATGGAAATTGCCTGCTCAAGAATGGACAGGATTTCTCCGTTGATGCTGCGATGATTGGTCTTTGCCTGATTTCTGATCATGTCATAAACGGCTTCTGGAATATTTTTGATTGTCACAGTGACCATTTTTGCCTCGCGGTTCCATTTTGGAACCATTATGGTTTACTGGCGATGTTCTGTCAAGTGTGATTTTGTTTCTAAACGAAACTGGTAAAATACCAGCATCCCAACGAAGGAGCGAGAATGGCATTACCCGTCTCAAAGGAAAAACGAGTCTATGACAATATCCTAGGCGCGATGGGGAACACCCCGCTTGTACGATTAGGGAGGATAGCCAGAGATTTACCGGTTCCGTTGTATGCAAAATTGGAATGGATGAACCCAGGCGGTTCGGTCAAAGACCGGGTTGGGGCGTTCATCATCGAACAGGCTGAAAAGCGCGGAGAGATCAAACCGGGCGGGACAATCGTTGAGGCGACATCGGGAAACACAGGCGTGGGTCTTGCCATTGCGGCGGCGTTGAAGGGCTATAAAACCATCTTCGTCATGCCGGATAAAATGAGCAACGAAAAAATTTTGTTGTTACGCGCGTATGGCGCGAAGGTGGTCATCACACCGACAGCGGTTGCGCCGGACGATCCGCGCTCGTATTATGAAGTGGCAAAGCGATTCGTCCGCGAAACGCCGAACGCGATCCTTGCCAACCAATATCACAACCCCGATAACCCAAAGACGCACGAACTGACAACCGGTCCCGAGTTGTGGGATCAGACCGATGGGCGTGTGACCGATGTCATCATCGGCATGGGGACCGGCGGAACGATCACAGGTGTCGGGCGTTTTCTCAAGTCGAAGAATCCGAAGATCCAAATCGTGGGCGTGGACATCGAAGGCTCGATCCTCACAGAGATTTGGCAAAACAAAGGAACGATTCCCGATGGCGCGTATCCCAAAACATACAAAGTGGAGGGGATTGGCGAGGACTTTCTTCCAACCGCGCTCGATCTTTCGGTTGTAGATGCCATCGAACGCGCGGGCGACCGCGAATCGTTTTTGTGGGCGCGTCAACTGGTGAGACAGGAAGGAATCTTTGCAGGCGGCTCGTCTGGGTCGGCGCTGGCTGGCGCGATCAAATATTGTCGTAAGTTAAGAGGAGCTCGTTTGCCGGTTGTGCTTCTCCCGGATTCGGGCTCGCGTTACCTTTCAAAATTTTACGACGACAAGTGGATGCGCGAGTTCGGTTTCCTCTCGATGGAATTCGGCGAAACGACGCTGGGCGATCTGCTCATTGCCAAACCCGACAAAGTTTTGTACACCGCCACGATCGGCGATTCAATTCGCAAGGTTGTCGCCATCATGCACCAGCATGGGATTTCACAAATGCCTGTCGTCGGCGCGGATGGAACGCTTGTCGGCTTGATCGAAGAAGTGGATTTGCTCAATCACATGCTCGATAAACACGAGCATACACAGGATGAGGCGATCGATCCGCTTGTGCAACACGCTGGCGCAGTTTTTCCCTCAGAGACGTCGCTCGAAGAAGCGATGCCATCGTTGAAAGTTGGGCTGGCTCTCATTGTCATCGATAACAGCCGCCCGCTTGGGATCCTCACCAAGATCGATGTGCTGGATTATGTGGCGGGGAAGATCTAACCGCGCTCATGGCGCCCTTGCGAGTGGAACCGTTTCGGGCGCGATTGGATAGGTCGATCCATGCGAAAAGCGGGCGCAATCCGCGTCCGCTTTTTTGATTCAAACTTTAAGTTTCAAAACCTTGACGAGAAATTCATGGCGATTAAAATAGAACATAAGTTCTAAAGGAGCTTGCCATGACCCACGACAATCATCGTTACGCACAGCTGTTGGATGCGCGGATGGAACTCAAAGCGGAAGCCGCTGCGCCTCATCCCGCGCCTCTGCCTGCTTTGCCCACCCTCGACCAGATTCTCGCCCAAATTGGTCCTCTACCGCGCGAAGCATTATTCCTCGGCATGGCTTCAGACGGCTTGCCGGTGTTGTTGAACATGCGCGATCCCGCGGTGGGACCGATCCTCATCGCCGGCGACGCCGGTTCGGGGAAGACCGCATTCTTGAAAAACATTGTCCGCGCGCTGTCGTTGACTCATGAACCATCAGAGGTTCAGTTCGGAGTGATCACGACGCATCTTAATGAGTGGGAAGACGAGAGGATTTCGCCGTATCGCGTGGCGATTTTCTCGGCTCATGAAGATGGCGCGCCGGAGTTGTTGCTTTCACTTGCCGCATGGGCGCGCGCGAACACAAGCAATAAACAATCCGTGCTTTTGCTGATCGACGATCTCGAGGCAGTGGCAGGATTCGACTTCGACTCCCTGCAAAACTTGCGCTGGCTCCTCGCGCATGGGGCGTCTCGCCAGGTTTGGGCTTTCCTCACTATGACCGCGCCACGCTATGGAAGAGTCATTTCGTGGATTCCCATTTTTCGCACCCGTATTTTTGGGCGAGTTGGCGATGCGCGGATTGCGAACGCGCTTGGCGGAGACGCCTCGTCACGGTTGGACCAGTTGCAGGTGGCGAACCAGTTTTCCCTGCGCGAGAACGGGAAGTGGCTGAGATTTTGGTCGATGAATTCGTAGTCCGTCAAATCCAGATTGTGCTAAAATTTAGAGGTCGTTGCATGAGAAATGGCGGTCCGACAATCAGAGGGAAACTCGCTTCCTGGCACCTGGGTGTCTGTGATCACTACGTCATGCACTATCGTTCCGTCTCGCTTCGGCGGTTGCTTCACCGTCGAAGCCCACACTCAGGAGAATAGCATGGAAGCAAAATTGTATGTCGGTAATCTGCCGTTCAACACAGGCGATGCGGATTTGCAGGACCTGTTCGCGCAGGCGGGCACGGTGAAGTCGGCGCAGGTCATCCGTGACCGCGCCAGCGGACGTTCCAAGGGCTTTGGCTTTGTGGAGATGAATTCGGCTGACGAAGCCCAGAACGCCATCTCCATGTTCCATGGCAAAGATTTCAATGGCCGCGCGATGACCGTGAACATTGCCCGTCCGCGCGAGGAACGTCCCGGCGGTTTCCGCGGCGGCGACCGTAACCGCGAGCGCCGGCGCGATTACTAAGCCATCTCGTTCGGTTTGATGTTGAGCCAAATGGGCGGTGCCAGCCATTTGGCTCAATTCATTTTTAGCAGGCAAGGTGTATCGAATGATTGAGAATTTGACGATCCGTGAATACATCGACGCTGATTTTGATTCGGTGACGATCTTGTGGCGTGTTTCTCGTGAAAAATCGTTGCCCGATCTTCAGCGCGAGAAAGGTCATTTCTTCTTCGAAGACCGCGATTATTTTCAAAATCGAATACTGGCTACGAACAAAGTTTGGGTTGCTGTGACGGACGGTCGTATTGCGGCGTTTATGGCAATGGAAAACGAGTTTATCGACCAGTTATACGTCCGCCCTGATTTTTGGCGGCAGGGAATTGGCGAAGCGTTGCTCGAACATGCGCGAAAGATCTCGCCTGCGCATCTTTGGCTTTACACGTTGCAGGTCAATCGGAATGCCCGCGCGTTTTACGAAAAACACGGGTTTATCGCCGAGAAGTTTGGAACAAGCCCGCCGCCCGAAAGCGAGCCTGATGTTGAATATCACTGGCGCAATCCGCCAATCGTAAATCGCCAATCGTAAATCGCCAATCGTAAATCGTAAATCGTAAATCGTAAATCGAATCATGCGACCTACCTTCCTTGAAGTAAATCTCACTCAACTGAAAAAGAACATCGAAGCGATCCGCGCGCGGGTTGCCCCCGCAAAGGTGATGCCGATGGTGAAAGCCAACGCCTATGGGCACGGTGTGGATGGCGTCGCGCCGTTCATCGAACCCTTTGTGGATTATTTCGGCGTTGCGATCGCGGAGGAGGGAATCCACCTTCGCGCGTTGGGAATCAAAAAGCCGATTCTGGTCGCGGGCGGGGCGTTTGCGGAACAACTTCCCTTGTTTGCCGAATACGATCTGACGCTGACTGGCTCTTCCATTGCTTTGCTTTCCGCCGCGGAAGACTTCTCTCGAACTTCGGGCAGGCGCGTCAAAACTCATTTGAAATTCGATACCGGCATGGAGCGTATTGGAGCCCATGAATATGAAGCGCAGGAATTCATCGAGTATTGCCTGCGCCTCCAGCATGTCGACGTGGAAGGGATGTACACGCATCTCGCCAATTCCGAACTGGCTGACCGCAGTTATTCCTTGATGCAACTGGAGCGTTTTCAAGGCATCCTGCGCGTGTACGAAAAATTGAGCGAACCCCCGCCCGCGTTAAAACACATGAATAATTCGGGCGGAATTTTGAATCTTCCCGAAGCAAATTTTGACATGGTGCGCGCGGGTATACTATTCTATGGCGTGTCTCCGGGCGATGAAACGCCGCGCGACCCAACGATCCAGCCAGCATTGACATGGAAATCGAAAGTGGCTTACTCGAAGCGGACCAAGCCGGGGAGGTCGGTCAGTTATGGCTCGTTGTGGCAGGCTGAAACAGAGACGCGAATCGTCACCGTCCCTTGCGGGTATGCCGATGGCTACTTCCGTCGTATGACGAACAAAGCTCAAGTAGTCATACGAGGAAAGAAATATCCGCAAGTGGGCAGGATCTGCATGGATCAATTCATGGTCAACACAGGAGACGACGCGGTCGAGACCGGCGAAGAAGTTGTGCTGATGGGCGAGGGGATTTCCACAGCCGATTTTGCCGAATGGATGGGCACGAATGAATACGAAGTGTTGACCAGTATCGGCGCGCGCGTGCCGCGCCTGTTCGTGAACGAGTGATGATAGAATAGCGCAGTTTTATTTTGAGGTGATGAGTGAACCGTTTGTTTGAAAAGTATGGAATGCTATTTTTGGTGGCGGGGTTGATCGTCCTGTTCGACCAGTGGACAAAATCGCTGGTGAGAACAAACCTCCCTCTCGGCGCAACCTGGTTGCCCGAATCGTTGGAATGGCTCAGCCCGTACGCGCGTTTTGTGCACTGGCATAACACCGGGGCCGCGTTCGGTATGTTCCAGAACGGCGCCATGGTGTTCACGGCGCTTGCCTTCGTGGTGATCGGCGCCATCATTTTTTACTTTCCCCAAGTGGAACAACACGATTGGACTTTGCGGCTTGCCATGAGCATGCAACTGGGAGGCGCGCTTGGCAACCTGATCGACCGCCTCATGCGCGAAGGGCGCGTGACCGATTTTATTTCCGTCGGCTCATTTGCGGTGTTCAACATTGCAGACGCAAGCATCAGCATCGGCACGGCAATCCTTCTGCTGGGCGTCTACTTGCAAGAGCGCGCCGCAAAACGATCAGCCGCCATCCAAGCGAGCCAATAACGTGACCGTCGAGCGCGTATTCCAAATTCGCTATGACCGACAGCCCGGCGAACGGCTCGACAAATTTTTAGCGGAAGTTCTGCCGGAGTTTTCGCGCTCGCGGATTCAACAGCTGATCGCAGGCGGATGCGTGGACGTGAACGGTTCGCCCGCCCGTAAGGCTGGTCAGCCCGTAGACGCCGGCGCCGCCCTTACTGTTCGTGTCCCTCCCGCCGCGCCGACCGATCTGGTCGCGGAACAAATTCCCCTCGATATAATTTTTGAAAACGACGAACTGATGGTGGTGAATAAACCGGCGGGCATGGTCGTACACCCTGCGGCGGGACACGCCCGTGGAACGCTGGTTAACGCCGCGCTGGGGCATGACCCGGACATCGAAGGCATCGGAGGCGAGGAGCGCCCCGGCATCGTCCACCGGCTGGACAAGGATACCTCGGGGCTGATCCTTCTCGCCAAAAACGAACGCGCCCATCGTTGGTTGCAGGACCAATTCCGCTTACGGAAGGTGGAGAAAACGTATCTCGCGCTGGTAGATGGCAAACCGCCGACTCCATCCGGTCGCGTGGAAACGTTCATTGGCAGGGACCCAAAGAACCGAAAGCACATGGCGAATGTTTCCAAGACAAAAGGGCGCGAGGCTGTGTCGGAATACAAGACCTTGCAGAGTTTTGAACATCACACCCTGCTCGAGTTTCATCCCCTGACCCGGGCGCACGCATCAAATCCGTTTACATTGCGCATTTCTGAAATGCCCGATAGCGGGCGATCGCGTGTATGGCAGAAAGAATTCTGTGTTGCCAATTAAACGACATATCCTTCATGCGCTTCGCTTGAAGATTACTTTGCCATACGAGCGCGAAGCGCGCGTCTTTGAGGCGCCTTTGCCCGGAGAACTGATTCAAATATTGAAATATATAGAATAGGAAATGCGACATGGAGTACATTGACCTTCGTTCCGATACCGTCACCAAGCCCACGCCTGAGATGCGCGAGGCGATGGCGGAAGCCGAAGTGGGCGACGATGTGTACGGGGACGATCCAACCGTCAATCGGCTCGAAGCGCTTGCCGCGTCCATGCTGGGCAAAGAGGCTTCGGTGTTCGTCCCCTCCGGCACGATGGGGAATCTGCTCGCCCTGCTGGTCCACTGCCAGCGCGGAGACGAAGCTATCGTTGGGAGCAAGTCGCATATTTACTTAAATGAGGCAGGCGGGATGTCTGCGTTGGGCGGGATTCAACCGAACCCGATCCCAAATCAAAAAGATGGCACGCTTGCGCTGGAGGGGATTCGCAACGCGATCCGCCCGGAGGATGTGCACCAACCCATCACGCGCTTGATCTGTATCGAAAACACCCAAAACAATTGCGGCGGGGTGGCGTTATCCGTCGAATACACGCGGCAGGTGGGTGAAATTGCCAGAGCCAACAACTTGAAATTTCACATCGACGGCGCGCGGATTTTCAATGCCGCCGCTGTCTTGGGCGCGGAGGTGAAAGACCTTGTGTCTCCCGCCGATTCGGTCATGTTTTGTTTGAGCAAGGGGCTGGCTTCGCCGGTCGGTTCGATGCTGGCGGGAACGAAGGCGTTTATCGCCCGCGCTCGTCACCTGCGGAAGATGCTCGGCGGCGGCATGAGACAAGCCGGCGTTCTTGCCGCGGCGGGGATTGTTTCGCTCGAGAAAATGTCGCGGCGGGTGGGGGACGATCACGCTCGCGCCAAAAAATTGGCGGATGGTTTGCGTAAGATACCGGGCATCCTGCTCGATGAAGGCGCCCCGTTCACAAACATGGTGTACTTCGATATCGCCGACAACGTCCCATTCGACGAAAAACAGTTATGCGAGAAAATGTTAAACCATAAAGTCTTGATTGACTGGGCGGGCGCGCGCCGTATTCGTCTGGTGACCCACTATGCGATCGATGATGCGGGAGTTGAGAAAACCGTTCAAGCGTTTACAGAAGTCTTCCGCTAAGAGACTGTTTCTTACTCCTTCGTTGCCATACTGTTCGTGCCGCGAGTGGCGCCCTGCGCCACGAGACGGCAGAGCGCGTAGAGAACTTTGAGAGGTCGCTGCTTAACTTCTTTTGGGTCTCCCATAATTAACGGGAAAGAGCTTCACCACGAAGGGCACAAAGTCTTGCGCTGAGTTCGTCGAAGCGACACAAAGGCAAAAAAAGAGCCTAGATTCCTTGCGTTTTCCTTTGTGACCGTCGTGTCCTTTGTGTTTGAAAAAAAAGGTTTCCCGTTAAAAACGGTAGAACCCTTCTTTTATTAGACACGGACGCCACGGAGGGAGCGCTCAAGGTTGTAATATCAACAACAAATCCGGCACGGAGTTTTTTAATTGTTTTCTCCTGTTTCGGACCGTGGTTAGGGTTTCCTGTCTGTAGTGAAACTCATCTACATACTTTTAGCGCACCCACCACGGATTTGACTGATTTTCACGGAAAAATCTTTAGAAAAACGTCTTTTTTCCGTGTGGTCCGTGAAATCCGTGTGCAAAAAGAATAAGGGTCAGACTTCAGAAACACTCTCTAACAGAAACGCGTTTATTGCGCGTTCGCGCTCTCGGTATATTCATGATGCGAAATGCGCGTTAAGGCTTCGATGATATCGGGATCGAACAAAATATCCGCGTTGTCCTTCATAAACTGGAGCGCTTCTTCCGGGGTGGACTTTTCACGATACCTTCGCCGGCTGGTCAGCGCGTCGAAAACATCTGCAACAGCGAAGATGCGCGCCTGCGTGGGAATTTCCCTGCCTTTTAGCCCGGCAGGATAGCCACTCCCGTCCCAGCGTTCGTGGTGATGCCGTATCAGAGGCACGGCGTCATTCAAGAAGGGGATACCTTCCACAATCCGCGCGCCGATATCAGGGTGCACGCGCATGATCTTCCATTCATCATCGGTCAATTTATCCGGCTTGTGCAGGATGGTATCGCTGATGCCGATCTTTCCAATGTCGTGCAACAAGGCGCCGCGCTCGAGCGATTTCAATTGCGGTTCCGACAATCCCAATGCCTTCGCCAGCGTGCAAGCAAGACGGCTGACGCGCACACTGTGTCCTTCTGTTTCGCGGTCCCGCGCGTCCAACGCGGACATCAGCGAAGTCAACGTGCGATCATAGGTGGTTTCCAACTCCGCATATGCCCGCTTGATCTCCTCCGCCTGACGCCGCGACTCCGCCAGCAGGATGGCGCGCTCAAGCGCAATGGCGGCTTGATTCGCCAGCGTCTGCAGATTCGCAAAGTTCTGCCCGCGACTCTCAGGGATATTCATCCATAACGCGCCGTACGTTCCGCCAACGGTCAATAGCGGATAGCAGACGATGGAGCCGTTTTCGTTCGAGATGATGATGCTTTGCCCGGTCTGAATTGCCTGGTCGATACTGGTTTGCGGATGTTCGCGGCGGTTGTGGAATCCATTCGCGTCGATGCCAACTTCCGCTTCGATCTTCCCCGACTTCGACAACAAGGTGATACCGGTCTCGCTTGCGCTGGTGAGTTTATGCGCGGCTTGGGCGATCAGTTCCGCCGCGTCGCTTAATTCCTCCGCCTGAATAACATCCACGCTCAGTTGATATAACATGGAGGTTGTGTTGAGCGTGTTGCGTAATTCCTGATACAGCCACGAACTCTCAATGGACGCCGCCGCTTGCGAAGACATCAAATCGGCGAGCGATTCGTCGTTCTCTGAAAAGGAAACGCCATCCTGCTTGCCAAACGCAATGATGGTGCCAATACTCAGCCGGTGCAACCGGATGGGGATGGCGAGCGCGCTTCTCAAGCCCGTTGTGTCCACGTCCATTTTTCCCGGTTGCGCGTATTTGCGTATGTCGCGGATGCGGAAAGGTCTCGTGGAGTTCAACGCGGCTTGGATGATCGGTTCGTTTGTGGAATTTTGGCTCAATGCGGCGAACAAGCGCGGGGCATTGCCTGCCGCCGCAATCCGCGAGAAATTTCCCTGTTGGTCAAGCAAGGTGACGAATACAAAGCGCGCCTCCAGCGTTTTCTGGGCGATCAACGCCACCTCCTGCACGGCGGCTTGCGGGTCGAGCAAAGTGGTCAGCGAGGTGCCCGCTTGAATCAACTCCTTTAACCGCTGGTGATAACTAACCCGCTCCCAAGCCCGCGTTAATTCAAGCGCCACATCCTCAGCAATACTTACATCGTCGCTTGAAAATGCCGAAACTTTGTCGGAACAGATCTCGATGACACTGCGGATCTTGCTGTGCTGGAGGATCGGCACGCTGATCATGGACCGCACGGTGAACGAATCGACCGGCAGAAAATCGGCATCGGTTCGCGTATCGTGCACGATTTGGGTTTTTTTCAAGCGCGTGGTTCGCCCCAGCACGCCTCGGGTGGAGTCTTGTTGATACCCCGGCGGAATTGTTCCGATATCTTTGCCTGAAGCGGTGAGCATCACATAGCGCTTATGTTCCGGTTCGTGCCATAACAGCGATGCGAACGAAGAATCGATCGCATGGGCGAGCGTGTTTACAGCGAGTTGCGCGGCAACTTCCAATTCCAATTCGGCTTCCAACTGCTTGCTGAGCTCGTTCAGGAAGGTGAGTTGCGTGTTCCGATGTTTTTCGACAGCCAACCGTTCGTTGAGCGATTCGATCTGGGCGCGAAGCGCTTTTGCCTCATTGCCTTCCGCCATAGGATCAAACCTCCCGACATCTTCCCCGATGGGGATGCTAAAGTTAAGATAGAGACCGATGCTGGTTAATAGGGTAATCGTCCCGCTTAGCAAGAATCCCATCTGCTTGATCCCCGCGGGAAAATCCATTAACAGAAGCAAAGTTCCCACCGTGGCGACACATTGAATGGAGAGCAAGGTTTCGGTCTGACGTTTGATGCGCTCCTGCGAAAGGCGTATGCGCCGCAGGGACTGAATGTATAACAACCATGCGAGCGCAAGGAAAACGCCGCCTGGGATGATGTTCCCCACAGCGGAAAAAGAAATTAGGATGAACTCAAACCTGCCAGGAGCCAGCCAAAAACCCTGACCGAGAAGCGAAATCAACGTTGCGAGGAGCAACATGAATCGGCTTGCGGGCGGGAGCATGTTGTTTGTCATGAGGGAAGTGAAAATTCGCCGTTATTGTACTTCATGAGCGCGAGGGATTTGTAACCTTCTAATCTGATATAATTTTTTTGCCGTGAGATAATTGACGGCAAAATTTCTTAGCGAGAAGATACCTATGAATCAATTTGTCACTCTCGAACAAATCGACCGGGCTGTGGAAGCCGTCCGGGCGCGAACATCACATAGCCCGCGAATCGGGATCGTCCTCGGTTCCGGGCTCAACAGTCTGGCTGATTCTGTCCAGAAGGCGGATTCCATCCCCTTCGGCGACCTTCCAGATTGGCCCCGTTCCACGGTGCACGGGCATGCCGGCAGGCTGGTCATCGGCGAGTTGGAGGGGCAATCTGTGATGGTAATGCAGGGACGGGTTCACTTCTATGAAGGTTACAGCATTTCACAAGTGACTTTGCCCGCGCGCGTGATGGCGCGCATGGGCATTGAGATCCTGATCGTCACAAATGCCGCGGGAGGCGTAAACCCAGGCTTTGCGCCCGGCGATGTGATGCTCATTACCGATCATTTGAACCTCATGGGCATGACCGGCGCTAACCCTCTCATGGGACCCAACATTGAAGAACTCGGTCCGCGCTTCCCGGATATGAGCCAAGCCTATGATTTGCCATTGATGGCGCAAGCCCGTAAAACTGCCGCTGAATCGGGTATCGCATTGCGCGAAGGAGTGTATTGCGGCTTGAGCGGTCCTTCGTTCGAAGGTCCTGCCGACTTGCGCTTCCTCCGCCTTGCCGGCACAGACGCGGTGGGAATGTCCACGGTGCCGGAGGTGATCGTTGCCCGTCATGGCGGGATGCGCGTTCTGGGTTTTTCGGGCATCAGCAACAAGGCCAACCTTGATGGCTCTACGGTAACCACTCATGAGGAGGTCATCGAAGCCGGCAAGGTGATCACGCCAAAAATCGAAAAAATCATTCGCGGCGTATTGCGTGCCCTGTAAGTTCGTGGAATGAGTCAGTTTTATCGTTCCCTGGAAACTTATCAGCCCCTGATCTATATCGGGTTGATCCTCTGGGGTCTATTCATTGCCCGTAACATGGTTCGCTATTGGCTGGAATGGCGGAATTCGGTGTACGGGCTTGAGCGTGAATTCGCCTTACGCCGGCTGATACGATCAACATTATTTGGGTTTGCCGTCCTTGGGTTGATCTTGGCGGAATTCTTCATCGCCTCATTCGTTGTTCCATCGCTTCCCGGCTTAGATGTGATTGCGACCCCCACCCTCGACCTGCTTCTTACACCGCCGAACACACTTGCGCCTGATGCGGCAACTCAAGCAGCCTCGTTGCCCACCCAAGCGGCCCCCAGCGGCATGAGCGGATGTGTGCCGAACCAGATTATACTCACAGCCCCAGAGCCGGGCGCCGTGGTCAGCGGCAAGATCGAGTTGACCGGCACTGCGGATGTCCCAAATCTTGCGTTCTTTAAATATGAAGTTTCCTCGATGGGCTCAAATATTTGGGCGACAATTTCGGCAGGAGATAAGATCGTGAAGAACGATACGCTCGGCGAATGGGACACAGTCACCCTGCCCAACGGCGATTACTTCCTGCAACTTGTAATCATCGATAATGCCGGACAAACTATCGGACCCTGTGTGATCGTCGTCCGAGTGGAAAACCAGTAAATTGGAGAACTACCTTGTTTGAAATTCGACCCGCTGTTGCAGCCGATATTCCCCGCCTGATGGCGCTCGATCATAAAAGTCGAAGCGACTACGTCTGGCAATTAGATTTGAAGCGCGAGACAAACCAGGTTGTTGCAAGTTTCCGCGAGGTGCGCCTGCCGCGCACGGTGGATGTGGCCTACCCGCGAAATCAATATGCGCTCGCCGACGAATGGACCCGCCGCGACCTGACGTTGGTAGCTATCGATGAAGGCGCAGTTATCGGTTATTTGTGCGCAAAAGAGGAACATTCTTCATCGGTAGCTTGGGTCACCGATCTGATAGTCACGTCGGAGGTACGGCGCAAAGGCGCGGCTTCCGCTCTCCTAATGGCAGCGCAGGCTTGGGCTTCCGTAAGAAACGCGCGTCGGTTGATCCTTGAAATGCAATCGAAGAACGAGGGCGGCATCCGTTTGACGCAAAAATTCGGTTACGAGTTCTGCGGGTATAATGACCATTACTACCCCACGCAAGATGTAACTTTATTTTTCGGCAGGACGATCAAGTAATCTATGTTCTTCGGCTGGCTGGATGGATTGCTCACAGCGCTTCAAACGCTGAATAATATTTTGACGGCGGGGATCGCCATTACAGCATTCTCGCTGTTGATGTATGCTTTCTCTTTTAATTTGCGCGATCGTGTGGCGCGTTCCTTTGCCATCATCCTGCTTTGCGTGGTGGCGGTCTTTACGACCGAGGCTCTGCAGAATAAAACAGTTCCGAATTGGGGAATCGAATATCTCCTTCAATTGCAATGGATCGGGATCATCTTTCTTCCCCCGGCGTATTTGCATTTCTCCGACGCGCTGTTGGTAACCGCGGGGCGTCCCTCGCGCGGGCGGCGCAGGTTTGCCATTCGCCTTGTCTATGCAGTCGCGTTGGGGTTTGTCGCTCTACTAGCCTCGGGCTTGCTGGTTGGTCCCCTTGTACCTGATGGAAAACCCGCGCCTCACTTGCAACACACGCAGTGGACGCAACTTTTTACCGGTTTTTATCTGCTGATCATTGCCCTGGCGGGATATAACTTCATCCGCGCCTACTCGCGCATGTTGACGCGTTCCGGCAGGCGGCGCATGATCTACCTGATGGCAGGCGCCACCGCGCCGGCGCTCGGTTCGTACCCGTACTTGTTGTTTGGTTCAAGCCTTGCGGCACAGTACCCGCTTTTATTTTGGAGCATCGCCTTTATCAACAATTTGCTCGTGGCGATTTTAGTAGTGGTGATGGCTTATGCGGTTGCCTTCTTCGGCGTATCGTGGCCTGACCGCGTGGTAAAGAGCCGCCTGTTCAAATGGCTCCTACGCGGACCGGTGACCGCTTCTCTCGCATTGACCACAATGACGCTTGTTCGGCGCACGGGCGAGTTCCTCGGGGGCGAGCCGTATTCGGGATTTGTGCCGCTGGCGGTTGTGGTTACGGTGCTGTTGTTCGAACATGCGGTGACGTTGTTCTCTCCGCTGTGGGAGCGATTTCTTTTTTACGGGCGCGACCGCGAAGAACTTCAACTTTTGCAAAATATTGAAGAGCGCCTGCTCACTCGCGGCGACTTGCAACAGTTCCTCGAAACCGTGCTTGCCGCTGTGCGCGACCATTTACAATCGCCGTGCGCGTTTGTCGCCGCCTTGGATGGCGATGAATTAACTTTGAGTGTGGTCGCCGGGAACCGTTCCATGCTTGAGAATGAGAACCTGGATGAAGCGTTGAAGGTCGTTCACTTGAACGGTCAGGGCAAGCGGCATGAATACACCTGGGGAAACTTCTGGATACTCCCGCTTCATAAACAAACCGAAAATGGCGACCGTGACGAGATCCCGCCGTTGTTGGGCTTACTGGGGATCGCGCGCAAAGCAGACCGACCCATGGACAGAGACCAACGCGATGCGCTGTGGTTGCTCGCCGACCGCGCCGCGCTTGCCCTTGAAGACCGCCTCCTGCAACAACGCGTTTTTCACTCGCTCGAAAATTTGCAACCCCAGATCGACCTGCTCCAACGAATGCGCGCGGCTGGGCGTTACGACTCGAAGGCAACTCTCCTTACCGAACCTCTTCCCCAAGAATCAGACCTTGCCGACTGGGTGAAGGACGCTCTCGCGCATTACTGGGGCGGACCGAAATTATCGAACAGCCCGCTCATGCGGTTGCGGGTCGTCCAAACGCTGGTGGAGCAACACGAAGGGAACGCCGCGAATGCGTTGCGCGCCCTGCTTCGTAAAGCGGTGGATCAGGTCAAACCGGACGGCGACCGCCGCTTCACCAGCGAATGGATCTTATATAACATCCTCGAAATGAAATTTATCGAAGGCAGAAAAGTGCGCGAAGTGGCGGGCAGGCTTGCCATGTCTGAAGCCGATCTGTACCGCAAACAGCGCGTGGCTGTCGAAGCCGTTGCGCGCGCCATCCTGGACATGGAAACGAACGAAGGGGTAAGCGCGACCTGAGCCTCTCATGCAAAAACATTCCAACCTGCCTCCCGCCCCTGAGCCGCGCAACGATTGGCTCACACAACTTGCGCGGCTCAACGAGCGCTTTGGACGTTTCGCGCGCGACGCCTTCGGCATTTTACTTTTCGCCGCAGCGCTCATGACCTTCCTCGCGTTGCGAAACTTCACCGAAGGCTCGGCGCTCTCGCCCTGGGTTGATTTCCTGTCGCTTTGGTTTGGCTGGGGAGCCTACCTCGTGGCGGTCGGGTTGGGATATTTCGGATTCCTAGCCGTTCGACGTAGCGGACCTCCTCTCGGGTGGGGGAGGCTTTCCGCGCTGTTGCTCGCTTCTCTCCTGACGTTGGGTTTGCTCGCCGCCAGCGGAGGCGGATCGCTCATCCGCGCGGAGGCTGGAGCAGACGGCGGCCGGATCGGTTGGGGACTCGTCACTCTATTTTGGCGGATCGATCGATTATGGGGCGCGCTGTTGTTGGCGGTCCTCTGGTTTTTCTTTGCGATGACCGGCTTGGAGGTATGGGCTTTTCTCGAAAGATGGTTGTTGAAACTCGCAGGCGAGGCGCCACCTCCCCAACTGGCGACCCAACTTGAAATCCCGGTGGAAGCGAAGGCGGAGGAGAAGCCGGAGCGTTCCACGCGCAAAAAATCATCCGCGCCGGCGTTGCCTCCGGAATTTAGAAAGTCTCTGCGTATTGCCGATCAAAAAGATAAAAAGCCTGCCGCCCCGCGAGACCGCGATGATCGCCTGCCCTCGTTGAACGTGTTGCTCGCCGACCAAAACGCCCGCCCCGATGAACGGACGATCAACCAAACCGCCGGCATGATCGAAAAGACGCTTGCCGAGTTTGGCGTTGCCGCAACGGTGATCGGTTTTCGCGTGGGTCCGACGGTGACGCAATTTGCCGTTCAGCCCGGCTTCATGAAAAAAGCGGGCGCCACCGAGGAAGAGGCGCAACAGATGAAAGTGCGCGTTGCGCAGATTGCGTCACTGCAAAAAGATTTGGCGTTGGCGCTCTCTGCCGAACGGTTGCGCATCGAAGCGCCGGTGCCAGGCAAGCCTTATGTGGGCATCGAAGTGCCGAACACGCATACTTCGGTCGTGCGGATGCGTTCGATCCTCGAAACCGACGCGTTCCACAAGATCGGCGCGCCTTTGGCGATGGCTCTTGGGCGCGATGTTTCAGGTCAACCGTTGGCGGCGGATCTGGCGCGCATGCCGCATCTGTTGATCGCCGGCGCGACCGGCTCGGGCAAGTCGATATGTATCACGGCGTTGGCGGCCTGTTTTGCCATGAACAACCCGCCCGAAGATTTGCGCATGGTGATGATCGACTCAAAGATGGTCGAGTTGCTTCGCTTCAACGGTTTGCCGCATTTGTATGGGAAGGTCGAGACCAACGTTGAGCGCATTCTCGGCGTGTTGCGTTGGGTGGT
Source organism: Candidatus Defluviilinea gracilis (assembly GCA_016716235.1). Classification (NCBI taxonomy): domain Bacteria; kingdom Bacillati; phylum Chloroflexota; class Anaerolineae; order Anaerolineales; family Candidatus Villigracilaceae; genus Candidatus Defluviilinea; species Candidatus Defluviilinea gracilis. Next base: position 428,851 of record JADJWS010000002.1, read on the forward strand.
GGTGGAGATGGAACATCGCTATCGCCTGCTCGAAGGCGCGCATGTCCGCGATTTGGAAACCTATAACCGCCGTATTTCGAAGAAGAAAGACGGCGTCACCCTTCCGCGCATTGTTGTGTTGATCGATGAACTCGCGGACTTGATGATGTCTGCGCCCGACCAGACGGAACATAACCTCGTCCGTCTGGCGCAAATGGCGCGCGCGACGGGCATCCATTTGATCGTCGCCACGCAGCGCCCGTCAACCGACGTGGTGACCGGCTTGATCAAAGCGAATTTCCCGGCGCGCCTCGCCTTTGCCGTTGCCTCCGGTGTGGATAGCCGCGTGATCCTCGACACCACCGGCGCGGAAACATTGCTGGGGCGCGGCGATATGTTGTTCTTGAACCCGGAAAGCGGCTCGCCTGCGCGCGCGCAGGGAGTGATGATCACCGATATGGAGATCGAGCGGATCATCGCGCATTGGCAGAAGAATGCCGAGGAGAAAGACGCTACCCCGCCCTGGGAGAAATTGTTGAGCGAACCGGATGAAAACGAAGACGAAGGTCTCATCGAGCAGGCGGTCACGATCGTCCGGCAGAGTCAACGCGCGTCGGCGTCGTTACTGCAAAGACGGTTGCGAATCGGCTACCCGCGCGCGGCGCGCTTGCTCGACCAGCTGGAAGAGATGGGCGTTGTGGGTCCCTCGCAGGGAGGCGGCAAGGAACGCGATGTGTTAGTCGGTCCGTTGGATGAGGAATTGGGAGACTCTGGTAAATCATCGACGCTCCCGTAAATCACAAGGACTAAAATGATCGTAAAACCCTGATATGATTGCTGAACGTATTCGCTATGGAAAATAAATCCTCTCCTGCGGCAACGCGAAAGACATTGACCGATTATTTGCGCCTGTGGTTCAAGTGGGTGCTCGACCCGCTCGGCAGGCTTTTCAACCGTTTGGGTCTCACGCCGAATATGGTGACCGTCATCGGAATGATCGGCAACTGCATCGGCGCGTATTATCTGGCGCGAGGCGAGATGTTTACCGGCGGGCTTTGGGTACTGATCATGACGCCCGTCGACGCGTTAGACGGAACCATGGCGCGGTTGCGCGGCGAGCCGGGCGATTTCGGCGCGTTCGTCGATTCGGTCAGCGACCGCTATTCCGAATTGATCATCTACGGCGGGTTGTTGTATCATTTTCTGACCCTTGGCGAACCGTTAGGCGGCATGTTGACTTTCATCGCCGCCGCGGGATCTGTGCTCGTCTCATACGTGAAAGCGCGCGCCGAAGGGCTGGGCTACGGAGCAAAAGTGGGTTTGCTCACGCGGGTGGAGCGATATCTTGTGCTTGCGCCTTCCCTGGTTTTCAATAAACTTTACCTTGGGCTGGCTGTCATCGCCATCTTCGCTAATATTACAGCGTTTCAAAGGATTTGGCACGTCCGCGCGCAGGCGCATGCGCGCATGAGAACGGCAATGCTGGAAGAGAAAAAACCATGAGTATTCAATTTGACGGCATCCATTACTTTCTGTTTGGCGCGGAACAGGTCCTTCGTTTTTATGGCATCATCCTGATGCTTGGCGCGGTGGCTGGCGCCTGGCTTGCCTCAAAAGAGGCGCGTCGGCGGGGGTATGAATCGGAAATCGTTTGGGACCTGCTCATTTATTTGATCGTTGGCGGCATTATTGGCGCGCGTGTCTGGCATATCCTCACCCCGCCTCCTTCGTCTGGCATCACCGCGGCGTGGTATCTGTCCCATCCGCTGGATGCGATTGCGATCTGGAAGGGCGGGTTGGGTATTCCCGGCGCGGTCATCGGCGGCGCGATCGTTCTATTTTTTTATTCCCGCAAGCACAACTTGAAATTTTCAGAATGGGCGGATATTTCCGCTCCATGCCTGGCGCTCGGTCAGGCGATTGGTCGCTGGGGAAACTTCTTCAACCAGGAACTCTACGGTGCGCCCACAAACCTGCCGTGGAGGTTGTACATCGAGCCCGAAAAACGCCTTGCAGGGTACTTCGACGTGGATTATTACCACCCGCTGTTCTTGTATGAGTCGATTTTGAATTTTGCAAATATGCTGTTGCTGTTATGGGTTTCTCGCCGGTACGCGGATCGACTCAAGTCGGGCGATATCTTCCTCGCGTATTTGGTCACCTACCCGGTCATCCGCTTCTTTCTCGACTTCTTGCGACTCGACGCCTCCCTGGTGGCTGGCATCAACATTAACCAGACGTTTATGGCGGTCATCGCGGTATGCGCCGGCGCGGCTTTGTATTGGCGGCATCGCCGGGATTCCATTGTACATTAATGACTTTTCAAATTTGCGGGGGGACTGTTGTCTGATTGACTGTACAATAGGCGCTGGCTATGCTCGCCAACAAAACGATCGGAAAATAAATTTATCTTATGATCGAAACAAACGATTTAAGCAAGCAGTTCAATAACAATTTTTGGGCAGTGCAGGGCGTAACGCTGAACGTTCAACCCGGTCAGATCCTGGCGTTGCTGGGGCAGAACGGCGCGGGGAAGACAACCACCGTCCGCATGTTGACCGCGTTGCTTATGCCGACGCGCGGGTATGCTCGCGTCGCCGGGTATGATGTGACGCAGAACCCGAAAGAGATTCGCATGAACGTGGGGGTGTTGACAGAACAGCACGGCTTGTATTTGCGCATGACCGGCGCCGAATACCTCGATTACTTTGGGAAAATTTATGGATTGGATGTTCAGGCGCGCGCTACGCGTAGTAAATATTTGTTCGATTACTTCGGGCTTACCGAAGCGTCGCAACGGCGCTCAGGGGAATATTCAAAAGGGATGAAGCAAAAACTCGCGCTCGCCCGCTCGTTGATGCATAATCCGTCTGTGTTATTGTTGGACGAGCCGACCTCCGCCATGGACCCGGAGTCGTCGCGATTGGTGCGGGATGAAATTGCCCGTCTGCGTTCATCCCAGCGGACGATTGTCATCTGCACGCATAACCTTGCGGAAGCCGAAGCGTTGGCGGACCATATCGCCATCATTTATCGCGGCAAGATTCTTTTGAGCGGCACGCTGGATGAATTACAGCGTCGTGTGTTGGGTCCTGTGGAATACGAAGCAAGGTTCGCGGAGGTTTTCGATGCAAGCGGGTTGAGCCTGCCTGCCGGGGTGGAGGTCGTTTCGAGGGGCGGGACCAGTCTCAAATTCCGAATTGAAGCGCCGCAGGTTGCGAATTCCAAACTTGTCCACTCGCTCACGTCCATGAATGCGCCATTGATATCCTTTCACGAAGTCCCTCGAAAATTGGAGCAGGTATATTTGAAGACCATGGCTGAGGCGCAGGGGTTGGCGTATGCGGCGTAACTGGGATGCCATCTGGATGGTGGCGCGGCGCGAGTTCGTCGACCAATTCCGCGATTGGCGCATTGTGGCGCCGATGACGTTGCTGATGGCGCTGTTTCCATTCGTTGCGGACGATAGCACGCAGGAAGCCATTCGATTCATGAATCGCTTCGGCGGCGGCTTGATCCTCGAGCGTCTTGTTCCTTTCGTGATTCTGGTGATCGGGTTTTTTCCGCTTTCGTTTACTCTGGTGGTTGCGTTGGAAACCTTCGTGGGTGAAAAAGAGCGCGGCACCATCGAACCGCTTTTGAGTTCTCCGCTTGAAGACCATCAGCTCTATTTGGGAAAAATGTTGGTGGGGATCACAACTCCGCTTGTGTTTAGTTTTGTGTCTATTGTGATCTATCTGGTGTTGATCACGTATCGCGACGTGGCGTTCCCCAGCCCTTATTTGCTTGCGCTGGTTTTGTTGCTCACATTCGCTCACGCTGTCTTGATGGTGAGTTCGGCGATCGTTATCTCTGTGCAAGCCACGTCTATTCGCGCCGCAAATCTGTTGGCGTCGTTCGTGGTGGTGCCGGTTGCGTTTTTGTTACAGGGAGAAACCGCGCTGATCTTTTGGGGCAACGAGAGCGTGCTCTGGTACGCGATTGCGGGCGTTACCCTGCTGTCGGTGTTGATCGTCCGTCTGGGAATTTCACACTTTCGGCGCGAGTATTTATTGGGTAGGGAGATCGACACCCTGAACTTCAGACAGATGTGGCGGGTCTTTACCGGGCGGTTTATTGGAAAGGCTGAATCGATCCGCGCTTGGTACGCGGTTGAATTGCCTGAAACCATTTCACAGATTAAGCGCCCGTTGGCGCTTGTGGCGGCGCTTGGCGTTGCGGCGATCGCGGCGAGTTATCTGTGGGTGGTTATCAATGTGCCTGCCTACCTGGATCTTTCACCGGATATTGCGGATCGAATCAAGACCTTGATGAACCAAAACCTAATGGATTTTGACGATTTGAGCGCTCAGATTCCCATGCCTGTGTTGTTTTATCACAATGCTCGCGCGGTCGTGATCATGTTGTTGCTCGGAATTGTATCGTTCGGGACGCTCGGCGTCACTTTATTTCTGATCAATATGGGATTGGTGGGCGGCGTGCTCGGCGGGGCAAGTGTGCTGGGGTTTTCGCCTGGTTTGTTGTTCGTGGCTGGGATTCTGCCTCACGGCATCTTCGAGTTGTCCGCTGTGTTTCTCTCGGTCGCCGCCACATTGAAGGCTGGCGCGTTGTTGGTTACCCCACAACAGGAAAAGAGCCTGGGCGAACTTTTGCTCGTTGCCCTTGCAGATTGGCTCCGTATTTTCATCGGTATTGCCCTGCCGCTTCTTGCCATTGCGGCGATAATCGAAGTGTACGTCACTCCACAACTCCTACAATTGTTCGTCCCATACTTTTAAAGAAGAGGGGCACATGCCAAAAATCATCATCCTGGGTTCGTCCAACGCGGTGCCATCGATCGATCACGAAAACACCCACCTCGTTATCGTGGGCGAGGAGCGGACGATTCTTGTGGATTGCGTCAGCACTCCCGTCGTCCGACTCGAACAAGCGGGCGTGGACTTCAACTCCCTGACCGATATTGTGATCACGCATTTTCACCCGGACCACGTGGCGGGTGTTCCGCTGTTGCTCATGGATATGTGGCTGATGGGACGGACGAAGCCAGTCAACATTTACGGCTTGCACTACACCATGGATCGACTCGAAGACCTGATGGGTTTTTACGGCTGGGACGAATGGCCCAACTTTTTCCCCGTTGGTTTTTATCGCCTGCCCGAAGCCGAAATGTCGTTGGTGTTTGATAGCGCCGAGTTCCGCGTGCGCTCGTCGCCGGTTCACCATATGATCCCGACCATCGGCTTGCGTGTGGAATGCCTGACCGATGGCAAAGTGCTAACCTATTCTTGCGACACTGAGCCATGCGAGCAGACCGTCCGCCTTGCCGCGGGGGCAGATGTGCTCATCCATGAAGCCGCTGGAGCCGCGTTCGGTCACTCCTCCGCCGAACAGGCGGGAGAGATCGCCGCGAAAGCCGAAGTGGGGAAGTTGTATCTGATCCATTATCCAACGGGGCGGTTTGCCAGTGGAGACATCGCCGCAGACGCTCGAAAAACGTTTACCGGCGAAGTGATCGTGGCGAAAGACTTTATGACGATCGAGCTATAAAAAAAACAATCCTCTCCGACGGAGAGGATTGTTTACCAGCCTGCGATAAAAGGCTCCCATTCTTGATACTCATTCAAATGCTTGCCGAAAATATACGCCGCATTGGCGGGAGGCTCCTTGGGCAAATGATGTAACCGCATGTGCGCCTCTTCCACGCGCCTGCCGCCCTTCCGGTGATTGCATGAAGGGCACGCCGCGACCACGTTCGTCCACACGTGCGCGCCGCCCATGTGTCGGGGCATCACGTGGTCCACTGTCAACCCGCCTTCGCGCTTCCCGCAATACTGACAGGTATAATTATCGCGGCGAAACACTTCGCGCCTCGTCAACTTGACGTGCGGGCGCGGTCTATGAACCTGGCTTTCAAGCCGGATGATCGAAGGGCGCGGGAGCAACTCTCGAATGGTCCGAATGTGACCGCGACCGTTCAATACCATATCCGCCTTGCCAGCCAGCAACAAACCGACTGCCCGTCTTGTCGTGCACACGTTGATCGGTTCGAAATTAGCGTTCAACACCAATACAGGCTCGTACATTCTGGCTCTACAAACAGGCACGATTATACTGCCGAATATTTGAAAGCGTTAAAGTCGCTCCTCGAGATGTCATGAATCTGTTACAGGAAAGTTTGTGAACATACTAATCGCCGGCGGGACCGGGTTCCTCGGCTCAGCCCTCGCCGCCAGCCTGCAAGCGGATGGACACCAAGTGACCATTTTGACGCGGCGAAAGCCGCGCGCCGCGAATCACGTTCACTGGGATGGGCAGACTGCCGGGAGGTGGGGGCAGATCATCAACGAGATGGACGCGCTGATTAACGTTTCAGGATACAGCCTCGACCACGCGCCTTGGACTCAACAACGCAAGCGGCGATTCGAAGACTCGCGTGTCCTTCCCGCCCGCGCGCTTGTCTCTGCCATCGCCGGCGCTGACCGCCGCCTGAGTGTGTACCTCCAGACCTCTGGCATCAACTATTACGGCTTGCGCGGCAATACAGTCGCAGACGAATCGACCCCGCCCGGAGATGATTTCCTCGCTCAACTTTCGGTCAAGTGGGAGGATGCGTCGCAACCGCTTGAACAACTCGGCGTTCGCAGGGTAATCTGCCGTTCCGCGGTTGTGCTTCATAAGAGTAAAGGGTTATTCCCGTTGATGAAACTACCCGTCAACTTGTTTTTTGGCGGCAAGTTTGGCGATGGGCGCCAAGCCATGCCTTGGATTCATATCGTGGATGAGATCGATGCCATGAAATTTCTGCTCACGCACAAATCTGCTTCAGGCGCATTCAACTTGATCTCCCCCGCGCAAACTTCCAATGCAGAGTTTATGCGCGGGGTCGCGTGGATTCTTCACCGCCCATATTGGTTTCATCTGCCGTCGTTTCTGTTGCGAGTGATGCTGGGTGAAATGAGCGTACTGCTGACCGAAGGACGATACTCCCAACCCAAGCGGCTTCTTGATTTTGGTTTCACGTTTGAATACGATACATTGAAAAAAGCGCTGGCAAATTTGTCAGCCTAAAAGGAGTTTTAGCATGAAAAGAACTTTGGTTGCGATCCTGTTGTTATCTACGGCGTGCGCCCCGGGCGGATTCCCTCAAGGGGCTGTTCAACCCTTGCCGACAGCGCTCATCGATCAATCTTACCCGACGATTGAATCGGCTCCTGCGGCGCCGGTTCAATCCTCCAGCGGAATCAATGTGAGCGCAACCCGCGCCTGGCGCGATGGAAAAAACGTCAACGCGGAAGTCTGCTTCACGTTGATCGACGGGTCAGACTGGTCGATTTGGGGCGCAAGTTTGCAATACGGCGGTGTGGCGTTGTTCGACTTCGCCTCGACCCTGCTAAGCATTCAAGAACCTGTGGAGGGCGCGTCTGGCCTTCGCTGTGATATGTTGTCCTTTTTCAACGTTCCGCCCGATGCCGATCTCTCGGCGGTAACGATCACTGTGGACGCCATTGCCGCCCTGCCGCGCCCGGAGGATTATTGCAACATTTACATTTCAAAAATTCAGCAGACCATGAACGAACGAGGCACAGGCATCACGCTCGGATGCTCCGATGTGAATGGGGCGCCGGTCATGCAGGTGGTGGGCAAACCAGACAGCCTGTCGCAGGAAGAGGCGGAGCAGATCGTGTTTAGCGATGAGTTTTACACGATCCGCGGTCCCTGGTCGTTTGTCTTCAATCTTGGGCAGTGATGGTTTATAATCGGCGCATGTCTGGTTTCTCGCGCGTAGAAAAATCCTATGACTACCGCCGCCCCTAACTCAGCGATGGCGACTTGAACGCGTGGCGCCGTTGCGCCGCGCGTTTTTATTTGTGCCCGGAGGTTGTTCGTGAATATCGAAGAACAAGTTGAATTATTGATGCAAGGCACCGAATACGGTGACGAAGATACCAAGAAAGCAATGACTGCTGAACTGCGCGCGCGTCTCGCAGAAGGCAGACCTTTGCGCGTGTACTGCGGCTACGACCCAACCTCCACCGACTTGCATCTCGGGCATACCATCTCCATGCGAAAACTTCGCCAGTTTCAGGATCTGGGTCATGAGGTCACGTTTCTGATCGGCAGTTACACGGCGTTGGTCGGCGACCCGTCTGACAAAAATAAAGCGCGCCCGATTCTGACGGAAGCGCAAGTGGCTGAAAACGCGAAGACGTATTCCGATCAAGCCTTCCGTGTTCTCGACAGGGAGAAGACGCAGGTTCGATATAACGGAGAGTGGCTGAGTGAACTCTCCCTGCTCGATCTGATCCGCCTGGGGCAGAACTTCACGGTTCAGCAATTCCTTGCCCGTGAAAATTTTGCAAAACGCCTGGAAAAAGGCGAGGCGATCTACCTGCACGAAACTTTTTACGCGTTGATGCAAGGCTATGACGCGGTTGCCATGCAAACCGACGTTCAAGTTGGCGGCTCGGACCAGTTATTCAACATCATTGTGGCGGGGAGAAAATTGCAGGAGGCGCTTGGGCAAAAGCCGCTGGTGGGCATCATCACGGGAATCTTGCCCGGCACCGACGGCGTGCTACGCATGTCCAAATCTATCGGGAATATCGTGCCCATCAACACCGGTGCGGACGATATGTATGGCAAGTTGATGTCCATTCCCGATTTTGCCATGGGCGTTTATATGCGGCTTGTCACGCGCTGGAGTCCGGGGGAGATCGACAGCCTCGAAAGAGAATTATCCGAAGGGAAAGCGCACCCGCGCGATGTGAAGATGAGGTTGGCGCGCGAGATTGTTTCGATTTTCTATGGCGACGCCGACGCCGCGTTGGCGCAGGAATCTTTTGTGAAGATGTTCCAGCAAAAAGAGATTCCCGATGAAATGCCCGAGTTCCAATTACAGCCGGGGCAAACCGTGCTGGATGTCATTCTCGCGGCGAAACTCACGGCAAGCCGGTCAGACGCGAAGCGGTTGTTCGATCAGAGGGGAGTGCGACTCGATGGGGAAACCATTGAGCGCGGAGACATACCTTTTCCGCATCCTGGCGTAATCCAAGTGGGTAAACGCAAATTCTTGCGGGTCAAATAATGCGCCCCAGTACCTTCAGGCGGAAAACGCAGATTTTTCCCTTTGGATCAGCGACGCGTTTTCACCTGCCCTTGTGGGCGGTGCAAGGGGTTGCATCCAAACGCACTCTGTAAGGTAATCAGGGCCCCAGAGTCGAATTGCGATCAATCATCTTTTTGTTCATCTTCGGCGATCATCGCGAGAAACACATTGACCACCTCGGGGTCAAACAACGCGCCGGAGTTTTCGCGGATGTATTGGATCACCTTTGGGCGGGGCCAAGCCTTTCGGTATGATCGGTCTGAAAGCAGGGCGTCCCAAACATCGACGACAGAAAAGATCCTCGCAGAGATCGGGATTTGTTCGCCCTTTAATTTATTTGGATATCCGCTACCGTCCCAGTGTTCGTGATGGCAGTAAGGAACGTCGAGCGAGTGGCGCAGGAATGTGATGGGGGCGAGCAAATCATAGGCATATTGCGGGTGGCGTCGCATTTCATCCCATTCATCGGCTGTAAGTGGTCCTGTTTTTTTCAGGATTTGGTCTGGAACGCCCATTTTTCCGATATCATGGAGGAGCACTCCGCGATAGATATTTACGAGGTCTTCCTCTTTGATACCCATGGCGCTTGCCAGCCGCAAGGTCAGGTCGGTTACGCGGCGGGTATGTCCTTCGGTTTCGCGGTCTCTCAGTTCCAGCGCGCGCGCCCATCCCTCAAGGGTGGTATCGTATGCTTGGGTGAGTTCCTGATTCGACTTTTGTAAATTTTCAAATAAGTGCGCGTTGTCGATGGCGATGGCGGCTTGACCAGCGAGCGTTTGGAGAAATTGCATCCAATCTGCGTTGGGGGAAAGCGGCGAACGATGGAACACCTCAAAGACACCTTTGATCTGTCCTTTGACGATCAGCGGGATGCCGATATATGTAACAAATCCCTCGCGTAACAAGAATGGATCTCGACGGGCTTCAGGAGAATTTTTCAAGTCGATCACATGATCGATTCTTCCCTTCATTACCACCTGCCCAGCCAATCCCTCGCCGATTCGCACCAGTGGGCGGGTGGGCGTGATCGTTTTGAACCCAGCGCTAGACAGGTAGGATAAACTCTGGATCTCCGGTCGATAAATAAGGATCTCGGCGGCGTCGACTTTCAATTGTCTGACAGAATATTCCGTCAGGATACTAAGCGTTACTTTCAAATCGGTGGAGGATGCGATCGCCGAATCGATATCGCGCAGGGTTGTCAGGCGGCGGATTTGTTCCTGCCCCTGTTCGAACAATTCCGTGCGGTGAACGGCATTGCCGGCGATCTCCGCCAGAATGGTCATCAGGTTTACTTCGTCATTCGTGATGTGCCGCTCCGAATCGATGAAAATCGCCAAAACGCCCACAATTCCCGCTGTCGAGTGAATCGGAATGGCGACCCCTCCCAGGCCGGGTAAAATGCTATCGCGGTTTTTCTCGTAGGTTAATGGATCGGCTCTTAAATCGCGCGAAATATACTTTGTGCCGGTGACGAAGGTTCGCCCAACGATTCCTTCCGTGGGTTTTAATTCTTTCACAGATATATTCAGTTCGTTCCCTTTGGCGATCCGTTGAACAAGGAGGTTGTCCGTCTGGCTGAAGAGCCAAATCGAACCATGCTCGGTGTTCATCAAACGCATTGTTTCATCCAGCAAGATTACGAGCATTTCATCCAGGGTCTGGGCAGTGCGCAGGTCGGCGGAGATCTGGTTGATGATTTCCAATTCTCGCACGCGGCGTTGTTCCGCTTTATAAAGGCGAAGCCGCTCAATGGCGCTTCCAAGCCCTCCCGCAATGGTAACCAGGAATCGCTCATCGCCATCGTCGAACGCATCCGGCGATCTGCTCTCCACGTTGATTACGCCGATGGTCCGCTCATTAACCTGGATCGGCACACACAACTCCGAGCGAATTTCGGTTGCGATCGGCACATAAACATCTTCTTTACTTACATCGCCGGTCCTGATGGGTCTTCCAAGGCGAACGGCTTTTCCGGTGATTCCCTGAGAGATGTGGAATCCATCCCTCCAACTGGAGATATTCGCCCCGCGGTAGGAGGGATGAGGAAACAAGACTTCGCCGGAAGAATCCAGCAAAAGGATGCCGCACACCTCTGTGTGAACATGGCTTATGATGCTGGTAATTTTTTCGATCAATTCATTTTCCGAGGTGGCAATTTCCGCCTCGGCCGTCGAAGCCATGTGCAGAACCGTCAACTCCTTCACTTGCCGGGAAAGCGACGACTCCGCTTTCTTAATGGCAGTGAGATCAGTGATCACCGCAATCGCGCCCCGCTTTCCAATCTCGTTTGAACGCGGCGCGCCGCTGATAATCACAGGCACGGTATGACCCTGTTTATGGAGCAGTATGGATTCGTAGGTTGAAGACTGCCCGCGCTGACGGATTTCACTCTGTCGGTTAAGCGCCGCGCGCATGGACGGATCGGTAAAATCTGAGGGTCTTTGTCCGATAATGTCCTCTTGACTCCGCCCGATTATTTTCGCATACGCAGGATTGACGTATTCAAACACGCCTTGTTCATTGGTGATGGTAAGACCCTGCGCCATGGTATTGAGGATTTGCAGGGCAAAATCTCGTTCATTTTGCAGGGCGGTTTGAATTTCCCGCTCTTTCGTAATATCCACTAGGATGCCGTGCCAGTAGATCGGGACCCCGTGATTATCACGGATCAGGCTGGTATCCTCTTTGATCCAGATCACTTGGCCATCGCGCCGCACGATCCGATATTCTTCACGAAAGGGCGTTTCCTTGTTATGTGATAGGACGAACGCCTGTCTGATTCTCTCTTGATCGTCGGTATGAATGGTTTTGAACCAGTGGGTAGGATCCGAATACCAATCGGTTGGGGTGAAACCGGTCAATTCCTCGTAACGAGGCGAAACATAGACCCCTGTTTCCTTGTCGTCTGCATTGCTAAGAAAAACGACGGCCGGCGTTTGTTCAATGAGCGTTTGGTATTTGATCTCCGTATCGCGTAATGCCGCTTGTTCCTTCAGCAATCTGCTCTGGGCAATGGCATTGGTGATCACCACCGACAGGCGCAGTAAATAGTCGCTTTGTTTGACGAGATAGTCGGTGGCTCCACCCTTGAGCGCCGCAACCGCATTTTCCTGATCGCCCTGGCCAGTAACGAGAACAACCGGCATGATCGCCGAGCGGCTTTTGACATGCGTCAACAGATCTAGCCCGGTCCCGTCCGGCAGGCGAAGATCGGAGAGCACCAGATCGATATCGGTTTGCGAATCGAGGATATCCAAAGCGGCAGAAAGCGTCTCTGCGTGGATTAATTCAAACCCGCGCTGAAACGCATCTTCAAGCGCTCGCTCGGTGAGAGCTACGTGAGCGGGATCGTCTTCAACGTATAATATTTTCATCGATGGAATTGTAATCTTGCGTCGTCATAAATGCATGATCGATCAGCGACAGGATAAGTTACTAAGGCAATTATATGCTGAAATGAGCGGTTGAGGTTTGCAATTCTTGCGCATCATGCTGTGGCAACAAAAAAACGCCTTGCGGCGTTCATTCTTCAAAAGTTTGTAACCGTCTATCAAAACTTGAGAGAGGCGTCGACGGGATTTGAACCCGTGGTGAGGGTTTTGCAGACCCTTGCCTTACCACTTGGCCACGACGCCATAAAAAAACTGAGCGGGCGATGGGATTCGAACCCACGACCTTCTCCTTGGCAAGGAGACGTACTACCACTGTACTACGCCCGCATTCGGTTAACGTTCACCGATAGTGCCGAGACACAGAATCGAACTGTGGACACCGCGATTTTCAGTCGCGTGCTCTACCAACTGAGCTATCTCGGCGATGTTCCTTTGGTTAAGCGTGCGGAATTTTACTTTGGGAGTAGGGGATTGTCAAGCAACGCCCTGCCAAACCTGCTCGATACCCCTGTTTCGTTTATCGCCAAATAAAACATCTTGGCAGGCGCTACTATGGACTCATCGCATCCACAATGAGTTCGCGGCCGACCCGCTCGGCAAGGCGCTCATTATCTTCCTCGATCAATACCACCACGACGAACGGCGTGCCCTGCCAGTTCCCCGGCGTGCCAGCCAGGAACCACGTTACGGATGTATCGCCCTCGCTAGCCTTCCCAAGATGCGACCAAAAATTGTCGCCCTTCTGGATGAACGACAAAGACGCCTCATCCGCCATTTCCGCCTGCATCGCCCTCACCGGCGTTCCCAACACCGGGAGCACCACCCAACCCTCCACTGGAGTATTGACCGCCGATGCGATACTCGGCGCGGGGATAACCCCATGATTGCTCAACGCGGCAGATGCCAGCGCAACTTGCAGAGGCGACACATGGAAATGTTCAAGCTCACTGGTAGAAAGCGACTCAGCCGCCGGCAATTCAAGTTGCGGCGGCTGTAGAAAACCCATCGACTCATGCAAAGACGAAAGTTCCTCGCTTGTAACAAATTGTCTGCCAAACAAAGCCGCGGCAAACGGATCGATAACCGAGCCGGTGGGGTATAGCCCCTGGGTGGCGCGGTTAATCAACGGCTGATCGGGATCGCTGGTCAGGCTCTGCCCGATCTCGTTCAGGTGATTTGGATTGAACGTAGGATGCGAAGACATCACAAGGATTTCGCCTGTCTGCGCGTTCATCATCACCACCGCGCCGGAATGACCCAGCAACATTTCATCGGCGCGAAATTGCAGGTAGAGATCGATCGTCAACCGCACATCCAACCCTGTGGGCGACATGCCGTAGAGCAGGTGGTTCCACCAAATGGTAGTCGCCGGCGTGCCTTTATTGCCGCGCAGGTATTCATCGAGCGACGCTTCCAGCCCAGCCTGCCCGTATTTGGCGTGGTTGTAACCGGTCACAGGCGCAAGATCGGGGTATTTATACGAGCGTTCCAATTCGCCAACCTTGCCAATGGTGGTGGTGATAATGGTATCGGAACGATCCAGGAGCGCGCCCCGCCGCACAAATTGATCTTCGATCATTCGCCGAGGATTATCCACGCGGGTCAATAAATCTGGTCCGCGAACGACAGACCACCATCCGGTTACGAGCGCGGCAATACACAACCCCAATGAGAGAACGCCGCTCACGAAAAGGTAAGGTTGATGATTTTGTAGAGGCGCGGGTTCTTCGTCCAAGTGGTTGCTAATGTGCATGAGAAACAACAACCCGATATACGAAACCAACAGGGATGAGCCGCCATAGGAAACAAAGGGAAGCGTAACACCGGTCAATGGCAGGAGGCGAATATTTCCCCCGACGATCAGCAATGCCTGAATGCCAAAGTACGAGGTGATTCCCGCCGCGAACAACCGTCGAAAGAGATCTGGCGCGCGCAAAGCCGCGCGAAAACCTCGCCCGACGATCAAGATGAAGAGGGCAAGCAGGCCGAGGGTCCCGAAAAGACCCGTTTCCTCCGCTATTGCCGCATAGATGAAATCCGATCCTGCCACAGGGATGATCCCGGGGTTGCCCAACCCGGGTCCGCGCCCTTCGATGCCCCCGTTTGCGACGGCAAGCAAAGCCTGAATGATCTGATACGAACCGCTGATCGGGTCATCCCATGGATGAAGCCAGGAGTCGATACGCGCCTGCACGACCCCAATGAAGTAATACCCGGCGATTCCAAACAGGGCGATAAATAAGACACTGACCAATATGGCTCGGCGCCGCCCGGTGGCAAGGTAGATGATGATCGTGTAGAGCGCCATAAAGATCAAGGCGGTGCCCAAATCGCGTTGGAAGAGGAGCAATAATACTGCCAGGTTGCTGATGATGAAAGCGGGCATGATGATTGCCAGCATTCTTCCGCCTAACGCGATGCGGTCTGCCAGAAAAGCCGCAAGATATGCCACCAGCAAAAGTTTGAGCGGTTCGGAGGGCTGAAAATATAACCCACAGCAACCAAACCATAATTTCGGACCGATACCGATGGGGTTGGTTCCAAAAAATAATGTGAGCCCCACAAGCGCCAGCGCGCCGGCAAACAGGAGATATTTATACCTGCGCAGAAAAACAAGTTGCGAGGAGAGGCGCAAGCCCAGCAAAAAAACAAGCAGGCTAACCACAAGCCATAGCGCCTGGCGCGGCCCGATATTGGAAGCGTCCAGCCTCCAGATGGCGAGCAAGCCCCATCCGCTCAGTAGCGCGGCGGTAGGGAAGAGGAACGGGTCGGCGTCTGGCAGGTATTTAACGATGGCGCGGTGGATCAGAAAAACAAGCAACCCCCAAACGAACAAAGCGATCCAATGCGAGAATCGCAAATCGGCATCGAGCGTTCGCATCTTGACGGCGGGCGCAAGCGTAAGGATGATGGACTGTAAAACAAGAAAGACAGCCGCTAATTTCAGCAGGTTGCTTTGGATAACGCGATTCATTCTTCGAGATATTTATGCGCGAGCAGGTCTAATTTTCTACGAGTCTCGGCAGGGATGGCGTCTTTGCGCGTGATGAGCGCGGTAGCAAGCGCGCGTTCGCAATCGCAGTTGCGTTCTGCCGTGAAGTTCCGCGCGAGCGCGCGAATCGCTTCTTGCGCCAGCGATGTATTTCGGTTCAAGGTTTGGATGACCATGTCCACAGTGACAGGTTCCTCGCTCACATGCCAGACATCGTAATCGGTCACATGCGCCATCGTTGCGTAGCAGATTTCAGCCTCGCGCGCCAGAAAAGCCTCGGGCGCCGCGGTCATCCCGATGATCGACATGCCCCAGGAGCGGAAAGTATTCGACTCGACGCGCGTGGAAAAGCGCGGACCCTCGATCGTGATGAATGCCCCTCCCTTATGCACAACGCCTCCCGCCTCCCGCGCGGCTGATTCAACTTGGGAAGAAAAATCCCCACAGAACGGGTCTGCCACGCTGACGTGCGCCACAAACCCTTCGCCGAAGAATGAACGCGGGCGCAGGCGTGTATTGTCGTAGAGTTGGTCAGGGATGACAATATGCCCCGGCGCAAACTCTTCCTTCAGCGACCCGCATGCGCTGATGCTGACGATCCGCTCCACGCCGAGGGATTTCAACGCAAAGATATTGGCTTGATACGGCACTTCCGTTGGCGTGATGTGATGCCCGATCCCGTGACGGGCGAGGAAAGCCACCGGAGCGCCTTCAAGAGTCCCAGTGACGATCGGCGCGCTGGTCTTCCCGAACGGGGTATCGATCGCTTGTTCCCGCGCGTGTTGGAGACCGGGAATTTCATACAAGCCCGAACCGCCGATGACGGCAAGTTTGATGGTGTCTGCCATGGTTTTATTCATATCCTATTGGGTGGAAATCGGTTCTTCGGTGTCGATGCGGATCACGAACGCAACGTTTCCGCATTGGAATTCGTCATCCGAGATCACGACCGTCGGCGTCGTGAGCGGATTCTCGTTGAGGCTGGTGCCGTTCGTGGAATTCAAATCCTCCAGCCACCATTGACGGTGATGATATGTGATGCGCGCGTGCTGGGCAGACAGGGTTTCGTCCATCAGCGAAACGTCGCAAGAGGCATGCCTGCCGATGATGATCTCCGACTGCAAAAAAGAAAGAGTGCGATCGTTTCCCCATTCCGGTTTGTAACGCAGAGAAATCCGCGGTTTTTTCTGAACAGCGAGCGCTTTTCCTTGCTGGTCAAGTTCCCGCCAGAGCGTCCACAGCGCCCAGCCAAGAAATACATAAAGCGCGATCGACAGCGCAAACCGAAGAACCAAAACAACGGTAGCGATCATCGTCCTTGTTGTTCTTGTTTCAGGCGGTCTGTTTTAATGTCGACTGTTTTTTGGTCCACTAATGCGGTGGGGCGTTCGCTATTGCCTATACCGTTGGGATTCAAAGGAGAGGTTTCCGCCATATCGGGGCGCACAGGAGGATTGTCCTGCCCAAAGATGAGCGCCACGCCGGCGAGGGAAATCACATCTCCGGGGTAGAGCACGGTCTGGCTGGTGCGCTGTCCATTGACAAACGTGCCGCCGGTGGAATTTAGGTCGAACAACACGAATCTCCCTTTGATGGAGCGCAATTGGGCATGATTTCTCGAAACCCGCGGATCATCGATGACGAGTTGATTGTCTAACCGTCTCCCAATATTGGCAACCGGCTCGGTGAGCGGGAACACTTTCACGCCTTCGACGATTAGGAAGGCATTATCCGGCACATACGCGTCATCTTCGAGTTCTTTGGTGACCCCGCCTTTATTTTCCATGCCCTGTGTATCGGCGACCGGTTCAAGTTTATGCGAGGCAACCACGCTAATATCGTCGTTCGTATATTTGTCGTCTGTTGAGATTGTAATCGTGGGGTTGCCGGTGAATTTCAACCCGGAATCTCGCACGGCTGTGGTAATAATGGCTTTGAGTGTATCGAGCGTGCGCTGTTCCTTCCACATGGGGGAAGATTCGGGGGCGACGATGAGCGTAAAAACATTTGGCGCAACGCCCTCCGCGTCTTTTTTATCGATGATATTTTGTTTTAACGCCGCAGAGAGGCGTTGGATAACCCGGTCCTCCAACTTCAAACCCGGTAAGATCCCAACCAATTGGTTTTCAACGAGTGATTGTAATTTGGCTTCCAACAGGTCCAGATTCAGTTTCGTCATTTTCCTGTACCGCGCATTTTGATTTGCAACTTTTGCGAGTATTATAGAAGCGGAGACAAAAAACTGCAAGGCGGCAAACTTACAATTTCAAAACCGACAGGCAGGTCGCCTAATGGAGTTTTTGTCCACAATTCGGGCAAACCGCTTCGTCGCCCCGCACGATAAAGCCGCACGCCCTACATGCGCTGGGTTGGGCGTCGCCGAGCGGCGCGCCGCACGCCAGACACGCCCCCTCGCCTACCGGGTTTGCCACACCGCAGTAATCGCACGTCAGGCGGGCAAAGCGTTCAGAGAGCTCGTGTGACGCGCCAAAAGCGGCGACGGTTCGGTCGATCAACTTCCAGACCCTGTCGCTAAGCTGGATGCTTTCAACATCCTGCGCCAGATCGTCCAGTCGACTAAGCAGATTGAACGGATTCCTCAGCGCCGACCACGCCGTCTGACCGAGGCTCGCCGCAACTCCCAGCCACGCTTGCTCGCCCACCTGAACCATGATCCCATCCTCGGTTTTTTGGATGTTGACCGTGAGCGCGGTCTGCCCGCCCGACATGGAACCCGTTCGCGTGGCGATCTGTACTGACATCTTCTCCGGCCCGCCGACGGTTTGCGCAAGCATATTGCCGCGGTTGAATTCTGCCAAAAGCGCATGCGCAAGATCGGCAGGTTTTATACTTCCGTGAAAAATTCGTCTGTCCATGATTTCGATTATAATCCGCTTCATCAGCGACGACTACGAGTCGTCGCGTTTTGTCTCTCACAGAAGTTATACGTAATGAAACAAATTTGGTTTAAGTCTTTCTCAATCTTGCTCGCCGCTCTTTGCGCGGGGTTGGTCATGTTTCCGCTGGCGGGGCAGGCGGAGGCTTATCAAGATGCGCCTACCCCGGGCGGCATCGTCATCACCGTGACGTACACCGACCCAATGAATGTCCGCAATGGGCCCGGAACCTTCTACGATATTGTCGGGCAAATTTTCCCGGGCGATGTCTTCCCCGCGCTGGGAATTTCGCCGGGACGGGAATGGATCCAAATTTCTTATGAGGGCGGTATCGGATGGGTGTACGCTTCGTATGTGGCGGTCTCTGGCGGCGAATTGCAGGTCGTCGAGTCGCCTCCGACACCGACGCCGCTAATCACCAATACGGTGGACCCAACCCTTGCCGCCCAATTCCACCTCACGCCGACGGTGACGCGGTTGCCGACCTTTACGCCTCCTCCGCCGATGACCGAGTTGTCGTTTGAGGAAGGCGCGCCGGTTTCACCGTCCGGGGTTCCATCCGGTATATTCATTATGATCCTCGGCGTGTTCGGCTTGATCGGGCTGGTTTTTTCATTTACCGCGCGAAGATGAACGCTCGTAAAGTCCGGGTATTCCCTGTTTTCTTTATTATTGTTGTTTGCCTCCTGCTGGCTTTGTTCGATTATACAGAGCCGGCGGTTGTCCGCGCGCAACAGCCGACCGGCAGTATTCCGACCGTGACAGGCACGCCCGCAGGTCCAACGGTCAAGGTTGACCCAAGTATTCCCCAAGTCCGTGTTTATGCGGGACCCAGCTCTTTTGATTATCCCGCAGTGGGGGTTTTGGTAGCCGGCGAGACAGTTCCCGCGCTGACGCGCGCGCAAGGCCGGGAGGATTGGATTAAGATCTATTATCCGGGCGTGCCGGGTTCAACGGCATGGATATTCGGGTTATATGTATCTTTATCTCCGGGCGCGGTTCTACTGCTAGAAGAAATTCCTGCCACACCAACGCTTGCTTCAACGCCGACGATCAACCCGACACTGGAGGCGGCTTTTATCGGTCAGCAAACAGCAACCCGCTTACCGACATTCACTCCACCTGCTGTGATCGAGCCGCCGACCTTCAGCGATGTGACCGAAGCGCAACCGCCAATTCCTGCCGGGCTGGCTATTGTCTTGTTGGGATTGGTGGGGTTTATGGGCGCGGTCATCTCATACCTGCGCGGCAGATAAAAAAAAGACCGAGAGATCGGTCTTTTTTCTTTTCGTTTAGCGGTTAGTTTTGGCAGGAGCATGAACCGCCGCAACCGCAACCGCCTTCTCCGTGCTCATGCCCGTGCCCTTTTGCGTTGGGGCTATCCACTGCGAAGCCGGCGCCGCGTTCAGGGTCGTCGATGAAATCGATCGTCGCGCCGTGAAGGTATTCCATCGAAACTTCGTCGATCACCACTTTGACGCCATTCAGTTCGAGCGTGGTGTCTAGATCGCGGAAGTTGTTATCTAACGCCATGCCGAAGTTCACACTACAACAACCGCCGCCTGCAACATACACGCGCAAAGCGTAACCTTCCAATTGACGTTCGGCAAGGATATTTTTGACAGCATCCGATGCGGCGCTGGAGAGGGTGATCTGGGGCGTATCGGTTCCTACAATAACCTGAGTGTTGATTTCTTCTAACATTGCTACTCCTTTGAGAAGGTCTTTTCGTAATTTGTAGAGAGATTTTATCCCCTTCAAGGTGGGATGTCAACAGCCCCAGATTGTACGATTCTGTTTGTCGTCTAATCGCCTATTAAGCCCGAGCGCGGTGACGTAACTCGAAAGGGCGACGGACGTAAAGTTTGCGGAACAAGAACGGGAAGAGCCGCGCTTCTCTCTTGGCGTCGGTCTGGTTCGCCCTCTTCGACTTTATCTCCCCTTCAACTTGATGACGTATAATTGACCTATGTTTGAAAACCTCACCTCACGACTCAACCAAGTATTCGACCAACTGCGCCGACGCGGCAAACTCTCCGAAGCGGATGTGGACGCGGCGATGCGCGAAGTGCGCCTTGCCCTGCTCGAAGCGGACGTGCATTTCAGCGTCGTCAAAACATTCATCGCGCGTGTGCGTGAACGCGCCGTCGGCGCGGAAGTGTCGAAGGCGTTGGTTCCAGGTCAACAAGTAATCAAAATAGTCAACGAAGAGTTAATCGCGACTCTCGGCGAACCCGCGCCGCTGAAATTCTTTGGTCCCAAGCCGCATGTGATTATGATGGTGGGTTTGCAGGGATCGGGTAAAACGACTCACGCGGGCAAGATCGCAAAGATGCTGCGTTCAAAAGGGGAGCGGGTAATGCTCGTCGCAGGCGACCCGTATCGCCCCGCCGCGGTGACTCAACTGCAACAACTCGGCGAACGGATTGATGTCCCCGTTGAGTCTGATTTGAATGTCAAGCCGCCAGAACTCGTCCAACGCGCGTTCGAAAAAGCCCAAAAGGGCGGATACGGCGTCGTGATCGTGGATACCGCTGGACGGTCGCAGTTGGACGCGGAGTTGATGAGCGAGTTAAAGTCCATCGTGGCGAAAGTCCCGCCTGTGGAGACGTTGCTCGTGGTCGACTCAATGATCGGGCAGGAAGCGTTGAACATCGCGCAGGGATTCCGCGATAACGTTTCGATCACGGGATTGGTGATGACGAAAATGGATGGCGATTCGCGCGGCGGCGCGGCGATCTCGATCCGTTCGGTGACGGGTGTGCCGATTAAGTTTATCGGCACGGGTGAAAAATTGGATGCCCTCGAAACATATGACCCCGCGCGGTTGTCGTCTCGCATTTTGGGCATGGGCGACATGATCGGCTTGATCGAAAAAGCCGAAGCCGCGTTCGATCAGGAAGTGACGCAAAAATCTGCCGAGCGCATGATGAAGGGACAGTTCTCGCTCGAAGATTGGCTCGACCAAATGAAGCAGATGAAAAAGATGGGACCGCTCGCGCAGATCATGGACATGTTGCCTGGGCAAATGGGACAAGCCGCGCGTCAGATTGACCCGAAGGATATCGAAAAGAATTTCAAGCAGACCGAAGCCATCATCCATTCAATGACATTGAAAGAACGCCGCGACCCTGACATTTTGAACGCCTCACGCCGACGTCGCATCGCGGCTGGCTCTGGCATGGAAGTGCAGGATGTGAACCGCCTGATCAAACAGTTCCGCGAAGCGCAGAAGATGATGAAGATGTTGACGAAGACGGGAGGAAAAGGATTGGGGAGGTTGTTTGGGGGTTAGTTGGATAGTTTATTAGTTGGGTAGTTTGATAGTCGCGTGATTGCGGTTTGGCTGATTAATGTTGTAGGTCACGCTTAAAGCGTGACCTACTTTTTTGCTGAGATTTATTGACAAGCCCGCTCGGGGATTCTCGAATCGCAGACTTTCACATCACGCAAGTAGTTCATCCATTGTGTAATTTCATCCTCTGACGGTTTATGCCTGAAGGCGACTTGCACAAGATAAAAACTGTCGTTGCCTTGAATCGCCTTCATGTAAGTAAACTCCACTTTTTGCGTGGACGGGTTCAAGGGGCAATATAACATCCAAAGCACGAAGTTGTATCCGTTTTCAACGCCATCGGCTACAGGATAAGACTCGCTGTTCTCACACGCGCCGAACCAGCGATTCGTCATGGTCTCTTGGGCTTGTTGCGGGGTGGTATTCTTTTCGCCCAGATAAACCAGAACCGTGACCATGGTTGTCCAGTCTTCGACAGTCTCGTTTTCTGCGATCATCTCGGTGATGGTTTCATTTCCCTGCTCTGCCTGATAGCCGATCTTGAATCCATCGGGTAGTCCTGCCAGGAGATTTTCGTTTTCCAACCCTATTCCAGATTCAGGCGTATCCGCTGGAGGAGGCTGAGTGAAAAACTCGGTCGGCATGGGCGGGATAGTGATGATTGTTTGAGGGGTTGCCGTTGCCAGGCTGGGCAGGTACGCCGATGAACAAGCAAGGATGAAAATGCTGGTAATGAAGATTGCACTAATCGCTGCTGTTGATTTTTTCATAGGAACTGACTCCTAACAATGTGATGCCCTGTTATGCCATGCCATGCCCGTCTCGCAGCTTTCCTCCCTCCTCTCTTCACACCGAAGTCACAACCGAATTGAGCTGGTCGTAGTGAATTCACCGAGGGAGCATTTTCTCCTACACAACATCCCACGAAGTCAAGCGCGGCTTCTCATCTATTTCCTGTCCCGTTTTGATAGCCTGCTTGGCTGAGCGGCGATACTTTCGATGCGCGCTGGATTTCATCCATCGCAACGTCTTGCGAAAAGAGCGCGTGTGGCAACGGTGTCGTTTTGCTTTGTTGAGTTTTGTAACAACAGCCATGTTGGGCATCGCTTTACTTCGAGTAATGATAGCGGCAGGAAATAATCACGAGATCTGTTTTTGATACCCCATAAACCAGACGATGTTCGTCGTCAATTCGTCGAGACCAATAACCCGATAGGTCCGCCTTTAACGCTTCGGGTTTTCCAATCCCTTCAAATGGTGTGCGTACTGTGTCTTTGATCAGTTGATTGATCCGTTTCAGTAGCTGGCGATCTTTCTCCTGAAACCATAGATAATCCTCCCAAGCCGATTCGGTGAAGACCAGCCTCATGCCTCATCCAGTTCGCGCTCGGTTACCTTTCCTGCTTGCGCCTCCGCCATGGACTTTCGAAGACGCGCGGCGTTTGCAGGATTAGACAACAGGTAGGCTGTTTCCTGCCATGAATTGAATTCATCCAAAGATAGAAGGACAATTTGCTGACCCGTTTCGGTCGTGATAATCGTCGGCTCGGCGTCTGAAAAGATTTTCTTGATCAGCGAGTCGAGATTGCGTTTTGCCTCGTTAACTGTCACCATGTTCATGGTTCACCTCAGGCAGATGATAAGCATCTGCAAACGCTTCCGCGTGTGCCATTTTTCATCGCTAGGAAGATTATACACCCTCCACATCCGTGGGCTGAAAGCGCAAGTTTGCCTTGCGGGTACGCGAGGAGTTCCCGTTCTTTGTGCTGACCTTCCTCGCCGTCTCACGTGAGATAACTTTTGGATTTTTTACGCGAGAACGAATAGGAGCAAGTTCGCCAACATCCACAAAAACAACATTTACATCTTTCTTTGGGGCGTGCTTGAGCATAAAGCGCGTATAGCCCTTGTCGCGGGAATCGAGCAAAATGACTTCCGCGCCATCGGGAATCTGTTCGCTGAATTTGGGATGCATGGCAATAAAGCGCGTGAACTCAACGAAGAGGTCTCCATGCTTTAGGGTATATAGATCACTCATAGTTCATCTCCTTCAAAAATCGCTCGATTTCCAAACGAACAATTTCCAGGTCGTTATTGGGATCACCAGTTAGCGCCGAAATGGCAACGATTCCGTCTGCGTTATGAAAGTGATGAGGAAAACTTGACAGATCGGAATGATGAGGGGCATTATCCCAGCCTAAAATTCGCTTCTCGCCCTGTGTGAGAGTGTAAGAGTATTTATCGTTGCTCTCGTTGAAGTAAATATCGAGAATATAGCCGCCCTTAAGTTGAATCCGCCACTTGGTCAGAAGATCATGTACCGAGACGACAAGAGCGCAGGTTGCGACGAAACGGTTTAATGCGGCTTCGATTGGAGCAGCCATTCCAGCACCCGCTTCATCAGGTCTGCTTGCTTTAAAGCGTCAAGCGCATTTCGCCACTCGATGGAATCTTCCCAGTCGGGGTGCTCCCGTCCTTTTCCTTCTGCGAGGCGCGTCTCAAGCGATTCCAACGACACGTTGTATTGCGTCTCAAAGCGTTGGATCATCGCTTGCAAGACCGACTCGCGGCGCGACAAATCGTCGCGCAGGCGGGTCAATGCGTTGCGTGAGATATTTTTGGGGAAAGGGGCGAACGCTTGCATGGGGCGATTATAGCATTGTTGGGAATGATGGGAAACTGTGGAATTTACGAACTACAAAGTTCCCTCCTCTCTTCACACCGAATTCACAACCGACTCCTATACTCCGAGCATCAGTTCAAAACAAAGGAGTAAACATGAACGGAAAAATTGCACTACGTGTCGTTGCGGGGTTGGTCTTGCTGGCGGTCATCGCCGCCATCGGCTTCTTCGCGTTTCAGGCGGGAGTCGCCCAAGGCTCGCCGATCACCATCGAAGCGCCTTCGGGCGAAGGGATGCCCATGCCGTATCCGCATTACGAGTATGGATACGGGATGCGCGGTCATCATCCATTCGGATTTGGCTTCGGATGCTTGATTCCCCTCGTTGGCATCTTCCTGCTTGTCCTCGCGCTCAAGTCATTCCGCGTGATGATGTGGGGTCCGCGCTGGGGCTGGGGAGGTCGTCATGGCTGGGGCGAGCACAACGTCCCGCCAATGTTCGATGAGTGGCATAAGAAAGCGCACGGTGAGTCGGCCGAAGAAAAGAAAGAATAAGAACGTATAATGGTCGTGAGGCGGCAAGATTCTCCGCCTCACGATCTTTCCACTTTCCACTTTCTTCACCAATGAAAGTAGAAAGTGGAAACTCGACCATCCCTCACCATGAAAACCATCCTCGTTGTAGACGACGAACCCAAGATCACCCAACTCGTGCGCGATTATCTCGAACGCGCGGGATTTGGCGTTTTGATCGCGCATGATGGGAAGAATGCCTTGTCGCATGCAAAAACGGATAAACCCGACGCGGTCATTCTGGACCTCGGCCTGCCTCAGCTCGATGGGCTGGATTTCACCCGCGAGTTTCGCAAAACATCCAACGCGCCGATCATCATGCTCACCGCCCGCGCCGACGAATCGGACAAACTCATCGGGCTCGAACTCGGCGCGGACGATTATATGACCAAGCCATTCAGCCCGAAAGAATTGGTGGCGCGTGTCCGTGCAATGTTTCGACGGATTGAGAATGCGACCAGCATGAGCTCAGAAATGATCCGCGTGGCAGACCTCACTCTCGATGTGCCGCGGATGCGTGTCACTGCTGAGAAGCACGAGATCGAAGAGTTGACTCCCACCGAATTTGAATTGCTCGCCACCCTCGCCCGCCAGCCTGGGCGAGTCTTCACCCGCGCCCAATTGTTGGATGCGATTCACGGCGTGGCATTTGAATCTTATGAACGCGCCATTGACGCGCACATCAAAAACATCCGCCGCAAAGTGGAAGTCAAAGCGAGCGAGCCGAAGTATGTGTTGACTGTGTACGGCGTTGGATACAAATTTTCGGATAAATAAGATGCCTCTGCTGGTTGAGTAGCCCTGAGCGTTCGTTGCGAAGGGCGTATCGAAACCAGCATGTAAGCAAAGCAATTTCTGTTTGAAGAGTATGTCTGTAACTGGTGGTTTCGATACGGCGGACGAACGCCGCCTACTCAACCACCGAAGTATGAATGAAATGACCCACTCCCACCCTCACCGCTCCAAACCACCTTGGTGGCCCGACAACGAAGAATGGCCCCCCAAACGTTGGCGTCACATGCGCGGCAAACCTTTCTTCCGCAGGATGGGATGTTTTTTCATCCTGTTCAGTTTCTTCGCGTGCATCGGCGTGATGGCGATGCTGCGATTCTTCCTCGATCCATTCGTTGAATTTCATAACATGCCGCCGATGATGCCGCCAATGGATCGCCCAGGTTTCATCGTGCCGTTTGGGTTTATCGGCTTCCTCATTTTGATAGCAACTGTATTTTTTGCCGTTCGCAATTTGCGGCGAATGTCCATGCCGTTGGATGAATTGCTCGAAGCGTCGAGCCGCGTGGCGGATGGCGACTTTGCCGTGCGCGTGGAGGAGCGGGGACCGTTTGAAGTCCGCGCGTTGTTGCGGGAGTTCAACTCGATGGCACAGAAATTGGAGTTGAACGATAAACAACGCCGCAACATGCTGGCGGATATTTCCCACGAACTCCGCTCGCCGATCACGATCATGCAGGGCAACCTCGAAGGGATGATTGACGGAGTCTACGCGGCGGATACGGAGCGATTGAAGTCGCTGTACGATGAGACGCAAATCCTTTCGCGGCTGGTGGACGACTTGCGGACTCTCGCGCTCGCCGAAAGCGGGTCACTGCAATTGAAGCGCGAGGCGACCGATTTGGGTTTGTTGATTCGTGAAGTCCTTTCGGGTTTTGAATCACGGGCAAATGAAAAGAAGTTCAGGTTTGAGTTTCAACTAGATGATGTGGAAGCAATTGAAATTGACCCATTGCGCATCCGCGAGGTGTTGACGAATATCGTGGCGAATGCGGTGAGATATACCCCAAGCAGAGGGGAGATAAAGGTTGGGGTGACTGAATCAGCTGTCCCTGAGATTCGAAGCGTGACGGTCTTCGTCCAAGATAGCGGGGAGGGAATCCAAGCCGACGATCTGAGTCGTATCTTCGACCGATTCTACAAATCCAGCGATTCGGGTGGGATGGGGCTGGGGCTGTCCATTGCGAAATATCTGGTTGAGGCGCACGGCGGCAAGATTTGGGCGGAATCCGAAATGGGGCAGGGGACGAGGATTTCGTTCACGTTACCGATTCTGTAAACCTGAGGGGTATAATTTGGACATGAAGTATATTTTTCAGTGGGACGACAATAAAGCGCGCAGTAATCTGGCGAAACATAAAGTGAGTTTCGACGAAGGCAAGACAATTTTTTACGACCCGTTCATTATTACGTTTGACGATGAGTCTCATTCGCGTCATGAAGAGCGGTTGATCAGCATAGGCACATCGTTCAACGAAAGACTTTTGCTGGTTGTCCATTTGGAAAGAGAAGAGACATCCGAAGGCGTGTTCATCCGAATGATCAGTTGTCGCAAGGCGACTCAACTTGAAAGAAATTTATATGAAGAAGGCGAATAACACATCTAAAACTTTTGATGACGACATGCTCCCTGAATATGATTTCAAGGGGCAGAAGGGCGCGCGAGGCAAATATTATCTTGGACCGAAGCAGGCTCACTCGGTTCATGTCCGTCATGCAGACGGCACGATCACCAGGCAGAGTTTTGATTCTCTGCAAAAGGTGATTTTGCTTGACGCCGATGTCGCGGCGCGGTTCCCTGATTCGGAGAGCGTAAACCGCGCCTTGCGAACGTTGATCTCGCTTGTGCCTGAGAAGCAAGTCGGCGAGAAGAACGCGGGCTATCGAACTTCCAAGCCTGCGAGGCGGAAAACGGCTGGCAGAAGATAGGCAAATGAGCGGGGAGAAAGTCTGGTAAAATGGCGACTGCGATTTCAGCCCGCATGTGTTCCTTTCACACACACCTCTCTATGCCTGCCTGAAACGTAAATCAAAATGTGTCGCGTAGTTGGCGTTCTCTAACGCCAGCGGATGCACAAAAATTTATAGGAGAAAAGCAAGATGGTTCGTTTACGTTTACGTCGTATCGGTTTGAAGGGTCAGCCCACCTATCGCGTCGTCGCCGCGGACAAAGAGTCCCCTCGTGATGGCAAGTTTCTGGAAATTCTGGGCTTTTATAATCCCCGCACCCAACCTGCAACAGTCCATTTAAAAGAAGACCGCGTGTATCACTGGATGAAGAACGGCGCGTTGCCGACCGAGTCGGTGGCGCAGGTGTTCAAAGCCTCTGGCACGCTCGACCGCTGGGAACGCTTCAAGAAGGGCGAGGCAGTTGAAACGCTCGTCAAAGAAGCGGACGAGGCGGAAGCCAAACGCAAAGAAGTGAAGAAGTAAATTTATTGATTACGCAATACGCGGTACGAAGTAAGAAATACTGCGTATTGTGTACTTCGTAAAGAGCGCAATACGATGAAAGAATTAATCGAGTACATCGCAAAGTCGTTAGTGGATCATCCTGAGGAAGTGCACGTGACTCAATCGGGAGGCGGTTCGCGCGCGCGCATCGAGTTGAGCGTGTCGAAAGACGACATGGGGCGCGTCATCGGCAAAGGCGGCAAGGTCGCCAACTCCATCCGCGCGTTGTTGCGAGTGGCGGCGGAGCGCGAAGGCAAGCAAGCCACGCTCGATGTGGTCGAGCCAGAATAATGGCAAAAGAAAAAGTCACAGGCTCGCCGAAAGGCGAGCCGCTTTATTTGAGCGTGGGATTTTTACGGCGTCCGCATGGGTTGCACGGCGAGATCATCATGGACTTGCACACGGATTTCCCCGAACGCATGAAGAGCGGGCGAAAACTTTTTGTCGGCGACGAACACAAGCCCGTCACTCTTGCCAGCGCGCGCCCGCATCAATCGGGTCTGCTTGTGAAATTCAAAAATGTTGAAACGCCCGAAGACGCGGGGATGTTTCGCAATCAATGGGTCTTCGTCAAAAAAGCGGATGCGCCTCCACTGCCAGCGGGCACGATCTATCAGCACGAAATGATCGGATTCAAAGTTGTGGATGAAAACGACAATCCGCTTGGCGAGTTGGTCGAGATTCTGGAGACAGGCGCGAACGATGTCTATGTAGTGCGGGATGACTCAGGCAAGGAGATTCTCCTCCCCGCGATTCCCTCGGTCATTCTGGACCTTCAGCCTGCCCGCCGTTTGGTGAGGGTTCATCTGTTGGATGGTTTATAACGGTGGTCGAGTAGTTTGTTCCCCCGCAGTTAAACTGCGGGGGAAACGATACGGTGGTCGAGTAGGGCGGAGCCTGTATCGAGACCACCATGCCGTAAAGCAACTCTTGTTACAAAAAATTGTATGCGTACCTGTGGTTTCGATACGCCCCGCGAAAAGCACGCGGGACTACTCAACCACCGAGTTAGAATCAAATTTATGGACGACAAAAAATTCTGGGTCGGCTTCAACTTGATCAAAGGCATCGGCGCAGTCCGCATGCAGGGACTGGTCGCGTACTTCGGCGACTTGGAGTCCGCGTGGGGAGCCGCGCCGAACGAATTGGCTGAGGCAGGCTTGGGGTTGAAGGTGATCGAGCGCGTGGTGCAAGCGCGCGAAAATGTCGACCTTGATAAAGTCTGGGACAAAATCGAAAAGCAAGGAATCAAAATCCTGACATGGCAGGATGAAGCGTATCCGCAGCGACTGAAAGAAATTGACCAGCCTCCGCCTGTGTTGTACATCCGCGGTGAATATCTGCCTGATGATCTATTCGCAGTTGCCATCGTCGGCACGCGGCGAGTGACTCCGTATGGACGACAGATCACCGAAGAGTTGTCCGCTTTTCTCGCGGCGAACGGCATGACCGTCATCAGCGGACTGGCGCGCGGCGTGGACGCGGTCGCGCATCAATCCACGTTGAAGGCGGGCGGACGAACAATTGGCGTGTTGGGTTCGGGTGTGGACAAGATCTATCCGCCTGAACATCGCGCGCTCGCGGAACAAATGATGGAGCGCGGCGCAATCATCAGCGATTACGCGCCAGGCACGCCGCCCGACGCGTCGAACTTCCCGCCGCGTAACCGAATCATTTCGGGCTTGTCGCTTGCAGTCGTTGTCGTAGAGGCGGGCGAGACAAGCGGCGCATTGATCACCGCCGAGTTTGCCGCCGAGCAGGGACGTGAAGTCTTCGCCGTCCCTGGGAGTATCCTTGCGCCGCAAAGCAAAGGCACGAATAAATTGATCCAAAACGGCGCGCTTCCGCTGTTGAGCGTCAACGATTTGATGCAAGCATTAGACATCACGCGCGTCGGTGAACACAAAGCCGCACGTAAGATCATGCCCTCTGATGCAATCGAAGCAAAACTATTAACTGTGTTGACGAACGAGCCGATGCAGATTGACGAGATCCGCAATCAATCCGAGTTGCCCATCGAGAAAGTGTCCGCGTCTCTGGCGCTTATGGAATTGAAAGGAATGGTAAGGCAGGTCGGTGGTATGAATTACGTCGCAGTGCGTGAGGTACAATCGGAATATAAAACATAAGTGCTCCGTTGGTTGAGTAGGGGCGAGCGATAGCGAGACCCGTATCGAAACCAACGATGTTCAAGAGGAATTTTGTAACAAGAATTGCTTTACGACGTGGTGGTTTCGATACGTCCCGCGACGAGCATCGCGGGACTACTCAACCACCGAATTACTCTGGGATCAAAATATTTGCTAATGAATCCACACACATACGCTGTCATCATGGCTGGAGGCGGGGGGACTCGTCTGTGGCCTCTCTCACGCAAAGAAACGCCGAAACAATTATTGCCTTTGCTCGGCAAAGAGACTCTTTTTCAAAGCACGGTTGCGCGGCTGGAGGCGTTGTTTCCGCCTGAACGAATCTTGATCGTCACCGTTGCAGAGCAAGCGCGTGTGATGCAGGAACAAGTCCCTGCCATCCCCAAAGAGAACTATTTGATCGAGCCTGCGCCGCGCGGGACGGCGTCTGTGGTAGCATTGGCGGCGGCGGTTTTGCAAAAGCGCGATCCGCAAGCGATGATGACGATCCAAACAGCGGACCATCACATCCGCAACAAGGATCTGTTCAAGTACCTCATCGCTTCTGCATTCGATGTGGCGGAAAAAGAGTATCTCGTCACGCTGGGAATCACACCGACGTTTCCATCCACTGGATATGGGTATATTCAACAAGGCGAGCCATTGCCTGACGAATACAAATATCCTGTCTACACAGTGAAGCGATTCAAAGAGAAGCCCGATGAAGTCACCGCGCAACAGTTGCTTCAAAGCGGCGACCATTCATGGAACAGCGGCATGTTCGTTTGGAAAACAAACGTGATTCTCGCCGAAGTTGAACGTCAAATGCCCGAACTCTTCAAAGTTGTTAGCGAAATTTCGTCCGCGTGGGATACTCCAAAACGCGAGGCTGTGATACAAGAGCATTGGTCGGGGCTGAAAAGCCAGACGATTGATTACGGGATCATGGAACACGCGGAGAAAGTTGCAGTCCTTCCCGCGGGCGGACTCGGTTGGAGCGACGTGGGCGCGTGGGATTCGTTGTTCGAAGTGTTGATGCCAGACGCGAATGGAAATGTCGCGGTCAATACCGAGCATATCGAAATCGACTCGCATCACACGCTCGTCTACAGCGCAAACAACGGACGCTTGATGGTCACTATTGGTATGGATAACGTGATTGTGGTAGATTCGGGCGACGTGCTGTTGGTCTGCAAAGCGGATCAAGCCCAGCGCGTGCGCGATGTTGTGGAAAAGTTGAAGAAAGCGAAACAGGAGAAATTTTTGTAACTCGTCATTGCGAGGAGGGCGTAGCCCGACGAAGCGATCTCCGTCAACGTGTTGGAGATTGCTTCGGGCGGAAGAACACCGCCCTCGCAATGACGGTGTAAAGGTAATTTATGGAAGCCTATTGTATGAAATGCAAGACCAAACGTGAGATGAAAGACCCTGTCGCGGGTTTCAACGCGAAGGCGTCTCCTGTCACGATTGGCACTTGCTCAGTGTGTGGAACAAAACTATATCGCATGGGAAAGACCGACGCGCACGCGGGACTCGTCCCGCCGCCGAAGCCTGAGAAGGTGGCAAAGGTGGAAAAGCGCGACGGCAAACTCGTCATCGTCGAATCGCCCGCGAAGGCGAAGACCGTCGGTCGTTTTCTCGGCAAGGGATACACAGTCCGCGCATCGGTGGGGCATGTGCGTGATTTGTTGAAGTCGCAGTTATCGGTGGATGTGGACAACGGCTTCACGCCGAAGTATCGCGTGCCAAACGAGAAAAAAGAAGTCGTCAAAGAACTCAAGAAGTTGGCGCAAAAAGCCGAAGAGATTTATCTCGCAACCGATCCCGACCGCGAAGGCGAATCGATTTCGTGGCATTTGCTCGAGTCGGCAGAGATCGAACCTGCGCGCACGAAGCGCGTCGTCTTTCACGAGATCACCGAACCCGCCATCAAAGAAGCGTTCTCGCATCCGCGCGACATCAACATGGATTTGGTGAACGCCCAGCAAGCGCGTCGCGTGCTGGATCGTTTGGTCGGCTACAGCATCAGCCCGATCCTCTGGGAGAAGGTGCGCGGACGCCTGTCGGCGGGACGCGTTCAATCGGTGGCGCTCAGGCTGATCGTCGAGAGAGAACGTGAGATCGAAGCGTTCGTGCCTGTCGAGTATTGGTCCATCCATGGCGAGTTCCAGCCCGAGGGATTGAAATCCAATTTTCTTGCGAAGCTGGCGAAGATAGACGATGCCGATCCCGAACTGCCCAACGAAGAAACGGTCAAGCCGATCCTTGTGGATATGGAGACTGCCGCGTACACGGTGACGAAGGTCAAGCGCGGCGAACGCCGACGTAAGCCTGCCGCGCCGTTTACGACTTCGACCCTGCAACAGGAGGCTTCGCGCAAACTCGGCTTCACCGCCAAACGCACGATGGCGCTGGCGCAGGGATTATATGAAGGGCAGGACGTGGGCAACGGCGGCACGACGGGTCTCATCACCTACATGCGAACCGACTCGACCAACGTTTCCGCTCTCGCGCAACAGGAAGCGCGGCAATATGTGACGGGAAAATACGGCGCAGACTTTTTGCCTGACGAACCGCCGCAATATACAAAACGCTCCGCCAACGCGCAAGAAGCGCACGAAGCGATTCGCCCAACCTCGGTGATGCGCGAACCTGAATCGGTGAAAGAATTTCTCGAGCCTGCCATGTTCAAGTTGTATCGTTTGATCTGGCAACGCTTTGTCGCTTCGCAGATGGAAGCGGCGGTATACGACACGCTACAAGTAGAAGTGACAGGCAAAACAAGCGCGCACGAATATTTATTGCGCGCCTCTGGTTCTGCGGTGAAGTTCGCGGGCTTTTTGGTCGTGTATGAAGAAGCCAAGAACGAAGATAAAAAATCGGAAGAAGATGAGGAAGAGAATGTCAAAATCCCTGCGGGCATTGCCGAGGGACAAAAGCAGGAATTGATTCGCCTCATCCCCGAACAACATTTCACACAACCGCCGCCGCGTTATTCGGAAGCGTCGCTTGTGCAAGCGCTCGAAGAAGATGGCATTGGTCGCCCGTCCACATACGCGCCGACGATCTCCACGATCCAAGCGCGCGGATACGTCTTGCGCGAAGAAAAACGACTCGTGCCGACGGAGATCGGAATCCAAGTCAATGATTTGATGGTGGAATACTTCCCCGACATCGTTGACCTGAAATTCACCGCGCGTATGGAAGAAGACCTCGACATGATCTCGAACGGTCAAGCCGAGTGGACGGAAGTGATGCACGAGTTCTATCATCCGTTCGCGGAAGACTTGAAAAAAGCGCAGGCAGAAATGCCCGTCACAAAAAGCGCGCCAGAAAAGATCGGGCGCATCTGTCCCACCGACGGCGGCGATCTCGTCATCCGTTATGGTCGCTTCGGCAAATTTATTTCGTGCGCGAACTTCCCCAATTGCCGTTACACCGAACCGTGGCTCGTCAAGATCGGCGTGCAATGCCCCAAAGACGGCGGCGACATCGTCGAAAAGAAAACGCGCAAAGGGCGCACGTTCTACGGATGCGCGAATTATCCGAATTGCGATTTCACCTCGTGGAAGCGCCCGCTCAAACAGCCCTGCCCAAAATGCAACGGCTTGCTTGTGTACGCCAACAAACGCGAAGCGCAATGCACGAACTGTCAGGAAACTTTCCTGCTCGAAACGATTATTCCCGAAACAGTTGAATAGGAGTCACCATGCACTTTGCGCCTCTTCCATATCTCGATCCTGGCTCTGGCAGTTTTTTGATTCAACTCGCCATCGCCGCACTGCTTGGTTTAGGGGTCGCATTCCGCGCCTCGTGGAGCAAGATCAAAGGATGGTTCGGAGTCAAACCGAAGCCGACCGAAGACGATGACGAATCAGAAAACGAATAGCGGAGGACTACCCGCTTCTTTTCGGGACCCCAGCGGGTTTTTGTTTTCTCGAGGCGGAGTCCTGTACCGACAGATTAATCGCGCTTACGAGCGCGATTATTCGCGTTTGATGGAGTCGGGGTTGTACGAGAGGCTGGTGAAGGCTGGGTTTTTGATTCCGCATGTCGAAGCGAATCAGGTTGCCCCTGAGAGCGAAGCGTCCCCTAAAGGGGATGTAGCATTTAAAGTCATCCAGCCTGAGCGCGTGCCGTTCATTTCGTATCCGTATGAATGGTCGTTCGGGCAGTTGAAGTCTGCCGCGCTGGCGACGTTGACCATCCAAAAGCGCGCGTTGAAAGCGGACATGTCGTTGAAAGACGCGAGCGCGTACAACATGCAATTCGTGCGCGGCAAAGCGACGTTGATCGACACGTTGTCGTTTGAAGTGTATGAAGAGGGACAGCCGTGGGTGGCATATAAACAATTCTGCCAACATTTTCTCGCGCCGCTGGCGTTGATGGCATTGCGCGACGTGCGCTTGAGTCAACTTTTGCGCGCCTACATTGACGGCGTGCCGCTTGACCTTGCGAGCGAATTGCTCCCAACGAAGACAAGATTTAATTTTGGTTTGCTTACGCATATTCACGTTCACGCGGGCGCGCAGAAAAAATATGCGGGTGAGGAAGTCAAGTCGCGTGGAGGTTCGATGAGCCGACAAGCGATGACAGGTTTGATCGAGAGTCTCGAGTCTACGATTCAAAAACTCGATTGGACTCCGCGCGGCACCGAATGGGGAAATTATTACGACATCACCAATTATTCCGACGCGGCGTTTGAACACAAAAAGCAACTCGTGGGCGAATGGTCGGCGCGACTCAAGCCCGCGCTCACCTGGGACTTGGGCGCGAACAACGGCGAGTTCAGCCGCGTGGCTGGCGCGAACAGCGCGTTCGTTGTTTCGTTCGATATTGATCCCGCCGCCGTCGAACAAAATTATCGGCAGATGAAGCACGATAAAACTGAGAATCTTTTGCCGCTATTATTAGACCTGACGAATCCGAGTCCCGCCATCGGCTGGGCGAACCGTGAGCGCGATTCGTTCGGTGGGCGAGGTCCCGCCGATCTGGCGCTGGCTCTGGCGGTCATTCATCATCTCGCGATTTCAAACAATGTGCCGCTACCTCAACTCGCGGACTTTTTTGCCGAAACCACAAAATGGCTGGTGATCGAGTTCGTCCCGAAGCAAGATAGCCAAGTGCAGAAACTACTCGCCTCGCGGAAAGATATTTTCCCCTCGTACACACGCGAGGGATTTGAAGCGGCATTTGTTGAACGTTTCGCAATTCGAGAGGCGGTTGAGATCCGCGAATCGGAACGGGTGTTGTATTTGATGGAGAGGAAGTAAGTCAATAACGGCATGTCATGCTGAGGGACACCTCGCGCCCCGAAGCATCTCTGTTATTGCGATCGAGACTCTTCGGTCGCTGAAGAACGCTCCCTCAGGGCGACATGGTAGGTAATTCAGGTGTTGTATTGAATGTGGGATGGTATATAATTAGCGAAACCTGCGAAAAAAGGAAAAGGCTATGGAAGCGATAATCGCGATCGTGAAAAACCTTCTAAAGAATAATCGGATCGTATTCATCCTCGGAGTGCTTTTAGGTTTGGCGCTTGGGATTACGTTCGCGTGGGGAATTTGGCCCGTTGAAGTGGTGGATACCACGCCGGACGTGATGCGCTTTGATTTGCAACAAGACTTCCTGCGGATGACCATCGATTCCTATAACAAGACCGGCGATGTGGACGCCGCCATGCGCCGTTGGGACAGCCTCGGCGCCTCCGCCGCTCCCGCGTATATCAGCTTGCAATCTGATCCGGGGAACCTGACCTCACAGGAAGTGCAAGAGTTTGGGGTGCTGGTGCAGGCGGTGAAAGGCGCGCCTATTCAAAACCCCCAAACGCCTGGCGCGGAGGTCCCATCTTCTGGTTCGGTGTCTTCCGGCATAGGTCGGTTCGTCCTGTACGGAGCGATCGCGGTGGTTGCTATCCTCCTGGCGGTTGCCGCATTCTATCTGTTCCGTTTGTTCCGCAAAGGGAGCGGCACGGTCACCCCGGCGATGGAAGCGACCAAACTCAACAAGAGCATCGAGCGCACCGATTATCAGCAACATGGCCTTGAGCCCCCGATCACGCAATCCCTAACAACGTATGTGTACGGTTACGACCTGTACGATGAATCGTTCAGCATCGACACGCAGGCGGGGAAGTACCTCGGCGAGTTCGGTGTTGGCATTTGTGAAAAGATCGGCGTCGGCGAGCCGAAGAAGGTCACCGCGCTGGAAATCTGGCTCTTCGAGGAAAACGATATCAAAACCGCCACCAAAGTGCTGATGTCTGACCATGCCTTCAACAACCCGGAGATTCGCGACCGGCTCGAAGCCAAGGGAGAGTTGGTCTTGCTTCAGCCGAGGGAACAAATCCTGTTGGAGACCGCCAATCTGCAACTCCTCGCCACCGTGGTGGATTTGGAATACGGAATGGGCTCGATGCCCCAAAATAGTTACTTCCAACGCGTCACGCTGGAATTTGCGGTCTGGCCCCGCGCCGCGAAATAACCCCATCCTCTTCGACGAACAGGGGCTGTCTAAAAAGGGGAGGACAGCCCATGGGAAAAGTTAATACAGGAGAGACCAACCTCACCTTCAAGCCGTACGCAATGGAGCAGTTGAGTCCTGCCGCCAGTTTGGAAGAATTAATCCTGAAAACATCGGACGGGTGGTCAATCGCGTCGGGAGAGCTGGACCGAGCCGCTTTACAAATCAAGGGGGGGACGGCAGTTATCATCCGCGAGATGTTGAAGGTGATTGTGTAGCCTACCCCAAAG
The DNA here is from genome assembly GCA_016716235.1 of Candidatus Defluviilinea gracilis. Classification (NCBI taxonomy): domain Bacteria; kingdom Bacillati; phylum Chloroflexota; class Anaerolineae; order Anaerolineales; family Candidatus Villigracilaceae; genus Candidatus Defluviilinea; species Candidatus Defluviilinea gracilis. The sequence continues at coordinate 465,837 of JADJWS010000002.1, forward strand.
TCATTCTGCGGAAGATCGAAAAGGCGGGGGAATATTGGCTTCAGTGGATCAGCGGGGACTTTCCTGGCGAGTTGAAGGAAGGGTGCGGAAAGTGTTCGCTTGATGATGGAGCTTCTGGTGGAAGGGCTACGTGAAGATGGAGATTACTTTGTGGATGGGAGCAGCGGGCCCAACTCCACCGCACAAAGTGGTGTGGGCGAGAAGACGCGAAATACAAGGAGAACTACAACAGCAAATTCAGGCGTTGCTGGATGAATCGAGCAGGTGAACGAACGCGAGAATGCAGTATATGGGGAGGAAAACCTGGGAGACTGGCGAGCAAAGCGAGTTAGCGAAGGGAGCAGGGGAATCAACCCCAGTTGAAGGAGGGCGCGCAAAGGCAAGAAATTAGCAGAGATGCCGCGTTTGGAGAAGTACGAGAGCAAGAACGCTCGGGGGACCCGCTGAACAGCCAGTCGCGCAAGGGGGGGCGCGGCTAACGGCAAATAGGACCGAAGCGTGGTGGGCTAGCCTCCCCCAGACAGTTGCTTATGCAACAACACGTCCCAGGCAACCGGCGACAGGCTACGCACAGAAAACTGCCAGAGGCGGGGACTACCTCAAACAACACCTCCAGGGCGCCGGCACGCTGAGAGAGCGCTTCAGTCACCTGCTTTCCGGGCAGGGTCGTGTGTCCCCCCCCATGGTCTATATCGAGACCAAACCCTACCAATCCAAAAAGGCCTCCTAACCGAACGGCGGGTTTAGGAATGTTGGAGTGGCCGCCTGCCTCTCAACCCAAATGCCCAAAGCCAAGGCATCGCCAAAGCAAGTCGGATTGAACTCCGCCGCTATCGTCAGCAAGCCAAAGGCAGGGGCGCCGGGGCGGCCGGGGTTTCCTTTAAACCCTGTTTTTATTCCACGTTGAGTATCTTTATTTGTAGTGTACCGCCGGGGGTTTGCGCCTCCACGGTTTCGCCTGCCCGGTGATTCATCAACGCCCTCCCAATCGGCGACTCGTTCGATATCTTGTTGTTGCGCGGATCCGCTTCCTTCGCTCCGACCATGGAGAAGGTCTCTGGGTCAAAACCTGCCTCCTGCACAGTGACGCGCGAGCCAACCATCACCACGTCGCTTTGTTTCTTTTCGACGATCACAGCCATGCGTAGAATGGCTTCGATCTCCTGAATGCGTCCTTCGAGAAAGGCTTGGTCCTCTTTTGCTTTGTGATAATCCGCGTTTTCAGAAAGGTCGCCCATTTGAATGGCGGATCGCAGGCGCTGGGCAAGTTCTTCGCGTCGCGCCCCGGTGAGTTCCACTAATTCGGTCTTTAGTTTTGCCTCCCCTTCGGGAGTGAGATACATTGGTTGAGACATTCTTCACCTGTTCCTATGGCTTTTCGAGCGGACTAAAAAGTTTCTGATGTTCTTCGATGGCATAACGGTCGGTCATGCCGGCGATGTAATCGCAGATCGCGCGTTCCAGTCCGCGCTTGTCGATCAAGGTTTGTACCGAGTCGGGAAGCATCAACGGCTCCGCCTGATACGCATGGAACAGATCAGTGATCAGCCGTTCCGCTTTAACCTGCATCCGCGCCACGCGATAATGGCGATAGAGTTTCTTGTACAGGAAGTCTTTCAGTTCGCGGTTGCGGCGCTGCATGTCTTCGCTGTGCCCGATCATATTGTGTTTCAGTTTCTGAAGATCGAGCGCGGACTTTGCCTTGCTTTCTTTCAGGCGTTTGTCAGTCGCTTCGACCATATCGGTGATCAGGATGCCCACAAGTTGGCGGATCATGCGGTGACGTTCCATCTCCTCCAGTTCGCGCCCGCTCCAGTTGTAGGTTTCGCGCAGAATTTCCCACAAGGCAATGCCATCGAGCATCTGCGGCGTGATCATGCCTGAACGCAAGCCGTCATCAAGGTCGTGAGTCGTGTAGGCTAGTTCGTCGGCGACATTGGCGATCTGTGTTTCGAGGTTGCCGCGCAGGTCGGGCTGATACTCGCGCGCGTCAGAAATGTCGTATTCGGATTCGTGTTTGACCATCCCTTCGCGGACTTCCCACGTCAGGTTCAAACCCGGGAATTCGGGGTAACGCTGTTCGAGTTCGGTGACGATACGCAGGGATTGTTTGTTGTGGTCGAATCCGCCATGATCTTTCATCAATCGCGCCAATGCGGCTTCGCCAGAATGACCAAACGGCGAGTGCCCCAGGTCGTGCGCGAGGCAGACCGCTTCCACGAGGTCTTCGTTGGCGCCGAGGGCGCGGGCAAATGTTCTGCCGATCTGGGCAACTTCGAGGGTATGGGTGAGGCGGGTGCGGAAGTAGTCGCCTTCAAAGTTGATGAAAACCTGTGTCTTGTATTCGAGGCGGCGAAAGGCTGTAGTGTGGAGAATACGGTCGCGGTCGCGTTGGAACGATGTGCGGTAGTCCGGTTCGCTGTCCAGGTAGGCGCGTCCTTTTGAGTCTTTGCTCCGCATGCCGTAGGGCGCGAGGCTTTTATCTTCTATTTCTTCAAGTTGCTGGCGCGTAAAGTACATGATGGTTAACTCTCGCCCCTTGCCTCTCTCTCGTGGGAGAGAGGGCGGGCGCGGAAAATGGGGCGAGAGGGGGTCGAACCCTCACGATATCACTACCGACGGATTTTAAGTCCGTTGCGTCTGCCGATTCCGCCATCGCCCCGATGGGGATTGATATTCTACCTTATTTTGAAATGCTTTCCAGCCGCGAGGCGCTGTCTTTGTTTGCTTGATTCTTGTTGCGCCAATCTTTGATTGCGAAAGGAAGATATAAAAGCAGGCAAGTCACAATGCCGATCCCTTCCATATAAAGCACATAGAGGGGCCAATCGGGGAGCAGGCTGAGCAGGCTGGACGTGTTCGGCTTGTAATTGATCATCAGATAATTACTGCCAATGGCTGTGTTGATGAAATAGATCGTGACAACATAGATGTTCATCCAAATCGCCACCCTGACGATCGACTTCCACGTGGGACGAAACCGTTCCACGGCGGTCATGTATATTGCGGAGGTAACGATCAATCCATGCGAAATAAACGTTTGAAAAAACCTGAAGTGTGGGAAGCCATAGATGCCGAGATCGGGCGTGATCAATGCCTGTATCGCGCCGCCGATGCCGAGAAAATACGCAAACTCGTAGATGGCGTAATTTTTTGTGACCAGCATCAACGCGCCCATCCACACCAGCAGGCTACACAAGTGAAGTGGAAGCATGGTCTGGATCGTCCACCAGCCGACGGCGTAATTCCATGCGTGCCAAGCGACCTCGTTGACCAGCAGAATCAACGCCAGTGTCCAGCGGATTTTGCTCTTGGTCGCGTTGCTGGCGTTCTTGAAATGGATGAGGAAAAGATTCAAGAAAAGGATAAAGGTCAACCCGCCGATGTGCGCGATGCCGAACAGGTTGAAGGCAGAACCGAGGTAGTTTTCTGCAAAGAACTGGCTCATGAGCACATTCTACCGCCTAATGTACACGGAACTGAATTACAATGACTCTATCGAAATACATCGGGGCTGACCATGCGGAAGCCGCAGATTTTCTTTTCTTGCATCAGCGAAATCAGCGTTTTCAGCGTCTCGGCCACTTTTGTTTATTGGGATAAAGTCTATTGTTTACGCCAACGCCGGTTTTCATACGATTATCCCTGAATTAACGGATCGCTTTCCCCGGAGAGAACCATGAAAATGTATGCGGTCATCACCGTAATGCTCGTATGTTTACTATTGACTTCCTGTAAAGACGGCGGGTCATCCGCCGCCATCGATGTAACCCTGACCGACTTTCAATTCACGCCCAATTCCTTTACGATTATGGCGGGGCGGGAAATCACGATCAACGCGGTGAACAATGGAGTGGTGGAGCATGAATTTGCCATCCTAAAATTTGGCGCCGATGCGGGCGATGAGTTTGACGAAGAAGATAAGCAGAATATCTATTGGGAGGTGAAAGTGCCTGCCCGGGCAATCGGTCACGTTGACGTTCACTGCTCCGTCCGCGCCGGGCGAGTATAGCGTTGTCTGTGGGATCCAAGGACATCTCATGGCGGGCATGGTTGGAAAGTTGACCGTGGTAGCGGGTGAGTGAAGCATGAGCAAGCCCTTTGATCGTCAGCGCGAATAACGAACTTGTGAAGCGCGCCCGCTCATTGCGGCAGAAAAAGCATCGTATTGAAACGGGTTTGTTCCTCGTGGAAGGGATCCACCACATCGGGCAGGCGTTGGATGCGGGTTGGAATGTGGAGTCGATTTTTTACGCGCCTGATCTGCTTGCGAGTAAATACGCCAAAGAACTCATTGCCCGGGTTTCGGAAAAGGCGCTTCCTGTTTCAAGAGACGTAGCCAACTCTCTGGCAGAGAAAGATAACCCACAAGGCATTGTCGCTGTGGTTCGCCAGAGACAAACCCTTGCATCGAGCCTCACGTCATCCAGCCCTGTTGTCGCGCTGGTTTCGCCACAAGATCCGGGCAATGTCGGGACGATCCTCCGCACGATGGACGCGATTGGAATCGACGCCTTGTTTCTTTTGGATGGCGGGGTCGAGTTATATCACCCAACCTTGATCCGCTCCAGCATGGGCGCGATCTTTTGGAAGGGCATTGCGCAAACTTCATTCGAAGAATTTCGCGTCTGGGCGCAAACGGCAGGGCGTCAATTGATCGGCGCGTCTGCCCATGCGGATGTGGATTATAAGTCTCTCGTTCCGCAAACCCCGTGGGCGCTTGTGCTGGGTAGCGAACAAAAGGGTCTGTCCGCGGAGCAGGTTAACGCTTGCGATGTGACAGTATCCCTGCCGATGCGGGGGAAAGTCAGTTCGTTAAATTTAGCGGTGGCGGCGGGCGTGTTGTTATACGAGTTAAAAACATAAAGGCAGACGACGCGTCGTCTGCCTTAGTTTGGGCGACCAGATTTCACTTGGGGAACGATGCGTTAGAACTCATCTTCCTCTTCGTCCCAAGATTCATCCTCGTCATCATCTTCCTCTTCGTCCCATTCCTCCGCTTCTTCTTCGTCCCAATCTTCTTTGGCGGCGGCTTCGTCGCTGGGGGTGTAGGTGGCGCAACCGGTGTCGGGGTCGAACTCTACCGCAGCGGCTGAGCAATAACCTTCATCAAGAAAGACACAATCGGTGTAATGACATTTGATACGGGGCATTCAATCCTCCTGAATTAGGGTTGTTTGATAAGGCGAATGACTGAGATGACAAACAGCAGGGTCATCGCCACTTGTGATGTGATGCAGAACGGACAATAGGCTTTGATCAGCGCGACCTCGACAAAGACCAGATACACTGTAAACAAAAACCCGGTCACTGAAATCCCGAAGAAAATCATCGCGCCATTGTCTTGAAACATACCGGGTCGGCGCTCAAGGATTTGCACAGCCAACAAAGCAAGGTACCCGACCACCCCGATGATTGCCACGGGAACGCCGCGCACTTCAGAGTAAGGGCTGGCGTTCACCACCGAGCATCCTTCCGAGCCAACGCACATGGCGGCTTGAAGTTCCTTGCTTGTAAATTTGTACACTGTCATGTAAGACGCGACGAGCAACCCGATAACGGTGATCGCCAGTGAAATTTGCGCGAGCCGCTTATTCATAAATCCTCATAATAACCAAGCCTCAACTTCCTGACCAGCAGGCACGCATTTTACACCAGCGGGAATAATTAGTAAAGCATCCGCCTGCACCAACGATAGAATGTTGCCCGAACCCTGGTGCCCGGTCAAGCGCGCGACGAGAGACCCGTTTTCGTCGCGGAGATTGGCGCGCAGATAACTCTCTCGTCCATCGGAATTGATTTCCTCCTCGCATCGCGCGCGGACGGTGAGCCTGTTTCTCTCCCTCAGCCCTGCCAGCCGCCCCAGCGCCGTGCGGACAAATACCTCAAACCCCACAAACGCCGACACGGGATTACCCGGCAAGCCGATGAATGGAATGCCATTGTATTCGCCGAAAGCAAGCGGTTTGCCGGGGCGCATGTTCACGCGCCAAAAATCCATTTTGCCGTTCGACTCGATCACGCTCTTCACGTAATCGAACGCGCCCACGCTCACGCCCGCCGAAGAGAGGATCAGGTCCACTTTCAGCGCGGACGTTTTGTCGAGCGCCGCTTTGACAGATTCGTAGGTATCTTTTGCTGTGCCAAGTTTTTCCACCTCCGCGCCGGCCGACTCGATTAGCCCAGCCAGCATGGGCGAGTTTGAGTCGCGGATCTTGCCCGGTTCGAGAGGCTGGCTTGCGTCTAGCAATTCATCGCCAGAGGAGAAGAGTGCCACGCGGGGCTTGCGGAATACTTCCACAGTGGAGTACCCCAAAGATGCCAAGAGCGCGACATCTTGAGGTTTTAATTTTCGTCCTATACGCAAGACGATGTCGCCTGAGCGTACATCCGCGCCGCGCTGACGAGTGTTCTCGTTTTGGATCACGTTTTTGAACATCGTCACCTCCGGCGGGGGCGCGCCAGCAGCTCGGTCTTGAAAATCGGTATCTTCCACGGGGATCACCGCGTCGGCGCCCAGAGGCACCGGGGCGCCAGTCATGATGCGAGCCGCTTCGCCGGGGCGATGGAAACTGTCGGCGGCGAGCCGGCAGGGATGTCTGCGATCACGCGTAAAGTCCGTGGTGAAGCGGGTTTTGCATCGGCCACATCGATCGCGCGAATGGCAAAGCCATCCATCGAGGAGTTGTCAAATGGAGGCAGGTCGTCCAACGCGGTCACGTCTTGCGCGAGGATGCGATTCAAAGACTCTGCCGCAGGCAAGGCTTCGGTTGTGCCAGGTTGAAAGTGGGAAAGTATGCGCTCGCGCGCTTCACGGACGCTGAGCAGATTCATAGGAAGCGGCGACATTATACTGTGTAACTTGCGATTGGCACGAATGGTGATATTCCGCGAAATCCGTCCAATCCGTGTACAGAATCACGGCAACTACCGAGGAACCAATTTACCCCGGCTTTGTTCTCTGCGCCTCCAACACATTTGGCACGCTTTCAATACGCGTGAGCACGCGGCTTAACTGCTCCAGGTCGCGCACATCAACTACGAGGCGCAGATCGGCAACGCTTCGGTTGTAACTAACAGACACATCTTTGATATTCACGCTCTCGCCTTGCAGCAGGGTTGAAATATCACCGAGCAATCCATCGCGGTCGTATGCTTTCACGGTGACGGGCACGGCGTAGGTTTGTTGGGTGGTTCCCCAATCCACTTGCACGAGCCGCTCGGTATCCTCTCTGTGTAAAATATTCGGGCAATCTTGTCGGTGAATTGTCGCGCCGCGCCCGCGCGTGATGTACCCGATGATCTGGTCTCCGGGCATGGGCGAACAACATTTTGCCATTTGCCAAAGCAAGCCTTTCAGTCCGACAACCTGAATCGCATCGGGGGAGGTTTTGGTCTCTGGCGCGGGGGTGGCTTGCAGAATATCCGCGGTTTCTTCCGTCCCTTCCAATTGTTTGATGATTTTGCTGAGGGAAAGATCGCCATTACCGAGGGCGATGAACATTTCATCGGAAGTTTTGTAGGCAAGTTCGCACGCCATCTTTTCGAAATTCAATTCGGAAATTCCAAGGCGGCTCAATTCGCGTTCGAATCCGGCGCGTCCCTGGGCGAGGTTTTGTTCATCCTCCTGCTTTTTGAACCATGCTTTGACTTTGGATCGCGCTCGTTGCGTCTTGACCAGCCCCAGATTCGGATTTAACCAATCGCGGCTTGGACCCCCGCGCTTCGCTGTCAAAATTTCGATCTGGTCGCCCGTCTTCAACGCTTGTTGCAAGGGGACGAGTTTGCCGTTCACCCGCGCGCCGCGACAGCGGTGGCCGATATCGGTGTGGACGTGGTAGGCAAAATCAATGGGGGTTGAACCGACAGCGAGATCGTAAATGTCTCCGCGCGGGGTGAAGACGTAGACGCGGTCCTGGAATACATCCGATTTCATACTCTCGACGAATTCTGTCGCGTCGTGCACGTCGGTCTTCCATTCCATCATGTTGCGGAGCCAGTTAATGCGCTGTTCGTAGCTTTTATCGCGCTTGGCGCCTTCTTTGTATTTCCAGTGGGCGGCGATGCCGTATTCTGCGTTTTCGTGCATCTCCTGCGTGCGGATCTGAATTTCCAACGGGCGGCCGTCTTCGTAGATGACGGCTGTGTGAAGCGATTGGTAGAAGTTTTCTTTTGGCGCGGCAATATAATCGTCGAATTCGCCGGGGATGGGTCTCCACGTGGTGTGAATTACTCCAAGCGCGGCGTAGCACGAGGGGATGTCCTGAACGAGGAGTCGCATGGCGCGCACATCCCGAACCAGATCGAACGATTTTCCCTTCTGCGCCATCTTTTTGAAGATGGAATAAATATGTTTAGGACGTCCGCTAACTTCGGCTTTGATGTTGTTTGCTTCAAGCAAACGGGTAAGGGCTTCTTTGATGTCTACGATTTGTTTTTCCCGCTCGGGTCGTTTTTCTTGCAATTCTTCGGCAATTTCCTTGTACTTTTCCGGGTTGAGGTATCGGAAGCCAAGGTCTTCCAATTCCCATTTGATCTGCCAGATGCCGAGGCGGTTCGTGAGCGGGGCAAAGATTTCGAGAGTCTCTTTGGCAATGCGCTTTTGTTTGGCTTCGGGCATGAAGCCGAGCGTCCGCATGTTGTGGAGGCGATCTGCTAGTTTGATCAGCACGACGCGCACATCGTCGCCCATGGCGAGGAATGTTTTCCGTAGGGTTTCAGATGCCATATCTTGTTTGCGTGCGCGCGCGTTAGCAGGGATGATGTCTGGATCCAATGCGTCGTCGGATGATTCGGGTCTTTCTGCGTGCTGGTCGCCGCGCGAGACTCGCGGAAGTTTTGTCAACTTTGTCACCCCATCGACGAGAGTCGCGATGGTATCCCCAAAATCTCTGCGAATATCGCCGAGGCTGATGGGGGTGTCTTCCACTGTGTCGTGAAGCAACGCCGCCGCGATCACCTCGGATGGTACTTTAAGATCTGCCAAAATGCCTGCCACCGCCAGGCAATGGTTGATATACGGTTCACCGGAATGCCTCTTTTGGTCGCGGTGCGCCTCTTCCGCCACTCGGTAGGCGCGCTGGATCAACTCCTTCTCAGAGAAGCCATACGATTCGGGGAGTTGCCCCATTAATTTTTCGAGCGGGACCGCATTGTGCGCCGATTTCATGCGTGGTATTGTACTACTGAAAAATTTTCCCATCCCCGTTACAATTCAGGTTCTATGAGAGTTGCCTGATTCCTGACACAATGGGTTTTGGACGAGTGCCCTTGCGCCGGCCCGCAGTTCGTAACGCGGCGAAAACGCTGATTTATTTGGGAGAGTTTGAAATGACGATCGTCAATAATGTTACCCGCTTGCTTGACTCGCGCAGAATTCCATACATCGCGTATGAACTTTCACCGGAGAAACATGGCGCGCAAGAGACCGCGCGCCTGCTCAACGCGGATCCCGCGTCTATTTTCAAAACGATCGTTGTGTTGCGAGATAAACCCAAAAAACCTTTGTTGGTCTTGGTTTCCGGCGATTCGGTTGTGGATTTGAAGTTGCTTGCTTCTGCGCTCGGTGAGAAAAAGGTTCACCTGCCGACTGAAAAAGAAGCGGAGCACATCACTGGTTTGCAGGCGGGAGGTATCTCGCCGCTTGCCCTGCTCAACAAGGGGTTTCAGGTTGTCCTCGATTCGTCGGCGAAAAATTTTGAGCAAATCCATATTTCGGGCGGGCAGAGAGGACTCAACATTAAGCTGCCTGTCGTTGATTTGATCAAACTGACGAAAGCGCGGGTTGAGGCGGTGAGTACATAGATCGCCTTGGGCAATTCGCCCGTACCGCTGTTTTCCTTGTAAAACGCAGGCAGTAGCATGACAAGGAATAAAAAAACGCCCTGAAAGATTTCAGGGCGGGTCATTCTGGTTCGCAGGATTATGGACCAATAAACTTGATCATCTCTTCGGATATTTGAAAAGTCCATTTATCTGGATTATTGATACACCCAGAGCCGGAGGAATTGAAAGGTTTCCCATCGAGATTCCATGCCCAGAGGTTGTAGCATCCAATGACCAAGTCGGTGATTACCGTGGATCCGTTTTTTGGTAATTCGTAATACCGATAGCCGCATTCGTTATGACTCGCCGTTTCGTTCAAATACAAAGAAACAGCCACCCGCGATTTTGTCAAATTATCGATTTTGATCGTCGTATTCTTGCCAAGTGGTTTCCCAAGAACGCGAGTATCGCACGGATTCCCTCCAACGCTGGCGGGAGTATTGGTCAGCGTCGATTCCAGCGTGGGCAAAGGGACGGAGGTATTCGTCGCCGCGGGCGTTGATGTGGGGGTTTCAGTGGGAGGCAGGGGCGTGTTGGTAGGAATCGCCGCTTGAGTCTCTGCCACGATCGTAAACGCCGCCGACACCGCAGTGGATTGCACATCTGCCACGCTCAGGGTTGGGACAGTTGGTTCGCCGCCGCCGCACCCGGCGATCATGGCAGAGAGAGACAGAAGAGAGAGGAGAACGGTTAACTTTTTCATCATACCTTTCTTGTATTGGTTGTCACGATCAGCAGTTCGGGTAACAACCACCCTTGGCAACGATTGTGTCATTTCGGACGACGATCGTCCAACTGCCGCCGGTGAGCAGGAATCCGCCGAACGTTTTGAAATCCTTCTTACCATCCACGAAAGCGGCGGCGCTGTAATATCCTTCGGGCCCGAGAATGAACCTCCGTATGCGGGGATGAATCCGCATTCGTTCTGGACTGTGGTCACATATAAAGAAAGTGTTATCGTGCCTTTCGGTTTTGTCTCGTTTTCCACAAGAATTTTAATAGTAGGCACAGACCATTCCGAGAGAATCTTATTGCAATTATCCTGTGTGGGCGCGGATGATTGAGGGGCAAGTGTAAAGGTCGCCGTGGGAAGTAACGGATCGATCGTCGGGGTTGGGGATGAAGTCTCAGTGGGGAGGGAGGTGGACGTGAACGTTGCTGTGGGTGGGAGGGATGTTTCTGTTGGGATGGCGGCTTGTGTTTGGGCGATCATGGTGAATGCCGCCGCTTGCGCGGTGCCGGCAACGTCACCGGCGTTCAGGGTTGGCGCTTCCTGCCCGCCGCCGCATGCGGAAAGCAGAAGCGCCAGAATCGATACAAATAGAATTAACTTTTGCTTCATTTGCGAATTCAAAATCCTTTTTCATGGTTTATTACTTGATGACAACTTTATCTTTGAACAAATAGATCACTAAACCGTCCGTCGATGTCAGACGGAATGTGCCGGTCATTTTGTTCCCGCCAACCCACGCCACGTATATATAATACCCTAGCGGCGCTTTGATCTTCACCTGACCATAAACAGGATATTCGATGATCGAATATCGACCATCGGGCATCGTAACCTGCAAAGAGATGTATGCCTGCCTTTTCGAACGATTGACCAGGGTGATCCTGTTAAATGGAACTTCAGGCGGAAGCGTTCCATATTTCAGAATACCGAGGGTGGGCGTAAGCGACGGCCCGCCCGGCGTGCCCAATGTTGGAGTTGAAGTGGATTGCGCCCCGGTAGCCGTAGACTGCGCCAGCGTGGCAGGCGCGTCAGTCGAGGTTACCAGCGTGGACGTCAGGTTTGGCAAAGGCGAAGAGGTGACGGTCGATTCAGGTGTGGAGGAAGCCGAAACGGCCGTAACTGATGGGTTGAAGACGACAGGCGTTTCAGACGGAGGGGCCGTGTTGGAAGGCGCAAGCGTGGGGGTGTTTGAAGATCCGATCACCGCGGTGGCGGTTGGTGAAATTGGCGTTGGAACCGTTGGCAGGCAGGCGCCGACAACCAAAAGAACAACGAGCGCGGGAATGACCTTCTTCATTGCGACTCCTTGTGTTTTACGAAGCGGATACGGTCTCTAAAAATTGGGTGACTGTGTCGCGCAACATGCGTTCGGGAAGCGCTCCAACCTGACGATGGACAATCTTTCCATTTGCCACGAACAGCATGGTCGGAATCCCCTGAATACCATACTCCATCATCCAATGGGGGTTTTCATCGGTGTTGATTTTTGCGACCAGCAATTTTCCCTCGAACTCTTTTGCGAATTTATCGAGGATCGGCGCGACCATTTTGCAAGGTCCGCACCAGGGCGCCCAAAAATCAACGATTACTGGGATCGAAGATTGCAGGACAGTTTTTTCGTACGTTTCATCTGTAATGTGAATGGGTTCGTTGAACATGAGTTGCCTTTTTTTCTTTTGTTTTGCATCAAGCGAAAAGAGTATAACACAAACCCACATGTTATAATCGCCCGTCATGACCGACCTGTTTGCAAAATGGAAGACGGGGCTTGCGAAAACAAGCAAAGCAACGTTCGGGCGTATCGCCGCCCTCGTTGGCGCAACTGAAATCACCAACGACTCGTGGGATGAACTGGAAGCATCCCTGATTCAAGCAGATTTGGGAATCGAGATTGCCGGCAATATTCTGGATACGCTTCGCCGCGTCGTTCGGGAGGGGGGATTGACTCGCTCCGATGAGCTTTCGCGCGCCCTCCGCGAGGAACTCCGCTCTCGCCTCGAAACCCCGTCGCCGCTCGAATTGAAATCCGCCCCAACCGTGATCATGGTCGTCGGCGTCAATGGCGCTGGCAAAACAACCACGATCGCCAAACTGGGACAGCGGTATCAGGCGGAGGGAAAATCCATTCTTTTTGGCGCGGCGGATACGTTCCGCGCCGCGGCGGTGGACCAGTTGCAAGTCTGGGGCGAACGCATCGGCGTCGATGTGATATCCAGCGCCCTGGGTCCGACCCGGGCGCGGTCGCATTCAGCGCGGTGCAGGCGGGCATCGCGCGTAAAATGGATATCGTCTTTATCGATACCGCCGGTCGCTTGCACACGCGCTTCAACTTGATGGAAGAACTCAAGAAAGTGTATCGCGTGATCGGCAAGGCGCTGCCTGGCGCGCCTCATGCCGTGTGGCTGGTGCTTGATTCCACCACCGGTCAAAATGCAATGCAACAGGCAAAAGCATTCAAGGATGCCGTTGGCGTGACCGGGGTGATACTATCCAAATTGGATTCGTCTGCCCGCGGCGGATTTGCTTTCGCCATTCAACGCGAGTTAGGTTTGCCGATCCTGTTTGCCGGTCTCGGCGAAAAACCCGAAGACCTCGCGCTGTTTGACCCGGACGCGTTTGTAAACGGGATTATGGGCGCAAGTGATTAATCATTCCGAGACTAGAGACTGGAGACTGTCTCAAGTCTCTAGTCTCTAATCTCTGTTTTTTGGAGCAACCATGCAAGACCTCGTCAACCGACTCAAACCCCTGCAAGACCTAACCCAGCAATTAATGGTGCGTCTTTGACTTTGCGTCTAAAGAATCGCAACTCTCCCAACTCGACAAAGAAATAGAAGCGCCCGATCTGTGGAATAATCCCTCGCGCGCGCAAGGGATGATGAAACAACACAACTCCCTGAAAACCGAAGTGGAATCATGGCGGGCATTTTCGCGCCGACTGCATGACGCGTTTGAACTCGCGCAACTCGACGATGAAAGCCTGCGCGGCGAATTGGAAGTTGAACTCTCCTCGCTCGAAACCGAACTGGAAAAGCGTTCCTTTACCGCCATGTTCTCCGGCAAATACGACCGCGACTCGGCGATCCTTGCCATCCACGCCGGCGCGGGCGGAACCGACTCGCAAGATTGGGCGGCGATGCTTCAACGCATGTACCTGCGCTGGGCGGAGGACCGCGGCTTCCAAACGGAAATTCTCGATTCAACTTCGGGCGAGGAAGCGGGCATCAAAAGCGTCACCATCGAAGTGGACGGCGAGTACGCCTTTGGGTATCTGCGCTCGGAAAAAGGCGTGCATCGCCTCGTGCGCCTCTCGCCGTTCGATTCGGCGCACCGTCGGCACACGTCGTTTGCCCTCGTAGAAATTTTGCCTCAAGTCGCCATGGATGAAGCGGAGATCCAAATTGACCCGAGCGAGATCAAAATGGACGTGTTCCGCTCCTCCGGCGCGGGCGGGCAAAACGTGCAAAAGAACGCGACGGCTGTGCGGCTGACTCACATCCCGACGGGCATCGTGGTCACATGTCAGAACGAACGCTCGCAGACGCAGAACCGCGAATTCGCCATGCGCATCTTGCGAGCCCGCTTGCTGGAACTGAGGCAGGCTGAACGGGAGGAAGAACGGGCAGTCCTGCGCGGCGAATACACAAAAGCCGAGTGGGGGAGTCAGATCCGCTCGTATGTGTTGCATCCGTATCAAATGGTGAAAGATCATCGCACCGATCATGAATCAGGCAACACGCAGGCTGTGCTCGACGGCGAGTTGAACGAGTTCATGGAAGCGTTTCTTAGAAAGGCATAACGATGAAGCGAATCTTCAACATTTTATTTTCGCGTGAAAATATGCTGGCTCTGATCCTTTGCCTGATCCTCATCGCGCTGACGATCTTTACAGCAGACACTTCCCCCACCTGGATCTACCAGGGATTTTAAATGTCTTTGTTTGAAATTGCGGCGCTTGCCTGCATCGCAGTTGTTGTTGGCTGGCTGGGCAAGGGACGCAACTTGGCGTTGTTGGCGGTCAGCGCGCTGGCGTTGTATTGGCTCCAGCCGGATCAAGAGCCGGTCAACCTGATGTTTTGGTTGCCGACATTGACGCTGACCTTGACGGTCTTGTCGTGGCTTATCACCGCCAAGCCCGAATCTCGCGGCTGGAAGGAGAATCGCGCGGCAGTGACGGTCTTATTGGGGGTGATCGTGTTTGTTGACCTGAATCGTTTTTTTCAATTCGAATGGTTCTTTCCCGTGGAAACCCCGAGGGTTCAATGGATCGCGCTTGCCTTTCTATTCGCCTTTGGTCTTTCCTTGATTCTGGCGCGGCTTGAAAAACGAAACCGTTTTGTGTTGACGCTGGCGGTCATTGGGTTGATCGGGTTGTTCTTGCTGATCAAAACGCCGTCGGCGACGATGGGGTTGTTTGACATGATGGCAACCCTTCGCGGAAAAGAAGCGGGCGGGCAATCGGCATTGGCGTGGCTGGGATTTTCCTACGTCGCGTTTCGCCTCATGCATACGATCCTCGACCGCCTCGCGGGACGCTTGCCGTCCGTGTCCTTGGCAGAGTACGCGAACTATGTGATTTTCTTTCCCGCGATCACGGCGGGTCCAATTGATCGACTTGAGCGATTCGTTTCTGGATTAAATGCCCCGCTTCGTTTAGACGCCGACGGATGGTTGGACGCCGGTCAGCGGATTTTTATCGGCTTGTTTAAGAAATTTGTCATCGCCGACGCGCTGGCATGGATCGCCTTGAACGAATCCTTTGCGCGCGATGCCCAGTCGGTGGGCTGGTTGTGGACTCTGCTGTACGCCTACTCTTTGCGAATCTATTTCGATTTTAGCGGGTATACCGACATTGCCATTGGGCTTGGACGCCTGCTGGGCATACGCCTGCCTGAAAATTTCGATTCGCCGTACCTCAAGCCGAATCTCGCCCAGTTTTGGAACTCCTGGCATATCACATTGACGCAATGGTTTCGGTCGTATTTTTTCAACCCCCTCGCCCGCGCTCTGCGTTCAGCCTCCAAGCCCGTTTCGCCGTGGATGCTGATCCTGTTTTCACAAGTGACGACGATGGTATTGATCGGTCTGTGGCACGGCGTGACGATGAACTATATCCTATGGGGGTTGTGGCATGGATGCGGGTTGTTCATCCAAAACCGTTGGAGCGAGTTTGCGCGCGCGCGATACTCTCAGCGAGCGTTACCTGTCTCTCTGCAAAGAGGCATTCAGTTTGTCGGAACTTTCCTCACGTTTAACTTTGTATCGCTTGGCTGGCTGTTTTTCGCGCTCCCAACTCCCGAATCGGCATGGAGCGCAATGTTGAAATTGGCGGGCGGTTTATGAAGGCGCATGTTCGCCCGCTTCGTTTGGTTGTGAAAGCCTTGTTGTTATTTGCGCTCGTCAATGTCGCGTATGCGGTGATACAACCGCCTGTTTCGCGCCTGTCCTTGTACAATGTGATATTTCCCGGTCGCATCCGCTTTCCTTTTGACGATGGCTCGAGTTTATACACCGTTATGATCGACGATGCGGGCGCCATGCTGGCTTCTCATGAGGTTGCGCGTCCAAAACCGGAAGATGAGTACCGCGTGTTGTTGATCGGCGACTCCTCGATTTGGGGCGAAATGCTTCCCCCGCAAGAATCGATTTCCGCACAGTGGAATATCTTAAACGACCAATGCAAAGGCAAGACGATCAAATTTTACAATCTGGGGTATCCGCACCCCTCAGTGATCAAAGACCTGATCATTTTGGAGGAGTCGGTTGACTATGATCCCGACCTGATCGTTTGGTTCACCACCCTCAATTCACTGATCCCGCGCCGCATCAGTGCGTTCATGGAAGCGAACCGCGAGGACGCATTGCGGATGATGGACGAGTACGATCTCGCCTTTCCTGAAAAAGATGCCCTCGCGCAAATGAACCCATCCTTTTACGGACGGACTTTGATTGGACAGCGGTCGAATTTGAATCGTTGGTTCAAATTACAAATGCTCGGGTTTGTCTGGTCTGCCGATGGAACGGATCTTGATCTTCAATATGCGCCTGAAACCCTTGAGGAAAATTCGCCCGATGTTGAGTCTCATGTTTTATATCGGCAAATGGAACCGACCGCCGATCTGCAAAAACTGATGGTGTTCGAAGCCTTTGCGGCAGGGCGGGAGATCGCTGGCTCCATTCCCATCCTGATTGTCAACGAACCCATGTTTATTGCAAGCGGAGAGAACAGCGATCTGCGGTACAACAAGGGCTATCCTCGCTGGGCGTACGACCAATACCGCGAAGCCATGCAGGCGGAAGCGATTCGCTCGCAATGGAATTATCTCGATTTATGGAATACAATTCCGCCCGAATATTTTTCAGACACCGCATTGCACCTCTCTGCGGAGGGGGAGCGCCTGCTGATCGAGCAAGTGGATCCGCTGGCGCAGTCGCTCGTATGCAAATAAACTCAAAAAGGAAACGCTATGCCTGAAACAATGATCCAACAAATCGGCTCGTATCTTGCCTCTCAAATCTTGAAACAACCCAACCGAACCATCACCGCCGACGAGCCGTTGATCTCCAGCGGCTTGATCGATTCGTTCAGCCTGATGGATGTCGCTTTGTATGTGGAAGACACCTTCGGCGTCCGCATCGAGGACACCGAACTGAACGCGGATACATTCGACACGCTGACTCAACTCGCCGCGCTCATCGACTCTCGCAAGAAATGACGACCTTCCCCGAGCGGCTCAAAACGCTTCATTCGCGGACTTCGGACCGGGTCGCCCTCACCCTGCAATTTTCCAACGCCGACGATCTCTCGCTTACCGTGGATCAACTCCTCTGCGGCGCGAATTCCTACGCGCGCGCGTTGACCCTTGCAAAGATTCAGCCCGGCGAAGTGGTTGTTTTGATTCTCCAACACGGCGAGGACTTGGTCTATGCTTTTTGGGGAACGATCCTGCACGGCGCGATTCCCTCCATCATGCCGTTTCTCACGGAGAAACTTTCTCCCGAACGTTATCGCGCGGACTTGTCTGCGCTGATCTCGGTCACTCAACCCACCGCGATTATCACGTATCCCGAATTTGAAGCGGAGGTGCGCGGCGCGTTACAAGAGGGGGATTCGGTCCGTGAAGTGATCGTCACCGATAAAGTTGATAAACAAATTGATTTGGAGTTCGACTCGCTGGCTGGTTTCCAGCGCAAGCCCGAAGATATTGTTATCCTGCAACATTCCTCAGGGACAACAGGTTTGCAAAAAGGAGTCGCGCTTTCGCATCAGGCGGTCTTCAATCAATTGGACGCTTATGGCAAGGCGTTGAGTTTGAACGAGAATGATGTGGTTGTCTCATGGCTTCCGCTATATCACGACATGGGATTGATTGCGGGCTTCATCATGCCCATCCTCTCAGGGATTCATCTCGTTCTGCAATCTCCATTCGACTGGGTGCGCGCACCGTACAAGCTGATGCAGTCTGTGACGAAATATCGCGGCACGCTTTCGTGGCTTCCAAACTTTGCGTACAACTTCTGCGCGCAAAAGATCCGCGAACGTCACCTTGAAGGCGTTGATTTATCGTCATGGCGTGTGGTCACCAATTGTTCAGAGCCAGTCCGCTGGGAGAGTCATCAGGCATTTTACGAAAAGTTCAAAAGTTATGGCTTGAAGCGCGAGGCGTTGCAAACATCGTACGCGATGGCGGAAAATGTCTTCGCGGTGACGCAAAGTCCGCTAGGGGGCGAACCAGCCGTCCTTGAGATCGAGCGAAAAGCGTTCATGTCGGAGCGCGTAGCCAAATTAACGACTGACGCCAATGCGCATGAACATCCAACTATGAAAATGATGTCGTCGGGGCGTCCGTTGGAAAATGTCAAAATCAAAGTGTTGGACGAGAATCGAAGCGAATTGCCCGAGCGCGTCATCGGCGAGGTTGCCTTGCAAAGCAACAGCATGTTGACGGGTTACTACCACCGCGAAGATGCGACGCAACAAGCTTTTCATGAGGGCTGGTATCTCACAGGCGATTACGGATTTATCAGCGACGGTGAAGTATTTGTCTCAGGTCGTAAAAAAGATATGATCATCGTTGGCGGGAAGAATGTGTATCCGCAGGATTTGGAATCTTTGACCTATGAAGTGGCGGGAGTTCATGCGGGGCGTTCGGTGGCGTTTGGCATATTCGATGAGGAACAAGGCACCGAAGATGTTGTAATCATCGCCGAAGTGGATTCGGAAGACCCTGCCGAACAGCAAAAAGTGGCAGACGCGATTCGTTTGCATGTGACGAAAAATTCCGCCATTGCATTGCGCTATGTCAAAGTGGTTGACCCGAAGTGGATTCTGAAAACATCCAGCGGTAAAACAGCGCGTTCGGCGAATAAAGAGAAATTTTTGAAAGAATTGAATTAAATAAAAACTTCCGATAGATTATCGGAAGTTTTTATTTTTAGTATTCTACTGTGCGCTTCAAAGATTTTGCGCTTTTTACCCAAGTCTTCACTTGGCTAAGGCTGGGCAATTGACGAACCAATCGCTTCTTACCCGAGTTTGCTTTTTCAAATGCGGCTACCAACGATTCGGGTTTTCGCTTGCCCAGTTCGACAACGGTATCAACGCCGACCGCTTCGAGCAGATCGGAAAATTGCGAGCCAATACCTTTGACGCGAAATAGATCGGCGCGGTTGACCCATTCAAGGATCGTCTTCGTGCTAAAGCCTGTGGCTTTGGCAAGTTCCAAGCGACCCTTGCGAGTGCCGCCCATTTGTAATAATCCACTGATTCCTCGCACGCCCGCTTTATTTAATTTTGCGGCATACGATGCGCCAATCCCTTCAATTTCTTTTAAAGTCGTCATTACAGTTTCTCCTTTACGATTAACTATACTGTATATTTGTTGAAACATATAAATATAACATTAGAAATTTATACCGATACAATTTGCGATTATGTTCATTGAACTACTTTAGATACTCAAATCTTTTAGGGGACAGATGATATATTCTGCCAACAAAGAATTTTTTCAGCGGGAACTTGAAGAGGAAAAATCTTAACCGCTAAGAACGCAAGGAGCGCTAACAGATATTCACGGTAAAACAATAAAAAACAGCCAAGTGATGACTTGGCTGTTTGTGTTCTATCCGCCAGTGGGGAGGCGCTTCTCAAGCGTGCGGTTGAGAATTTCTTCCCGTTCGTCCGAAATGCCAGACTTCGCCCGCTTCACCCTGAAGGCTTTTTCCGCATTCGCCCTGCTCATCGCTTCCTGCCAGGCGACCTGCATCCCCGTCAATTCGGGTTCTTTCGGCTCCTCGGGTTCAACGGCTTCCATCATTTCTTTTTTCGCATGACGCTTGCCATGTCCCTTTTTCTCTTCTTTTGCAGGCTTGAATTCTTCGATCACGGGCTCGAGCGCTTTGATGCTGAGTTTGATCTGCTTCTTCTTGCGGTCCACATTCAGGATCTTCGCTTCAACTTCATCGCCCTCTTTGACCACTTCGCTCGGTGACTTTACGTAACCATGCGTCAACTCGCTCACGTGGATCATCGCGGGACGTTCCGCGCCGATCTCGACGAACGCGCCGTAGGTTTCGAGTCGAATCACTTTACCTTTCACGGTCATCTCGGGCTCGAGGTCTTTCCAATCGTACGCGAGCGGTTCGATCATCGTCAATTCGATGCGATCTTTTTTCACGCGGCGCACCCACACGTCAACCGCTTGTCCTTCCTTCACGACATCGTCCACTTTGTTCACCGAGTCTTTGCTCAATTGTGAAATGTGAAGAACGCCTGGGATGTTTTGTCCAACATCCACGAGCGCGCCTGCGAGTGTGGTCTTCAAAATTTTTCCGCTGAGTTTTGTTTTGGGTTCAAGCGCCGCGGTGGGCGCGAGGTCTGGTGTTGTCATTTTTTGCTCCTGTTATCAAATCGTTGCGAAAAAGCATTATATCTTCCGCGTAAGTTTGCGTCAATGTGAAATTTAGTACATTTTCAGATTATCGAAGCGGATTCTGCTGGGGCTGAGAAAAAAGTTGACAAGCCGAATCAGCCTCACCCGTCGGATGAAGCGGGCGCGTCCTCCGCAGGGGATGCCTGATTCAGTCACCCCATCCTTTTCTAAACCTGACAGGTTTTTTGTGACTCGAGGCGGTTGTGGCGCAAACGAATCCGAAGAATCTTGACGAAGCGAGCCGATCGAAAACCTGTCAGGTTTTAATTTGTACTTGACGCCTTTCGACCCATCGGGCATAATTCGGCGAATTCCAGCCCTTTTCGGAAGCGAAAAATATTAGCCATGTATGAATTCGACAAAATAGACGTGAAGATCGTCAATCTGCTCTTGGAAGACGGGCGTATGTCTGCGTCGGAGTTGGCGCGGCGTATCGGCGACATTTCGGAGCGGGCGATCCGCTACCGCATCGAGCGGATGATCGACGACGATGTGATCCGCATCAGCGCGGTGATTCGACCTGAGGCGTTTGGCTTGACCATCAAGGCGGACGTGTGGCTTGAAGTCGAATCGGATCTGATCCTGGAAGTGGCGAAGAAAATGGCGGAGTTCGAAAATGTGACGTACGTGGCGTGCGCGATCGGGCAAAACGACATCAGTATTCAAGTGGTGGCGAAAGACACGGCGGAAATTTATCACTTCGTGACCGAGGTGGTTCGCAAAGTGCGCGGCGTGCGCAAGACGACCACGTCCATTGTGCCGCTGGTGTTGAAGGATGTGTATCAATGGCGCGTGCCTGAGCGTATTTCGCAAGAGTTGGATGAGAAGCAGGCGATTTAGTCTTTACCACGAAGGACACTAAGATCACAAAGGTTTATCGGTTGAACGATTCAATCGCATTCCATCGGCGAAGTTATGAAAAAGTAAAGGATGAAGGATTGGTTGAGTAGCGGTCAACTCGTTCGTGGGCGTGGATAGTCTTCATCGTTCCTGACGGGTCGCCTTTACTACAAATCTATTCGGAGGAAAATTCATGTTCGGTGCAAAGACGCAATCGTTACAGAAACGCGCGATGGAAGTTTTACCGCTGGGGGTGAATTCTAATTTTCGTTTTTGGGGGGAGGGGATCACGCCGTATGTTGAAAAAGCAAAAGGGGCATATTTGTGGGATGTGGATGGAAAGAAATATATTGATTATCGCATGGCGTTCGGTCCGATCATTTTGGGACATTCGTTTGACGAGGTTGACCAAAAAGTAATTGAAGAAATAAAAAATGGATTGTTGTTCGCCATGACGAGCGAACTCGAAGTCGCCGTTGCGGAGATGATCACCG
Organism: Candidatus Defluviilinea gracilis; assembly: GCA_016716235.1. Taxonomy (NCBI): domain Bacteria; kingdom Bacillati; phylum Chloroflexota; class Anaerolineae; order Anaerolineales; family Candidatus Villigracilaceae; genus Candidatus Defluviilinea; species Candidatus Defluviilinea gracilis. The sequence goes on from JADJWS010000002.1 coordinate 487,661, forward strand.
AGATGGCTCCCGCAGTCGAGATGGTTCGCCTCGCGTGTTCTGGTACCGAAGCGACGATGCACGCGATCCGCGTCGCGCGAGCGTACACAGGACGCGACATCATTCTGAAATTCGAGGGCAACTACCACGGAATGCACGATCACGCGCTGTGGTCAACGTACGCGCCTGTGGATGCGTATGGAAATTCTCGCAGTCCGATTCCCGTGCCTGGTTCATCGGGCATTCCGAAATCCATGCGCGAATTTATCATCACGCTTCCATTCAATGACTTCGAGGGTTTCGAGCGCGTGATGAAATCTTACGGCGAGCAAATCGCGGCGGTCATCACCGAGCCGTGTCAGGGAAATTGCGCGGCGATTAATCCGCAGGATGGATTCCTGCAACTTATCCGCCAGAAGACTGAAGAGTATGGCTGTGTCTTTATTCTCGATGAAGTGAAGACAGGCTTCCGCATTGCGAACGGGGGAGCGCAAGAGTATTACGGAATCAAACCTGATTTAGCGACATACGCGAAAGCGTTGGGAAATGGCTATCCCGCCGCAGCGTTTGGCGGGAAAAAGGAGATCATGTCCATCATTGGGCATGGAGTGGCGATCGGCGGGACGTACACAAATAACAAACCAGGTATCGCGGGCGCGTATGCGACGTTGAGTCTTCTGAAATCGAAACCGATTCTGAAATCCATAGCCCAGCGCGGACAGCGACTCATGGACGGGTTGAAAGATATCTTTGAAGAGAACGATATTCCCGTTGTGATGACGGGCTATCCCGCGATGTTCTCATTCTCGTTGAACATTGATGAAGTGAAAAGTCAACGCGATTGGGCGAAGAGTGACCACAATCTCTACCTTGAACTTGTCGAAAAAGCCATCGAACGCGGAGTCATGCCTGACCACGATGCGCGCGAGCCGTGGTTTATGTGTTACGAACATTCGGATGCGGATGTCGATGAGACGTTGAATGTGTATGCAGAGATTGTCAAAGAGGTCAAAAGTTAGCAGGTCGAAGGTCGAAGGTTGAAGGTCAAATTCAACAATGACCTGTGACCTTTGACCTTCAACTTTAAACAAGGAAATCAATATGCCAAACAAACTTTCTTCAAAAGAAATCATTGACCTCAACAAGGAATACACCTTCTTCTCCTGGTCCGTGCAGGGACAAGTGAATCCCATCCCTGTGACCAAAGCCGAAGGCGTGTACTTCTGGGACGCGGACGATAAACGCTATCTCGATTTTTCGTCGCAGTTGATGAACACGAATATCGGGCATCAACATCCCAAAGTCGTCAAAGCGATTCAAGATCAAGCCGCGAAGTTGACGTTTGTCCATCCAGGCAACGCCACGGAAGCGCGTGGATTACTCGGCAAGAAAATATCTGAAGTGACGCCAGGCGATCTGAAGAAAACCTTCTTCACGCTCGGCGGCGCGGAAGCAAACGAGAACGCCATCAAGATCGCGCGTTTTTATACGGGGCGACACAAAATATTGGCGCGGTATCGTTCCTATCACGGCGCGACGCACGGCTCCATCGCGTTGACTGGCGATTACCGTCGCCTCGCCGTCGAACCCGTCATGCCAGGCGGAGTCCACTTCCTTGATCCGTTCTGCTATCGCTGTCCATTTGGGCAGAAACCTGAGTCGTGCAAGCGGGAGTGTATCTCGCATCTCGAAGAGGTGATCAAGTACGAAGGTCCCGACAAGATCGCCGCCATCATCATGGAGGGCGTGGTCGGCTCGAACGGACTCATCATCCCGCCCGATGATTATTGGCCCCGCGTGCGTGAGATCTGCGATAAGTACAGCATCCTCTTGATCTCCGACGAAGTCATGAGCGGATGGGGTCGCACGGGCAAATGGTTCGCCGTCGACAACTGGAACGTCGTCCCTGACATCATCACCACAGCGAAAGGCATCACCAGCGGATACGCTCCGCTCGGCGCGGTGATTGTCTCTGAGAAAATTGCCAAGTTCTTCGACGACAAATATCTGTATGCAGGTCTGACCTACAGCGCACATGCACTTTCTTGTGCAACCGCGTTAGCAACAATTGAAGTCTACGAAGAAGACAAACTCATCGAAAACGCCGCCTTGCTCGGAAAATATCTCGGCGAAGCGTTGGAAGATATCAAAGCGAGACACGTCTCCGTTGGCGATGTTCGTTACATCGGCTTATTTTCCACGATTGAGTTGGTGACTAACCGCGAGACAAAAGAAAGTTTCTCGCCCGCCGTCATGGCGGAGGTGGGAAAAGTTCTGCGCCAAAATGGACTGTTCACCTTCATCATGGCGAACAACATGGGAAGTATGGTCTTCGTTGTTCCGCCGTTGTGTATCACGCAGGAACAAATTGACGAAGGGCTTGCCATCGTGGAGAAGGGGTTGGAAGTGGCGGATGGGCAGGTAGAGTAAGGCTATAAATTAAGGCAATGGAGCAAAATCATGAATGATTCCCAAGATCGTGACCAAATGTCAAAACCTGAATTAATTGCTTTATTGATTGCTCTTGGTCAATGGTTATTGCCGAATCTTAGTTGGGTCGCAATAATTACTGTTGTTTTGCTGATAATAATTGGAGTTTACGGGTTTGGTAACAACCGTAAAAATGAAACAAATTTAGAACCAAGTTCGTGGACTACAATTTTTACTACGGCTTCACTGTCAGCAAGAAGACTTGTAGACAATGTAATTAATTTTTTTACACCATCTGCCACTACACGTCCTTATCCACAACAAGAGTTACGTGGTGGCAGATTGTCTCAATTTCCTTTAGCTATCTTTTTAATTTTTTGGGGAGTTACATGGAATAAGTACCTTTACGGCGATTTTTATGACTATAGGCTTTTAATATTGCCAATTGCATTGTTAGTAATTCTTGTTACTATAAAAAAACAGGCGTTTGTTTCTAATAGGTACTTTCGGTTTTTCTTTGTTGTATCTCTATTTCCAACAGTCACTTTTAGCAATGATATTCTGGTGTATTCACCAATTGTTGCAGGTTTGATTCTGGTTTATTTCACTTTGTTTTTTGATGATAGAAAGACCTTTAATGCTCCAGTGACTTCGTGGTTTTTAGCAATACACATATTAACTATATGTATTGTTTATATTTTGAAACTCAATAATTTTTTCGATCTACTATTTTTGATGCCCTTTGTTACGGGCTTAGGAACGGCGTTTATGTTTTACAAAAGAATGTAGATGTCAAATTTCTTGTCTGCAATCTCTAATCCTTTACCTAGGTGAAACATGGAAATCCTCAACTACATCAACAACCAATGGACAAAACCCAGCACAAAAGAATACTTCGACGTCATCAACCCCGCCACAGGGCAGATCATCGCCAAGACTCCCCTCGGCACAAAAGCGGATGTGGACTCAGCGGCGAGGGCGGCAAGTGAGGCGTTGCCTGCGTGGCGACGGACGCCCGTCAACGACCGCGTGCAATATTTATTCAAGCTGCGGAATCTGATGCACGAGAACGCGGATGAGATCGGCAGGCTCATCACGAACGAAGCGGGCAAGACGTTCGAAGAGGCAAAAGCCGAGATGGTGCGCGCGTACGAAAATATCGAAGTGGCGTGCGGGATGCCGATGATGATGAAGGGCGAGTTCGTCGAAGACATCGCCACAGGCATAGACGAGTTGATGATCCGTCAGCCCGTTGGGGTGTGCGCCACGATCGCGCCGTTCAACTTCCCTGGCATGATTCCGTTTTGGTATCTGCCGTATGCGCTCGCGGCGGGCAACACGTACATCATCAAGCCGTCTGAAAAAGTTCCGATGACGATGCAGTTCATTATGAAACTCATCGAGCAGGTTGGTTTTCCGAAGGGCGTGGTCAATCTCGTCAACGGCGCAAAGGATGTGGTGGATGCGATCCTCGAACACCCGTCCATTCGCGCGGTGACGTTCGTCGGCTCGACCAATGTCGCAAAATATATTTACGCCACCGCCGCCGCGCATGGCAAACGCGTGCAGGCGCAGGGCGGAGCGAAGAATCCCGTCATCGTCTTGCCCGATGCGGATATGGACATGGCGACGAAGATCATTGCGGACTCCGCTTTCGGATGCGCGGGACAACGCTGTCTCGCCGTTTCTTTCGCAGTGACAGTTGGTTCAGCCCGATCAACTTTTAGTGAAGCGATCTGCGACGCCGCCTCGTCGCGCGTCGTCGGCTACGGACTCGACTCAGGTGTCCAGATGGGACCCGTCATCAACGCGGCGTCGAAGGCGAGAGTCGAGTCGTTGATTGGACTCGGCATCAAAGAAGGAGCAAGCCTCCCCGTAGATGGACGCGGGGTTTCCATCCCAGGCTATGAAGCAGGTAATTTCGTGCGTCCGACCATTTTGGCAGATGTCCCGCGCGGGAGCGAGATCGCAAAAACAGAAATTTTCGGACCCGTGTTGAGTCTCATGCACGTCGAGACGGTGGACGAGGCGATTGAATTGGTCAACAGCGGACAATATGGAAATCAGGCGAGCCTGTTCACGTCGTCGGGTTCTGCCGCGCGGAAGTTTCGCTACGAAGCCGAAGCGGGCAACATCGGAATCAACATCGGTGTCGCCGCGCCGATGGCGTTCTTCCCGTTCAGCGGCTGGAAGGATTCGTTCTTCGGCGACATGCACGGGCAAGGCATGGACGCGGTGGAGTTCTTCACGCAGAAGAAGGTGGTGGTGGAGAGGTGGCCGAAGGAGTGGACGAGGAAGTTCTGAGGATTAGAGGAGTGGCGAGCTCTTGACCCCCATCCCGTCCTTCCCCCATTCAAAGAGCATGAATGGGGGAAGGGGAACAGAATTTATTATGAAAACATTTGTCACCTCCCTGCCGTTGCTCTCCCTCCCCCAAAAGCGGTGTTTGCTTTTGGGGGAGGCAGGGTGGGGGTCGCAACTGACCCCATCCCGCCGAAGTGGAATGAGAATTTTTCATGAAAACAATATTCGCATCCCAACTCGTGTTATACCCTCCCCCAATTGTGTTCTTCAATTGGGGGAGGGCAGGGTGGGGGTCGGAGGTCCAATTGCATAAACGCACCACGCCGAAAATCTTCGGGCGCGCCAAACAACTTCATCGCAACGTGACCGAAGCGGAAGCCAAACTTTGGAAACACTTGCGAGCGCACCGTATGGGCGATGTCCATTTTCGGAATCAACATGCCATCGCCAACTACATCGTTGACTTTTGCTCTCCACGCAGGAAACTGATTATTGAATTGGATGGAAGTCAACATTTGGAGCAGGAAGAATACGACGAAGCAAGAACAAACTATCTGAAATCCAAAGGATTTACCGTCCTGCGATTTTGGAATAACGACGTTATGAACAACATTGAATCGGTCTTGACTGTAATTTGGAATACCTTGAAAGAGCAAGCGCCCATCGAAAAAGAATCACCCTGATGGAGAACCGCCAATTACCAATTCTCTAATTCTCTAATTCTCGCAATCTCCAATCTCCAATCTCTACCCTCAAGGAATCTTATGAACTACACCAACGCCCTCAACTACTCAAACACCTGGCTCGACATCATCAAACAAGACAACTTTCCTCAACAAGACCAAGCCAAATGGATCATCGAAGAATCGAAAAACAACTTTGCCGAGCATTTCAATCGCGGCTGGCTGGAATATCGCAAGTCCGTGACGGAGGCGGGCGATTGGGCTTCGGTCGAATGGTCGGGCAAAGGCTCCACGTTCACCGATGTGATGGGACGCAAATACATTGACTGGCTCGGCGGCTTCGGCATGTTGGACTTGGGTTGGTGTCATCCCGAAGTTGTCGAAGCGGTCATCGCGCAAGTGAAGCGCGCGCCCATGCCTTCGCAGGAATTGCTCGATCCCTTGCGCGGCGCGCTCGGCAAACTCATGGCAGACATCACGCCAGGCGACTTGAAATATTCCTGGTTCGCGGCGAGCGGCACCGAAGCCATCGAAGCGGCGATCAAGATCGCAAAACTCTACACGGGCAAGTCCGCGTTCATCGTGGCGGTCAAGGCGTTTCATGGCAAGACGATGGGTTCGCTTTCGATGATGGGCAAAGCGGATTATCGTCAGGCGATGGGCTTGCTCTACGGCGGGCAAATTTATCACGTCCCGTTCGGCGATGCGGACGCGCTCGAACGTCAACTCGACATTTGCGCCAACGTCGGCATCGGCGTGGCGGGCGTTTTATTCGAGCCGATCCAGGGCGAAGCGGGAGCCATCGTCCCGCCCGACGATTTCTGGTCCCGCGTCCGCGCCGCGACGAAAAAACATAACGTCCTGCTCATTGCGGATGAAGTGCAAACGGGTCTCGGTCGGACGGGGAGGCTGTGGGGCGTTGACCATTGGGACGTCGCCCCCGATATCCTCGCCACGGCGAAATCCCTCGGCGGCGGCGTGATGCCCGTCAGCGCGGTGACGACCACCGAAGAAATCTTCAAGCCGATGATGTATCCGAATCCGTTCATGCACACGACGACGACAGGCGGGAACGCGCTCGCCTGCGCCGCGGCGATAGCGACGATCAACATCACGCTTCGTGACCGACTTTGGGAGGGCGCGGCGACGAAGGGCAGTTATCTCATCGAAAAAGTGACCGAACTCGCCGACGAGTTTCCGCAGTTGTACAAAAAAGTCACAGGCAAGGGACTGCTCATCGGTCAACACTTCCAGACTCCCGAACTCGGCTACAAGGTCGCGGCAGAATTATTCAAACGCGGAGTGCTAGTCGCTGGCACACTCACCAGCGCCCAAACCATCCGCATCGAACCGCCGCTCATCATCGAACAGAGTGAAATAGATGAAGGACTGAATCGCTTGCGAGACGCGGTTGATGTTGTGGTGAAAGGTTTATAATTTAGAAGTTGCATCCGTAACGCGACATTTGTGTCGCTCTTGCGCAAGGACAACCTTACCGCGTAACGGTGAATTACAGAGTTGGAAGGAGAGAATAATGCACAAACGGTTACTGGCAATATCGTTATTGTTCGTCGTTGTAGGCGGCGCGCTTGTTGCGTGCGCGCCCAAGGCTCCCGAAGTCACCTCCACAGAATTGAATCTGTATGGATTCACAGAATACGTTCCTGAAGAAGTGATCGCGGGCTTTGAGAAGCAAACGGGGGTTAAGGTGAATTATGAAACCTATTCCTCCAACGAGGAAATGCTTGCGGGGTTGAAAGATAAGCCTGGCAAGTACGATCTGATCCTTCCCAGTGATTATGCGGTGGAACAACTCATCAATCAAAATGCCCTGCTCGCGTTGGATTTGGAAACCATCCCAAATTACACCAACATTGACTCTGCCTTTTTGCATCCGTACTTTGACCCGCGCGGTGGCAACAGCCGCCGACCTGGGGTGAAAAACGATAAATTCAGCCTGCCCTATTTGTGGGGGACAACTGGCATTGTGTACGACTCGACGAAAGTTTCGGAGCCGATCACCAGTTGGAGCGATCTCTGGCGGCCCGAACTGGCTGGTCACATTGTTGTTTTGGATGACGCCCGCGAGATGATGGGTATCGCCTTGTTGTCGTTGGGATATAACAAGAACGAAACCGATCCAAAAAGGCTTGCCGCCGCCCGCGATACATTGATCGAGCTCGCGCCAGGCATCGTCGCGTTCGACGCGGACGCTCCCGAGGATTACTTGCTGTCGGGCGACGCGTGGGTGGGCGTGATGTACAACGGCAATGCCGCTCTGGCGGAAATCGCAAACCCGAATCTGGTCTATGTCCTGCCTGAGGAAGGCGCGGGTATCTGGTTCGATAACATGGCGATTCCCGCCGACGCGCCTCATGCTGATGCCGCCATAGCCTTTATGAATTACGTGCTCGAGCCAGCGAACGCGGCGCTCATCATTCAAGCATACCCGTATTCCACTCCCAACGCCGCCGCCCTCGATTATTTGAGGGAAAACAACGCGGCGTTTTACGATGGATACATTGCCAGCCTTGCTTCGAATCCTCCGCAAGATGCCTTGCTGGGAGCCACGCTGGTTAAAAATCTGAACCCGACCGCCGCGCAGTTATATGAAGAGTATTGGCTCGCGGTGAAGTCCAGCCGTTAGGAGAGAGACACCATGACAACCACAGCAGATATTTCTACTGGCAACATCCCCATCCGAGTCATACAACGGCGGCTGACGCTCCTGCCGTTGGTGATGATCATGTTTTTCAGCGTGAGCGGCGGCGCGTATGGGCTTGAAGATTTGGTCGGCTATTCGGGTCCTGGCATGGCGTTGTTGCTCATCCTGCTTACGCCGCTGATCTGGAGCCTGCCCACCGCGCTGATGGTGGCGGAACTTTCAACCGCCATGCCTGTTCAAGGCGGCTATTACGCGTGGGTGAAGAAAGCGCTCGGCCCGTTCTGGGGATTTCAAGAAGGTTGGTGGAGTTGGGTCACCTCGTTTGTAGACATGGCGATCTACCCTGTGCTGTTTGCCGATTACCTTTCCACGTTGCTTGTCCAACAATTCAACGTCCATGCGCTGGAAAACGAATGGATCCACTGGGGCGTCACCCTGGTCGTGATCTGGGTGTTTACTGCGATTAATATCCGCGGATCAAAAGGCGTCGGGGATTCTTCCAACTGGTTCGGCATCTTCATCCTTGCCCCGTTTGCGGTCATGTCCGTCATCGGGCTGTTTCGCCTCTTTCAGAATCCTGTCCGCGTGTGGGAGCCGTTCATCCCGCCCGACTCCACCTTCCTCGGCGCATTCGGCGTAGGCTTGTTCGTAGTCATGTGGAATTACCTCGGCTGGGATGGCGTGTCCACGGTCAGCGAAGAGATTGACAATCCGCGCCGCAATTACCCGCGCGCGCTGGCGTGGACAATTCCGCTGGTGACCATCGCCTATCTGTTGCCTGTGCTTGCGGGTCTGGCAGTCGCCTCCGATTGGAGCGGTTGGACGGCGGGATACTTCCCCGAAATTGCGGCGCAGATCGGAGGTCAATGGTTGGGGGCGTGGCTGGCAATCGGCGGCTTGGTTAGCGCGGTGGGTTTGTTCAACGCGTTATTGCTTTCCATTTCGCGCCTGCCCTTCGTTATGGCGGAAGATGGGTACTTGCCGAAAGCGATTACGAAAGTGCACCCAAAGTTCGAGACTCCCTGGGTGGCAATCATCGTGTGCGCCACGATCTATTCGTTCTTCACGTTGAGCGCGTTCGCCAGTCTCGTCGTTGTGGATGTGATCGTCTATTCGGCGGCGTTGCTGTTGGAGTTTGCCGCGTTGATCGCGTTCCGCGTCAAATACCCGAAGATGAAGCGTCCGTATCGCGTGCCTGGAGGTTGGTTTGGGATATTCTTGATTACCATCTTCCCTGTCGGCGTCCTTGCGCTGGCTGTGGTCAGCACCATTCAGGAGGAGGGTATCAGCGCGTTATATTTGTCCATTGCGGCGATAGCCACGGGTCCTATTTTGTATCCGATCCTGAAAAAGTTCGTGAAGAAGGACCAGCCCGATGTGGAAGTTCCGATTGAGGAAGATTAACAGAGGAGAACCCCATGATCAAAAAAATCTTATTACCAACCGACGGCTCGGAACACGCGGCGAAAACGGTGAAGTACGCCAGCGATCTGGCGAAGACCTTGAATGCCAGCGTGGAAGTGATGTATGCCTACCAATCGTCTGTTGTGTTGCGCAAACGCGCCGCCGCCATGACGGAAGAATATAAGCAAGCCCTCTCGGAAGACGCGAAAGAGATTGTCGAAGAAGTGGCTGAAAAACTCAAGGCGGATGGCATCGCAGTCTCTGCCGTTGTGGTGGAGGGTCCCGCGGCGGAGGCCATCCTGCGCGCCGCGGAAGAGTCACAGCCAGATTTGATCGTGATGGGCTCGCGCGGCGCAGGCGGCTTCGCCAACATGCTGTTAGGCGGCGTCGCGGAGCATGTGATGCGTTATTCCACAACGCCTGTGCTGGTTGTGAAATAGCTGAAATCACGCACCGTCCCGCAGGGTCTGCGGACTGAGCCGCGTCGCGCGAGGCAACCCTTCGATGAACTCAGGACAAGTCTGCGGGACGTTTTGTGTAGAGCAAGTAAAGAAATTAGGACTGACGCAGTTGAACCTGTTGCGCCGCAGTTGCACTGCGGCGGCGGCAGTGTAACTGCCCGCTAACTGCGTAAGTCCTGCAAATTATTGTACAATCAGCAAATCCTGCTCTGAGGAGAAGAGTATTATGACAGCCGAGTTTGCAGTGGAATTGCAAGATGTCGTAAAGAAGTTCATCACGCCGGAGGGAAACGAACTGAATGCCGTTGATCACGTCACCATGCAGATCAAGAACGGCGAATTTTTCTCGATGCTCGGGTCGTCGGGGTGCGGCAAGACCACCTCGCTGAGAATGATCGCCGGGTTCGAGTGGCCCACCGAGGGGGAGGTGTATATCGAAGGAAAGGCGATGGGGCGCACGCCGCCTTTCCAAAGAAAGGTCAACACCGTATTCCAAAGCTATGCTCTCTTCCAGCATTTGACCGTTTTCCAGAACATTGCCTTCGGTCTGGAGATGGAAGGCGCGCAAAAGGATGAGATCGAGAAGCGCGTCAAGCATGTGTTGGAGATGGTCCAACTGACCGGCATGGAACGCCGCAAGCCCAAACAACTCTCCGGCGGTCAGCAACAGCGCATCGCGGTGGCGCGCGCGCTGGTCAAAGTGCCGGACGTGTTACTGCTCGATGAGCCGCTCGGCGCGTTGGATTTGAAACTGCGCAAAGACATGCAACTCGAACTCAAAGCGTTGCAACAGCAACTGGGCATCACCTTCGTCTACGTGACTCACGATCAGGAAGAAGCCATGACCATGTCCGACCGCATCGCCGTGATGAGCAAGGGCAAGGTCCAGCAGATGGGGACACCGGTGGAAATTTACGAACGCCCGGCGAACAAGTTCGTGGCAGACTTTATCGGGGAGTCGAACTTCTTCGATGGGCGAATCAAGTCGCTGTCGAAAGAGGAAGCGGTGGTTTCTATCCCCGAATTGAACGCCGAGGTGACCGGCATCCCCGTCTCACCGGGTTTGGTTAACGGAGAGGAAATCACAGTTTCGATCCGCCCGGAGAAAGTGCTGATCTCGGAGAAGCCGATGAATCAAAATACGTTCAAGGGCAAAGTGACGAACACGGTGTATATCGGCACCGACACGCACGTGTATGTGGACTTGATGGGGAAGCGCGTGAAAGTGTTCGAGCAGAATCGCATTTCGCGGCTCGACCCCGGCTCGTTCTACACGGTCGGGCAGGACGTGACGCTGGTGATGATGCCCGAAAATGTTCTCGTGTTGAAAAAGGAGTAGCGCCATGTTGAAACGATTGCGTGAGAATAAATCGGCGCAAGGCACGCTGTTGGCAAGCCCAACCATGTTGTGGATGATCGGCTTGTTGATCATCCCGCTGTTGCTTACTTTGGTTGTTTCTTTCGGGCAACGCAGCCCCGACGGCGATGTGATCTATTCGTTCTCGCTGGATAATTACATTCGCCTGCTCGGCTACAGCACGGATTGCGACAATGGACAGGCTTCATGCTTCGACCCATTGTATCTGCAGATTCTTTGGCGTTCGCTGTCGCTGGCGTTCAACACAACGGCGCTGGTGATCCTTTTGGCTTACCCGCTGGCGTATTTTATCGCGCGCGCACATCCCTTGCGTCGGAACACCTTTTTGTTCATGGTCTTGATTCCGCTGTGGACGAACTTCGTCATCCGCGTGTATGCGTGGATGATGTTACTGCGCACGCAAGGCGTGATCAATTTGGGTTTGGGCTGGCTGGCGGGCTTGTTCAACATCCCTTTCACGCCGTTGGAAATGTTGTACACGCCGGGCGCTGTGTTGGTGGGCATGGTCTACGAATTTCTGCCGTTCATGATCCTGCCGATCTACACTTCCCTTGAAAAAATTGACAACTCCTTATATGAAGCCGCGGCCGATCTCGGCGCGAACGGACTCAAAACCTTTGCGCGGGTCACGCTTCCGCTCTCGATGCCGGGCGTGGTGGCTGGCACCATTTTGGTGTTCATCCCGGTGATGGGCACCTTCATCGTCTCCGATATTCTCGGCGGAAGGCAGGTGATTCTGGTGGGCAACCTGATCCAACGTCAATTTCTCGACGCGCGCGACCCAACCTTCGGCAGCGCCGCTTCGTTGATCCTGATGATCATGACCCTGATCGTGACGTATTTCTACACGCGCAAATTCGGCTTCGGAGAGGAGATCGTTGCGGCATGAACCCCCATCGTCGTCACCCCTTTATCTTTTCTACGGCAATGTTGGTGTATGTGTTTTTATATGCGCCGATCATTGTGCTGATTCTGTTCTCGTTCAACGCGTCGCGGGCGAACGTCACGTTTGAAGGATTCGTTCCGACCTTTAGCGACAAAACCGTGATGGACGGCAGTCTGGTCATTGCCAGCCCGTGCGGACCGTTCCACTGGTTTTGCGAACTTGCAAAAGACAAGGATGTCGCCGAGGCGGCGGGGAATACCCTCACGATTGCCATCGTCTCCACCCTGATTTCCTCGGTCATCGGCACCATGGCGGCGTTGGCGCTTCAACGCTACGAGTTTAAACTTAAACCCTTCTCGCAACTTTCGCTATACATCCCCATCGTCATACCAGAGATCGTGATGGGTATCGGCATCCTGACGCTCTTCAGTCAGTTGTTCGGTGTCATCAACGGTTCGCTCGGTTTGACGGGCGATTCGAGACTCAGCATGGGCTTGGGTACCGTCATCGTCAGCCACATCGCCTTTAGCGTTCCGTTCGTGACTCTCGTTGTGCAGGCGCGTTTGCAGGGCTTCGACAAATCCTACGAAGAAGCCGCCATGGACCTCGGCGCCAACGAATGGACGACGTTCCGCCGCGTCACCTTCCCCATGATCCTGCCCGGCGTTCTTTCCGGCGCGTTGCTGGCGTTCACCCTGTCGCTCGACGATTTCGTCATCACCTTCTTCACCAACGGGCCGGGCTCAACAACATTGCCAATTTACGTCTACGGTCTGCTTCGCAGGATCATCACGCCGCAGGTCAACGCCCTGTCCACTGTTTGGATTCTGACAGTCTTTTCCGTGGTGTTGATTTTGCAATGGCTCCAAAACCGCGAGGCGAAACAGCATTAAATGAAAGTCTCGTCATGCGAACTTCAGTTCGCGCGACTTCAGGTATTTCGCGGAGTCTCCGCGTTGCCAATGTAACAAAATCTTTTTAGAAGGAGAGAGAAATGAATCACAAAAGCACCATGAAGTGGCTGGGATTGGTCATGGCAATCAGCCTGATCCTCACAGCCTGCGGCGGCGGAGGCGAACAACCTTCGGAGCCTCAAACAACAGACGGCGCAAAGGTTACCTCCAGCGGCTTTACATGCCCGGAGCCAAGCCCGCGCGTAGAAGTGACCTCGACCGAGTTGAACGTCTTCGTGTGGACGGAATACTTCCCGCAAGACATGCTCGATTGCTTCGAACTCGTCTACGGTATTAAGTTGAACCGCGATGAATATTCCAGCAACGAAGAAATGTACGCCAAGGTCTCTGCGGGCGGCACGGCGTACGATCTCGTCCAGCCGACCGACTACATCGTCCCATTGATGATCCGCCAGGGCTTGTTGCAAGAGTACGATCAAGCCAAACTGCCCAACTTGAAGAACATCGACACGGGCTGGTTGGACAAAAGCTTCGACCCGGGCAACAAATATAGCGTCCCCTACCTTGCCGGCACCGATGCGATCGTGGTGAATACCGACGCGGTTGATAACGTGCCCCAATCGTGGGCAGACCTGTGGAAACCGGAGTACGCCGGGAAGATGGTCTTCATTGACGATTCGCGCGCGGTCATCGGTATCACCCTCCTCACGCTTGGGTACGATGTCAACACCACCGACCCCGCTCAACTCGATGAAGCCAAGGCAAAACTGGCTGAACTCGTCGCCAATATCAAAGTGTTCGATAGCGATAGCCCCAAGACCGCGCTAATCGCCGGCGACGCGGACCTCGGCATGGTCTGGACCGGCGAGGCATATATCGCCAACCAGGAGAATCCAGCCATCCAATACATTTACCCGACCGAAGGTCCCATCCTTTGGCAGGATAACTTTGTGATGCTAAAAGACGCCGCTCACGCCGATGCGGCTTATGCCTGGCTGAACTACATGATGCAAGGCGATATCTTCTGGCTCACCATGCGCGATTTCCAATACACGAACCCGAACAAAGCCGCGTTGGAATACGCCAAAGCGAATCAACCGGAAGTGTATAGCGCCTACGCCGATTCGCCGATCACCAACCCGCCCGCCGAAGTCGTGGCGAACGGACACGGCATCGAAGATGTCGGCGACGCCACGCCGCTCTACGATGATATTTGGGTGGAAGTAAAAGGCAGCAACTAGATTTAAAGAAGAGAGATTGGAGACTGGAGACTTAACCTCCAGCCTCCAATCTTTATCCACCCCCGCTTCAATCGCCGGGGACGGCTGATTCGGTTTCGTCGATTTTATTCAAACCTGACAACGTAGTATCGACTTCAGTCGTTTCCATATCTGAACGACTGAAGTCATTACTACCGCTACACAAACTTGTCCGCCCCCCGATACCGTACCGCAAAGTTCACTTTGCGCTTGCGGGTCGCTAGATCAATTTAGGAACGTACAAAAGCCAGTTCAACACAAACTTGTCCGCCCCCGATACCGTACCGCAAAGTTCACTTTGCGCTCGCAAGTTGCTAGATCAATTTAGGAACGTACAAAAGCCAGTTCAACACAAACTTGTCCGCCCCCGCGCATAGATGGGACGCGGAGCCAACCGAAAGGATTTTATGCGAGTCTTACTCGTAGGGGTTGGGGGAGTGGGGGAAGCCATTGCCGCCATTGCAAAACCACGTGAGTGGATGAAGTTAATGGTGCTTGCCGATTACAACATCAAACGCGCCGAGGAGGTGCAAAAGAAATTGGGGGATGCGGAACGATTCCCGATCGAAGCGATTGACGCCAGCAAACAGGAAAGCATCGAAGCGCTGGCGAAGAAATACAACGTTGACCTCATTATGAACGCGGTGGACCCCGTATTCAACAAACAAATTTTCGACGCGGCGTACAATGTTGGCGCGAACTACATGGATATGGCGATGACCCTCTCCGAGCCGCATCCGACCGACCCATTCAATAAGGTTGGAGTCAAACTCGGCGATTATCAGTTCGATAAAGCGAAGGATTGGGAGAAAAAAGGTCTGCTCGCCCTCGTCGGTTTCGGCGTGGAACCTGGCATGGCAGATGTGTTCGCGCGTTACGCGGCAGATCATCTCTTCGACGAGATTGACGAGATCGGCGTGCGCGACGGCGGCGACCTGTATGTGGAAGGCTACAAATTCGCGCCGACATTTTCAATTTGGACGACGATTGAAGAATGTTTGAATCCGCCCGTTGTGTACGAGGAAGGCAAAGGCTGGTTCACCACCGCACCGTTCTCCGAACCCGAAATGTTCGACTTCCCCGAAGGCATCGGCAAAGTGGAAGTGGTCAACGTGGAGCATGAGGAAGTCCTGCTTGTGCCGCGTGGAATCAAGAATGTCAAACGTGTCACATTCAAATACGGTCTCGGCGATGAATTCACTGATGTGTTGCGGACCCTTCACAAGTTAAATTTAGACAACAAGGAAAAGATCAAAGTCAAAGGAGTCGAAGTCTCACCGCGCGATGTGGTCGCCGCGTGCCTGCCCGATCCCGCGCACCTCGGCGACAAGATGCACGGCAAAACCTGCGCAGGGACGTGGGTGAAAGGCACAAAAGATGGAAAGCAAAAAGAAGTTTACCTTTATCAAGTCGCCGATAATCAAGAGTGCATGAGCAAGTGGAACTGCCAGGCGGTCGTCGCGCAGACCGCGTTCACGCCCGTCATCGCGATGGAGTTACTCGAAAAAGGAATCTGGAAGGGCGCGGGCGTGCTGGGACCCGAAGCGTTCGATCCGATCCCGTTTATGGAGCGGATGGCGGAGTATGGGTTTCCGTATGGGATTCGGTAGACAGGTACACAAGTACACAGGTAAACACGTACACATGGGAAACTTGTTTACTTGTCTACGTGTATACGTGTTTACCCTCCCTCGTCCATTTCGGAATAAATGAATTGCCAACGATTAATCGTCTCTGTATAATTTCAACATCATCAGAGCCTATGCGGAACCATGCGTAGGGAGCATTCTCTAACGCGCCGAGTGAATAGTTGGCGTTAGAGAACGCCAACTACACGTAAGCCATGTTCCTAAAATTCTCACGAGGAGAAAAGATGGACTATAAACTTTGGATCGACGGCAAGTGGGTGGATTCGCAAGGCGGCGAGAAGATGCAGATCGAGAATCCTGCCACGGGCGAAAGAATCGCGGAGGTGCAGGGCGCGTCGCGGGCGGATGTGGACAAGGCTGTGCAAGCCGCGAAGTCCGCGTTTTATGATGGGCGTTGGTCGCGCAAGACGCCGAGCGACCGCTCGAAGGCGATCTGGAAACTGGCGGACTTGCTCGAAGCCAATTCGGAGGAATTTGCGCGCGTCGAAAGTGAGAACACGGGCAAGCCGTATAAATTTTTGAGTCTTGCAAGCGACGTTCCGTTTACTGTTGACAACCTGAGATTTTTCGCCACCGCCGCGCGCGATACGCATGGATCGCACGCGGGCGAGTTCATGGCGGGATACACGTCCATCTATCGGCGCGAGCCTGTGGGAGTCATCGGGCAGATCACGCCGTGGAATTATCCGTTGAACATGGCGGGCTGGAAGATCGGTCCCGCGCTCGCGGCGGGTTGCACGATCGTGTTGAAGCCCGCGCCTGGGACTCCGCTCACCACGTTGATGCTTGCTGAATTAATAAAAGAAGCGGGGATTCCCGACGGCGTGGTCAACATCATCGCTGGCGGCAACGACGCGGGTCAGGCGTTGACAGAGCATCCCGACGTGCGCATGATCTGCGTGACGGGTTCGTCAGGCACAGGCAAAAAAGTGATGAAGACCGCGGCGGATACGTTGAAGCGCGTCCATCTTGAACTGGGAGGCAAAGCGCCGTTCATCGTGTTCGACGATTCGGATCCCGAACTCGTCGCGGCGAAAGCGTCCTTTGCTGCGACGGCGAATACAGGGCAAGATTGCACCGCCGCGACGCGTATCTACGTGGAAAAAGGTCGCGCCAAAGATATGCGCGAAGCGGTTGTCGAAGCGATGAGGAATACAAAAGTCGGTCTGCCGTTTGACGATGGCGTGGTGATGGGTCCGTTGATCTCTGGCATTCAACGCGAGCGCGTGAGTGGATTTGTTGATCGTGCAAAATCACAAGGAGCAAAAATCCTCACAGGCGGCGGCGTGCCGAAAGATTTGCAAAAAGGTTATTACTACGAGCCGACGGTCATCTCGGATGTTCAACAGGATTGGGAGATCGTGCAAAGCGAAGTGTTTGGTCCCGTCATCACCGTGCAGGAATTTGACAACGAAGAACAGGCGTTGCATTTCGGCAACGATGTGTTGTACGGCTTGGCGGCGTCTGTGTTCACCAAAGATGTCGGTCGCGCCATGCGGCTCACGAGTCAACTGGAGTTTGGCACGGTCTGGGTCAACGACCATTTGCCGATCACCTCCGAAACTCCGCACGGCGGGTTCAAACAATCGGGTTTCGGCAAGGATCTATCGGCGGAGGCGGTTGGCGATTATCAGATCACGAAGCATGTGATGGTTGCGCAGGGTTAGAGCAGAGACTGGAGATTAGAGATTAGTCTCTAGCCTCTAAAAGGTTTGCAAAGTTTTTGAAAGTATCATCGCGTACACTAATAACCATGCTTTACGCAAATCAATTTCATGGAGAACGAAATGGAATACAAATTGTTGATTGACGGTCAATGGGGCGGGAGCGGGACTCCGCTGGAGGTGAAGAATAAATACAGCGGCGAAACGGTCGGTGTGGTTCAAACCGCCACTAAAGAGGATTTGAACAAAGCCATAGATGCCGCCGAACGCGCCGAAGATGTGATGGCAGATATGCCCGCGCACAAACGCGCCGATATTCTGTTGCGCGTGGCGAGTCTGATCCGCGAACGATCCGAGGATTTGTCAAAGACCATTGCCGCGGAGGCGGGCAAGGCGCTCAAGTTTGCGCGCGCCGAAGTGGATCGCGCTCAAAGCACGTTCACGATCGCTGCTGAGGAAGCAAAACGATTGCACGGCGAAACGATTCCGCTGGACGCGGTTCCAAGCGGCGAAGGATTCTTCGGATTCTGGACCCGCCGTCCCGTTGGTGTGATCGCGGCGATCAGTCCGTTCAATTTTCCCCTCAACCTGGTCGCGCATAAAGTGGCTCCCGCGCTCGCTGCGGGCAACACGGTGGTGTTGAAGCCCGCCACGACGACTCCGCTCGCGGCGGTGAAGTTGTGCCAAATTTTGCATGAGGCGGGAGTCCCTGCTGGGGCGATCAATCTCGTGGTCGGCGGCGGCGGGACGGTGGGCGAGTGGCTCATTACCGACGAGCGCGTGGACAAGATTACGTTCACGGGATCGCCTGAAATTGGTCGGCATATCTTGGCTGTGGCTGGAATCAAAAAAGTGACTCTCGAACTCGGCAACACATCACCTGTGGTCGTCGCGCCCGATGCGGATCTGGATTTCGTCGCCAAACGCTGCGCGGTCGGCGCATATTACAACTCGGGGCAGGTTTGTATTTCGGTGCAACGGATTTACAGCGAGAAGAAAGTGTTCGAACCGTTCTCGGAAAAGTTCGTCAAAGCGACGGAGGCAATGGTGGTGGGCGATCCGCTCGATGAGCGCGTGGATGTGGGACCGATGATCGACTCAAAGGAAGTGGATCGAATCGAAAGTTGGGTCAACGAGGCGCAAGGGTCGGGCGCGAAGGTGTTGACGGGCGGCAAACGCGAAGGCGCTGTATATTATCCGACGGTGCTCACGAACGTTGAATCGGATATGAAAGTTGTGGCGGAGGAAACGTTCGGTCCTGTGGCATCCGTCATTTCGAGCGATGATTTTGAAACGGCGTTGAAGCAAGCCAATGATTCAAAGTTTGGTTTGCAAGTCGGCGTTTTCACCAACGATGTGAACCGAGTGCTCAAAGCGGTAAAACGATTGAACTTCGGCGGTGTTATCGTCAATGACACGCCGAACTTCCGCGCCGATCACATGCCCTACGGCGGCAACCGCCAAAGCGGACTCGGGCGCGAGGGCTTGAAGTTTGCGATGGAAGATATGACGAATATTCAATTGGTGGCGATACGGTTGGGTGCGTAAATCACCCTCACCCTAACCCTCTCCCGTTGGAGAGGGGACTCCCTTCTCCCTTTGGGAGAAGGGTTGGGGATGAGGGAATACAAGGAGAAACCATGAACTACAAACTTTGGATTGACGGCAAGTGGGAGGATTCCAAGGGTGGGAAGATGATGTCGATTGAAGACCCTGCGACGGGGAAGAATATCGCAGAGGTGGTGGACGCCAGCCGCGAGGATGTGGATCGCGCGGTGCAAGCCGCGAAGACCGCGTTCTATGATGGTCGCTGGTCGAAGAAGACTCCGAGTGAGCGTTCAAAAATTATTTGGAAACTCGCCGACTTGATGGAAGCCAACGCGGAAAAATTGGCGAAGGTCGAATCGGAGAACACGGGCAAGCCGTACGAGTTCGTGAGTCTCGGCGGCGATATTCCGTTTGCAGTAGATAATCTCCGCTTCTTCGCAAGCGCGGCGCGTGATACGCACGGCTCGCACGCGGGCGAATTCATGACGGGCTACACGTCCATTTATCGGCGCGAACCTGTCGGCGTGGTCGGGCAGATCGCGCCGTGGAATTATCCCGTGATGATGGCGGCGTGGAAGATCGGTCCCGCGCTCGCGGCGGGATGCACCATCGTGTTGAAGCCCGCGCCTGGCACGCCTCTCACGTCGTTGATGCTCGGTGAAATTATCAAAGAGGCGGGCATCCCCGATGGCGTCGTCAACATCATCTCTGGCGGCAACGACGCGGGTCAAGCCATCGTCGAGCATCCCGATGTGCGCATGGTGAGTCTCACTGGCTCCACTGGCACGGGCAAGAAAATTATGAAGACCGCGGCGGATACATTAAAGCGCGTGCATCTCGAACTTGGCGGCAAGGCTCCGTTCATCGTGTTCGATGATTCCGATCCCGAACTTGTCGCGGCGAAGGCTTCGATGGCGGCGACGCTCAACACGGGGCAGGATTGCACAGCGGCGACCAGACTCTACGTCGAGCGAGGCAAGTCGAAGGTCATGCAAGAAGCGGTTGTCGAGGCGATGAAGAATGTCAAAGTGGGGCTTCCGTTTGAAGATGGAGTCCAGATGGGTCCGTTGATCTCCAAAGTCCAGCGCGAGCGCGTGTCTGGATTCGTGGATCGCGCGAAATCCGCTGGCGCGAAAATTCTCACGGGCGGCGGCGTGCCGAAGGGATTTGATAACGGCTATTACTACGAGCCGACGGTGATCGCAAACGTGCAACAGGATTCTGAAATCGTGCAACAGGAAGTGTTCGGACCCGTTGTGACCGTGCAGGAATTTTCGGATGAAGCAGATGCGCTGAGCAAGGGCAACGATGTGTTGTATGGACTCGCCGCCTCGATCTTCACCCGCGACATCGGACGCGCGATGCGCCTCTCTTCGCAACTGGAATTTGGTACAGTTTGGGTCAACGATCATCTCCCCTTGACCTCCGAAACCCCGCACGGCGGATTCAAGCAATCGGGCTTCGGCAAGGATTTGTCTGCGGAAGCGATCGGCGATTATCAGATCACGAAACATGTGATGGTGGCGCAGAGTTAAGAGAGAATTGGAGGATTGGAGAATTGGTTTTGGTAATTGGTAAATAGTAATTGAGGATGAGACGATCAACGTCTCATCCTCAATTCTCCTAATTCTCTAATCCTCGTTTGTTTTTACTTTGTGCCCACAGGTTCAGGTTTTACGCTCGAAGCAACTTTGTCTTTCTTGCCTCTGTGTAAAAATTGGGAAAGCGTTTCCCATTTTTGTTTCAACGTCGTGCCGTAGACGACGCCCATGATCGCCACGCCGAGATCGTAGTTGCCGAGTTTGCGCATGATGGTGGCGACGTCCCATTTGGGAGGAGCGCCGCCGATGGCGTAACTGTACGGACGAGTGAACTCTAACAATCCCTCGCGCCCGTGCGTTGTGCCAATCCCAGAATCTTTTACGCCGCCTAAAGGAAGCATGGGTATTCCATATTGAGCAAGACTGTCGTTGATAATAATAGAAGAGGCTTCAAGTTTTTCTGCTACTCGTGTTGCGCGCGCTTGATCTCTGCTATACACCGAAGCGGCAAGCCCAAGCGAATTGTCATTAGCAAGGCGGATGGCTTCTTCTTCATCCCGCACCTTCATAATCGGCATGATCGGACCAAAGGTTTCCTCTTGCATCAATTTCATGGAATGGTTCACATCCACCATCACCATGGGTTTGTAAAAAGCGCCAGATTCTTTGCCGCCGCAAAGCACGCGCGCGCCTTTGTCAACGGCGTCTTTTACATGCTCATCAATGATTTGAATTTGGCGCGGGTCAGTGATGGGACCAAATTGATACGGACTGTTTTCGTCTAAGGTAAATCCGCTATTGATCTCTTTTGTGTATTGAACGGAGCGTTTCACAAACTCATCATACTTGGACTCAACCACATACACGCGCTCCACAGACATACATGCCTGCCCCGCGTTAAAGTATGCGCCCCAGGTTCCCCAGTGAGCGGCGGCGTCAAGGTCTGCATCCTCTAAGACGATCATCGCATCTTTACCGCCCAATTCAAGCGTGACTGGAATGAAACTATCGGCGGCGGCTTGCATGATCTTTTTTCCAGTAGCGGTAGAGCCTGTTACAAAAATATAATCTGGTCTGCTGTTGGTCAAAGCCGCGCCGACTCTCCCGTCTCCATGCACCACGCGCACGTAAAGAGCGAGTTCGGGAATTGTTTTGAACAATGTTTCGAGTAATACGCCAACAGCAGGCGTTATTTCCGAAGTTTTTAGCACAACAGTGTTTCCTGCCAATAACGCTGAAAGCATTGGCGTTAATGAGATCATCAATGGATAATTCCATGGAGAAATCACCGCCACCACGCCGTGCGGACGATGTTCAATAATACACTTCTTCATAAAATACAAGCCCGATGAAACGCGCCGTTTCTTCAACCACTTCGCGGCGTTGGCGCAATTCTGTGCGAGCATGTCCACAGTGACGAATAATTCGATTAAACTATCCTGGCGGCTTTTGCCCGTGTCCTGACTCACCACACTGGAGATTTCGTTGCGCTGGTCGATCAACAGGTTTTGAAATTTTCTCAGGATGCGCACTCGCTCTTTGACAGATTTTCCGCTCCATGCAGGAAAGGACGCGCGCATCTCGTCCACAGCCTGCTTCACCTCCTCAGGCGTGGACATCGTCACCTCGCCAAACTGGTTTCCTGTGGCAGGGTTAATGAATGCAAGTTTTTCTCGGTCCATGGATTGCTCCTCGGTGTTCAAACGAGTATGATGGAATGAATGATGCAATTATAAGCCTGATGGACTTACCTAGCCATTCGCAATGAGCGGGGCTGAAGCCGCCTGCTCAGTGCATGGAAGCCCCTTCGGGGCTGGCGCCAAGAGTCCGCTTGAGCGGACTTTCATGAACTGAGGCAGGATGCTGCGCGACCCGCCGAAACAGCCTGATAGCCAATACCCAGAAAAGGATTATTTATGACCAGCCAACTTTATCAAGACAACTTCCATCACATGACCCCCGCGTGGAGTCGTATCTTCAACTTCGTCGCCGACCGCGCTGAGGGATCGTACATCTACACCGACGACGGGCGCAAACTGCTCGACTTCACCTGCGGCATCGGCGTGGCGAACACGGGTCACTGCCACCCGAAAGTTGTCGAAGCGATTCGTGAGCAGGCGGGCAACTTCATCCACGCGCAGGCGAACATCGTCATCCACAAGCCGATGCTAGAACTCATCGAAGAACTGCGGAAAATTTCTCCACCCTCGATTGATTCGTTTTACTTCGCCAACTCAGGCGCGGAGGCGCTGGAGAACTCGGTCAAGATCGCGAAAGTCGTCACGGGCAGACCGAACGTGATCGTCTTCAACGGCTCGTTTCATGGACGCACACACGCCACGATGTCGCTCACCACCTCCAAGACGATTTACCGCGCGGGTTTCGCTCCGCTGATGGCGGGAGTGTACGTCGCGCCGTTTCCGTACGCGTACGCGATGAACATGACCGAAGAACAGGCGAGTCAATATTGCCTTGAACAACTCGAATATCTGCTCGCCTCGCAGACCGCGCCGAAAGAGACTGCCGCGATTCTCATCGAGTCCGTTTTGGGAGAGGGCGGATACGTTGTCCCGCCGACATCCTTCATGAAAGGACTGCGCGAGATCTGCGACAAGCACGGCATCATGCTCATCTTCGACGAAGTCCAATCGGGATTCGGCAGAACAGGGAAGTGGTTCGCGCTCGAACACTTCGACGTTGTCCCCGACATCATCACCGCCGCCAAGGGAATCGCCTCAGGTATGCCGCTCTCAGGCGTCTTCACGCGGACCGACATCATGAAAAAAGTGGACACTGGCTCCATAGGCGGCACGTACGGCGGAAACGCCATCGCCTGCGCGGCGGGAGTCGCCACCATCCGCGCGATGCGTGATGAAATGATGCTGGAGAACGCCGCAGATAAAGGAATCCAATTGATGACGGGACTCCGCAAACTGCAGGAGGAATATCCGCAGATCGGCGATGTGCGCGGCAAGGGACTGATGATCGGCACGGAATTTACCGCGAACGGCAACCGCGCCAAAGAAAAGCAGATGGTGAAAGATGTCATCCACGCCGCCGAAGAAAAAGGAATGTTGCTCCTCTCGTGCGGAACGTACGACAACACCCTCCGCTGGATCCCGCCGTTGAATGTGACGAGCGAGCAGGTCAACGATGGGTTGAAGATATTTGGGGAAGCGTTGAAGGATGTGATTAAGTAGACACGGAAACTCGTACACAGGAAAACGGGCGAATCCACTACGGAAAAGAAGTTCATCCTTGAGTGATGTATAATGCCTTCAGCAATGAACGTCCGCTTTCATCATCACGCACTTGAAAGGCTGGCGGAACGCGGCGCAACTGAGGAAGAAGCCCGCGCGACGGTCGAACTGGGCGAGCGATTTCCCGCAAAGTTCGGACGTGTTGGTTTTCGTCGAAATTTTCCCTTCAACGATCAATGGCGAGGCCGCGCATACTCGACAAAACAAGTTGAAGTTTTTGCTGTTGAAGAGAATGTCGAAGATTGGCTCATCATTACCGTGATCACCCGTTTTTTCTAGGAGTCTTGCGATGAAATTTACTTATGACCCTCGTTACAACATTGCTTACATCCGTTTTCAAGAAAAAGTCGCGGAGGTGGAAGCAATTCGCCTGAGCGATGAGCTGGTTGTTGACATTGCCCCCGACGGCACGATTTATGGCATCGAATTGCTCAACGCCAACGAACAAGTGGGGCGCGAAGACGCGGGCGAATTGATCGTCGTCAACGAAGCGACGGGGAAACGCGCAGAAGTTTCGTTGACATAATCATGTGACCACACTTGATGGGATGTGACTCATGGTAATGAATCAAACGATCCAAAACTATATTGAAAAACTCCCCGCTTCCTATCAGGAAACGGTGGTTGATTTTCTCGAGTTCCTTCTCTCCAAAGCGGAGCGCCAGGAGGAACTGGAATGGTCGCGATTTTCGCTCGCCTCCGCCATGCGCGGCATGGAAGACGAGCCATCCGAATACACGCTTGACGATTTGAAGGTTAGATATTAATGAGGCAGGCATGACCCTCCATACACTCGAAACCAGCGCCAAACGACTTTTTCCAAACCGCAAACCTGAACAGGCGATGGCGGAATTGTTGCTTGAAAAAGCGCAGAAAAACCTCATCAAATATCAAAGCATGACGCGGCAGTTCCATGAAAAATATGCCGTATCGTTCGACGCGTTCCGAAAGAAGGCGCTGGCGGCTAAATTGGATTCCAAAGCCGAGCAGGATTACTTTGATTGGGAATTGGCCGTAACTGCCATCGAAGACATGCAGGCTGAAATCAAAAAACTCAAATCCTTGAGTGGAAAAGCATGAATGTCTCTGGCATCGCGTCTGATTTGCTGAGGGAATATAAACACCGCAAGTATTTTGTGGATCTGGAAATCCTAGAACAAACGCGAAACCTGATAAAAGCGCGTCTATCCATTTCGGCGGATTTGTTCGTGCAGGTCTATCGCAACGATCCCTACCAAACCACAAGCCTGGCTTTAATTCACAACGGGATCAGGTTATATGCGCGTGATGAAGTGGACGGGCGATGGCACAGGCACATTACAACAGCGCCCGACGAGCACGACTTTAGCAAAGAAGGACAGAGAGCAGTCAAACTGTCTGAATTTTTGGATGAGGTGGAAAAAACATTGTCAGAATTAGATTTACCCTAACACAGATGAATAGCATCATGCCCCCAAGCCTCAACCGCTCCCGCCTCGCCCAACTCCTCCAAACCGAAGAACAGCTCTTCCATCAGAAACACCCCAAATCACACGAACTCTACCAACGCGCGCGCAAGTCATTGCATGGTGGCGTGCCGATGTTGTGGATGATCCGCTGGGCGGGATCGTTTCCTGTTTTCGTCAAATCGGCAAAGGGCGCGCGTTTCACAGACGTGGACGGCAACGAATACATTGACTTCTGTCTCGGCGACACGGGCGCGATGACGGGTCACTCGCCCGACGCGACAGTCAATGCCGTCACCGAGCAAATTCAAAATGGCATCACGCTCATGCTTCCGTATGAAGATGTGATCTGGGTTGGCGAAGAACTTCAAAGAAGATTCAAACTTCCCTATTGGCAATTCGCCCTCACCGCCACCGACGCGAATCGATTCGCCCTCCGCATGGCGCGTCTCATCACGGGTCGCCCGAAAATTCTCGTCTTCAATTATTGCTATCACGGCTCGGTGGACGAAACCTTCATCACGCTCGACGAAGAAGGCACGCCGATTTCGCGCCCCAACAACATGGGTCCGCAAGTGGACCCGCGCGAAACGACGAAGGTCATCGAGTTCAACGACATCGCCGCGCTCGAAACCGCCCTCTCTGCCCGCGACGTTGCCGCCGTCCTTGCCGAACCTGTGATGACCAACATCGGCATCATCCATCCCGACGCGGGCTATCACGATGCCCTGCGCGCGATCACAAAAAAATACGGGACGTATCTCATCATTGACGAGACTCACACCATCTGTACGAGTCCAGGCGGATACACCGCTTCATTCGCCCTTCAACCTGACTTCCTCACCCTAGGCAAACCTCTCGCTGGAGGAGTGCCCGCCGCAGTCTACGGCTTCACTGAAGAAGTGAGTAAACAATTCTCCGCGCGCCTCAACACAGACGACGCGGATGTCGGCGGAATTGGCGGGACATTGGCAGGCAATGCTTTATCAATTGCCGCGATGAAAGCGACGTTACAAAATGTTTTAACAGAAGATTTTTATGCAAAAGCAATTGCCCTGCAAGAGAAATTCACCGCAGGCGTTGAATCGGTCATCGAAGAATTCGAACTGCCATGGATCGTCAAACGTCTCGGCAACCGCTCCGAATACTGGTTCCGCCCCAAGCCTCCCCGCAACGGGGGAGAGGCTCACGCCGCCATTGACCCCGAACTGGACCGCTACATGCACCTCTTCGCCCTCAACCGCGGCATCTTGCTGACTCCCTTTCACAACATGGCATTGATCTCGCCCGAAATCACCGAAGAGGATGTAAATTACCATACGAAGGTATTCCATGATGCGGTACGAAGTCTGTTTTCGTGATGTATAATGTGATGTATAGTCACAGGAGCACCAAATGAAAAAGATGGTTCGCAAGCAGATCTACATCCAAAAGAGTCAAGAAGAACGGCTAAAACGAGTTGCCGAAACAAGAGGCGTCAGCGAAGCTGAGATCATTCGCCGCGCCCTCGACAATGAGTTGAAACGCGCTGGTTATCGTTTGGCTTACGACAACGATGCGATGCAGCGTCTTTACAAAATGATGCGCGATCAGGACAAAAAACATCCTGTCCCTCGAAAAAAGCGTGACTGGATGCGCGAAGATCTTTATGAAGACCGAATGAAGCGATATGACCGTCGTTCTTCTTGACACCAATGTGCTGGTGTACGCGTTTGATCGCGGAGAACCCGAAAAGCGCGAGCGGGCAATGCAACTGGTGCTTGATCTGCAACAGAATGCAGTTGGTTGTTTGAGCGTGCAATCGCTTTCTGAGTTTTTCCATGCAGTGACGCGCGGATCAAAGCCCAAACTCTTTTTAGATGAGGCATTGGGTAAGGTGGTAGAGCGATGAACTTCCTAGAGAGCGTTGGTCTCCTTGCTATCCTGATAGTGGTCTATATCGGGTATCTCTCGCAAAACAAAGTAAGGCTCCCCTCCAGGCTTGAAGGCGCGCTCATTCTCCTCGTACTGTTCGCGGCGTACATGATTATCGCAAACACGTGGAGCGCGGCTGTGAGTTTCTTTTCTCCCTCTTCAACCAACACACCTACCCCAACTTCAACCAACACACCTACCCCAACTTCAACCAACACACCTACTCCAACTTCAACCCCTTCTTGTTTATTGTGGTCAAAGGTCACGCCTTCAATGGAGGGTCAAACAGTTTGTGTTCATGGTGTTATCAAGGAATACAAAGAGAAGGTTGGAAACTTCTACTTCAATTTCTATTTTGGAACGAATGAACAATTTTATCTCGTAAGCAACAACCTTTCATCTATTCCATTGAAGGGTTCTTGTATGTCGTCAACGGGGCGAGTTCAGCTCACCGCAGAGCATATCCCCTTTATGGAAATTACATCCTTCCAATTTTGCTAATAAGGTCTTATGCTAGTTGACAAAACGTCTTCGAATAAAACAAGACCTCCGAGTTCTTCAAGAACTCGGAGGTCTTTATTGAGCCACCGACGAGAGTCGAACTCGTGACCTAGCGATTACGAATCGCTCGCTCTGCCAACTGAGCTACGGTGGCGAATGTAACGCAAAATTAATTTTGCGTTACAGCGGCGGGATTATAAAGGAAACCAAATAAACCCGCAAGTTTTCAACCCCACGCATCGTCTGTGTCGTGAGAAAATAAACCCATGCTTCGCATCGCAATGCTTTCCTATCACACCTGTCCGCTTGCCACGCTGGGCGGCAAAGACACGGGCGGGATGAACGTCTACGTCCGCGAGCTCACGCGCCAACTCGGCAAAATGGATATCCATGTAGATGTCTTTACTCGCTCGCAAGACGATCACGTGCCGCACGTCTTGCACGAACTCGGCTACGGCAACCGCGTCGTCCACATCCCTGCGGGACCCGAACACCCCATGCCGAAACAGGAACTTGCAAATTACATCCCGCAATTTGTGGATGGAATCAGAGCCTTCGCATGTGATAAAAAGATTCACTACGACATCATCCACAGCCATTACTGGATGTCTGGGATTGCCGCCGCGTCTCTTTCCGACGGGTGGGCTGGTTCGCCCATCGTCCACATGTTCCACACCCTCGGCGAGATGAAGAACCGCATCGCGCGCACGGACGAGGAGCGCGAAGGGGCGTACCGAATCGAGGGTGAGAAGCAGGTCCTCCGTCGAGTTGACCGGGTGATCGTCGCCACAATCGCCGAGTTAACGCAACTCCGCTTCCTGTACAAGGCAGACGCGAAGAAACTTGTAGTCATCCCGCCCGGCGTGGATGTCAGCCACTTCTATCCCATCCCCGCCGATGAGGCGCGGTCGTACATTGGCTTGAAGCCTGAAGATCGGATGATCCTGTTCGTGGGGCGCATCGAGCCGCTCAAAGGCGTGGACACTCTGCTCGAGGCGATGTCTTGTTTGCAAATGAAAGAGTCGCGCCCGGTGCATCTTGCCATCATCGGCGGCGATCCCGCGGCAAGCCCAGAGATGATGAATGCTGAAATGGCGCGCTTAAAAAATTTGTGCGAGGTTCTTGGCTTGGACCAGTCGGTGGTGTTCCTGGGCGTGCGCGATCAGGATAAACTACCGTATTATTATTCGGCGGCGGAGGTGGTGGTGATGCCGTCGCATTACGAGTCGTTCGGCATGGTGGCGCTCGAGGCGATGGCGTGCGGCGCGCCTGTCATCGCCTCCGAAGTGGGCGGGCTTGCCTATCTCGTGCGCGATGGCGAGACAGGATTCACGATTCCCGCAGAAGAACCCGAAACGCTGTGCGAAAAATTATCGTGGCTGTTGAACGATGACGAGTTGCACGCAAAGATGAGCGCCCAAGCCGCCGCGTACGCGCAAGATTACGCATGGGAGAAAATTGCGAAACAGATCGTGGATGTGTACGAGGAATTGAAGAAATGATGCGTTCGTATTATCCTCTTCTCGCTTGGATCATTTATTCGGCGCGCATTTCTATTTATGTTTTATTCTCGCCTCGTGGAAGGAAAATTCGCATGCCGTCTTGCTCGTCAACAATATAAGCATGTTTAGGATAGCGAAGCGCTATGGCGGTTATCCATAAATCGCCAATCGCTGCGCCGCCGTTGATCGTCGCACAAATTGCCCATAACCAGACGCTGGGCGAGCCGGCTTGTATAAGAATACCCAGGCATGCTGCGAGGCTTATAGCCGCGAGGGGCGCCAGAACGATAACAAGGTATTGGTTGCGTTGGAATGCATACCCCGGAGCGGTCGCGTAGAGCATCAATCCTTTCCAGTTGATCCCA
Organism: Candidatus Defluviilinea gracilis; assembly: GCA_016716235.1. Lineage (NCBI taxonomy): Bacteria > Bacillati > Chloroflexota > Anaerolineae > Anaerolineales > Candidatus Villigracilaceae > Candidatus Defluviilinea > Candidatus Defluviilinea gracilis. Next base: position 517,413 of record JADJWS010000002.1, read on the forward strand.
TATTTCGGGCGCGCACCAAAGATTTGCATTGTCATGCCGTGTATCAGCTCGTGTATTATGATCGTCAGCAGCAGGGCGAAGAGAAGGGTTGTCGCAGCGCTCCCAAAAAAGAATCCGGTTGATTTACCGAAGACGCGCGCGATTGTAAAGAAAACAATTCCGAAGACAAAGGCGAGCGGGATTGACAATAAATTTATGATAAGAATGCGGCTGGTCTTTTCGGCGATTTTCCAATACAACGCTTCCGCATAGCCGAGCGGCGGTTCTCCTGAAGTCGTTTCTAAATTTGGCATGCGTATTGATTCCCTTCATGAAGGCGCAGACATCGCTTTCAAAAATTAAACGGCTGAAAAAGCGTGTGCCAAATTTCCGACGAGAATACCTTCAGATTCGCCGCCTGAGCTTGAAAATGCCTTTAGGAACAAATTCTTTATTTCCGCGGATTGATCTGGCGCGTATGGCGTTAGATGCATTAATAAAAGCCAAGCGTTGCGCTGCCGAAGGTTAAAATTCCTATTCCTTCATCCTCACATAAAAAATCTGCTGGCCTTCCATATCTTTCGTGCGCATTTCGAAGCGGTCTTTCGGGCTGGAGATCATCTTCGAGAACTGTTCAATTTTATCATCGCTCTCAACCTCATCAGCCCGCGGACGGCGATCTTCGTGCCAGCCTTTCGTCAGCGCGCGCTTTGTTGTGCGGCTTTGACCTTGCAATCACCTTATCTTGGAATGATGTTATGAGTAGGCTGCCAGTCTAGAATTGATTTTGCAAGTTGATTGCTGCAACGCCATGAGGGAGGACAGGCTGAATTCGTATCTCGCTGAGGTTTGTCTGCTCCGATTGAAATAGCCAAACGATCGCTATACTCATGTTGCCGCAAGGGTTCGTCAACAATATTGAAAATCGAGCCAGCAGGGGCGTGATTGAGCGCCGCAACCGTTGCGGTTGCCATATCTGCAACATGAATTAGCGAGATAAAGTTTCTTCCATCACAAGGAATAATTTCTTTACCTGCGCGTATGTTTTCAATAACCTTGTCTTGAAAAGTGCCATGACCGACGAACGAACCTCCGCGAAGGATGCTCCAATGCAAATGGCGAGTCGGGATATTTCGTATCATTTCTTCCATTGCGATGACAGGAGCGCAAGGCGATGCGCGTTCTGGCGAGGTATCAAGGGAGATATCTTCAGAAATCCAGTTTTCGCCGCAATCAGGATAAGCCATTGTGATGCTTTGTTGAATATATTTTTTTATTCCGACTTCAGCAGATGCCTTAAGTAACAATCTTACTACCTCTGTGCGCAAGCGGGTATTAGCGTCCCATGCGTTAGGTAGGGTAAAGTTTTGAGGTATGGATGTGGCTAGATGCAATATTGCTTCGCAGCCTCGAATAGTTGATGCTATCGTTTCGCTGATGCGGGGCGATAACAAATCGCACTCCACTATCTCAACACGTTGAGGGAGTACATTTTTGGCTTTTTCCGCTGAACGCGCCAAGGCACGCGCTTCATGTCCCTGTTGTAAAAGCAAGGGTATGACGGCGCGTCCGAGAACTCCTGTTGAACCTGCTATGGCTATTTTCATCTTTGTAATTTCTCCGAAATAAGATTCGATCTGATGGGGCTTGCCGCAGAACGAGACTGTCGAAAAAATCCCCCGCAACAGATCAAAAAATGGCTAACATGTTGCTCCGGGCATAAAAACAAGATGCTTTTCTAGGGCTTACGCAGTTGAACCTGTTGCGCCGTAGTTGCACTGCGGCGGCGGCAGTCCAACTGCCCGCCAACTGCGTAAGTCCTGTTTTCGATGTTTTTCTCACTTTCAAATCAACAGTTTTTGAAATGGGACTTTTTCGACAGTTTCAACGCCTTGCGTCACGCCTGCTTTGCATTTCACCGCCTTCGTGATTTTGAGGTTCTTCCCCGCCCGTCTCGTTGACTTTGTCTGGATGAGCCTCCTCGAGGACTCTTGAAACCGCTCTTGTGACGGGCCGGTTTCTTAGGACGCTGTGTTGGGCGCGGCTACAGATGTTTATCCTTCCGACCATAGCGACAAGGATGACGAATGCTGGAAACCACTCTATGGCTGAAGCCTCTCTCCGGTTTGTGCCGCTTCCACGATACGAAGAATCTTCTCAACACTGATTTTCGATGTCTCCGGATCAAGCCAGAAAGCGACGTGGTTTGCCCCTGTTACGATTTGTTGAACGTTGTTCGTCGAAAGCAAGGCCAGTTCTTTCTGCCAACTTTGCCACAGTTGCTCCTGCTCTGCTGAAGCGCCATGTTCCGTAGCGGTCAACACGAATAAAGGTATGTCGTTCAACGATCCCAGGTTGCGCACTTCATCATTGGTGGCAGGCGATGCCAAAAACTCCGCGCTTTGAGCGTCCCAATCCTTTGTCGCTGCGAAGAATGCCTTGATCGACTCGTTCTGGGGAGAGGGCAAACCTGGATCTGGTTGAAACTGTCCCATCACTCGCATTACACCTATCCGGGCTAGCCAAGGCGCGATTTTGTAGATACCCGCGTTCGATTCAAACTGGGACTTACCTGCCGCCGTGCTCGTCCACTGATCAGGATGCGAACTGTCAAGCAAAACAATGCCGGCAACATCAGTTGGATATTTTCCTGCATACATACGGACATACAGCCCTCCAAATGACCAGCCTACCAATACGTATGGTCCAGGAATATTGGCATTATGCAAAAGGGTATGTAATTCAGTCGCAATATGTTGAGCATCGCGCGGCTCGCTACCAGGGTCGCTCCAGCCCATACCCGCGCGATCGTATGCGCACACGCGCGTTGATTTGGCAATTTCTGGTTGCACTCGCGCCCACGCCGCAGATGTTCCGCCAAGACCCTGTTCGAGAATCACCGTAGGGCTACCCTCTACGGTCTCGCCAAGGCAATAGATATGAAGTTTGTAGCCTCCAATATCCACGAGTTGTCCTAAGGCAAGGTAATTTCGTTGGTCAGATTTTGTCGAGACAGCCTGATAGGTTGCGCCCAGAGCGCTCAGAACCAAGATGCCGACACTCAGCCATATCATTATGCGCGAGATTCGTTTGAGGAGAGGACTAGTTTTCACGAATGTCAATCCTTATTCCTTCATCTTCACATAAAAAATCTGCTGACCTTCCATGTCTTTCGTGCGCATTTCGAAGCGGTCCTTGAGGCTGGCGATCATCTTCGAGAGTTGTTTGTGACCGTACGTGCGCGGGTCGAAGCCGGGGTCGAGTTGGTAGAGCGCGTTGCCCATCCCTGCGAGGGGAGCCCAGCCGTCTTGTCCCGCCGCCATTTCGAAGGCTTGACTGAGCATCGGCATCGGGTCTGTTTCTTCTTTGCCGTCTTTGCTTTTCGTCGTTTTCTTCGCGTGCGCCTGCTTCTGTTGCGCGGCTTTCTTTTCCGCTTGCAAGTTCTCAGTGTAGACAAACAGATCGCAGGCGTTGACGAACGCCTTGGGCGTTTTCTTTTCGCCGATGCCCATCACGAAGATGCCCGTCTCGCGGATGCGGGTTGCCAGCCGCGTGTAATCCGAATCGGAGGAAACGAGGCAGAATCCATCCACGACTTCGGAGTGCATGATGTCCATCGCGTCGATGATCATCGCGCTGTCGGTGGCGTTCTTGCCGACGGTGTAGCGGAATTGTTGGATAGGCTGGAAAGCGTGGAAGTTCAGCGTGTCTTTCCACGAATTCATGCTGTTCGTCGTCCAGTCGCCGTAGATGCGGCGGACGGTGACTTGTCCGTGACGACCCGCCTCCACGAGCATTTGCGTGAGCAGGGAGGATTGCGCGTTATCGCCGTCTATGAGGATGGCGATCTTATTGCGGAGTGTGTTTAAGTTTTCGTTTGCCATGGGTTGATTATAGTGGACTTTATTGAGAATATGCTCGGAAATTTGAGCGCTCTGCGGATTTGCCTCGATTATGGGGTTGAAGGAATCGGGGTGTTGAGTCCCGTGGGGTCGGGGGCGCCAAATCCAATGTCGGTGCACGAAGGAAGTCCTTCGATCGGAAACTCGCCCTGATCGCTTGTCACTTTGACTTGAATCGGCGTGGGAGAATTGGTGGTGGTATCTGCGGTGAGTTTTATCGTAACCTGATACCCAACCGGAAGCACAGCAGTCATGATCGACTGGTCAGGGTGGATCTGCAAGCCGGGGTCGAGCACGTTGAGGGTCGTCTTGATATTTGTCAACTCAATACCGCCGGTGTTTTTCAGTAGGATGAAAGCGTTGGTCACTTCTCCCATGCCATGCGAAAAGTCGGCGCTGGTATTACAGCGAAGCGGCTTGATCGCCAACCCAAGCGTCGTGGGGAGCGGCGTAGAAGTGTTTGTGGATGTCAAAGTAGCAGGCGCGGCTGAGCCGGTCAATGTGGGGAAGGGTGTTGTGCTTGGGGTGAGCGTGGCAACCGAAGGCGCGGGCGTAAGGCTTGCCACACCGATAATTAACGGCGTGGGGCTGAACACCGAGGGCGTCTGTGTGAACGGCAGAAATGGCGTAGGCGGGTTGCCCGGCAGGGGTTGGATGATCCAGCCATTGCACGATGCCAGCAGGAACGCAATTAGAATGAAAGTCGTGACTCGTTTCATTTTTACTCCTCGCCCTCATTGTATCGCTGTTGACCTGCTGAGAATAGTCCCCTATGTATCATGTCAATTCATGAATTTCTTGTTTAACTCCTCCCAACTCGGTTCGACGAGCACCGAGCCGTCGGGAAACACGATGGTCGGCACGCTTCGGAATCCACGGTTGATCTGGGTCACAAATTCGGCGGCTTTCGCGTCCCCTTCAAGCCCCACGCGAACATAGGGGATACCTTTCGCTTCAAAATATTTCTTCACGCGGACACAATCGGAGCAATGTTCGGTGACGTACATAATAATCTGGCTTGGGTTGAGCGTGTAAAGGTCTGGCATGTTCCTGCTTTTCTGTGATGTTTATTTTGTCCTGAGCGTAGTCGAAGGATGAGCGTAGTCGAAGGACGCTCCGCACACCAGACATGGCGTGGCAAGGTCTACTTACCTCATCTCTCTCGCCGCCTCCCGGAGGATTTGAAAGGCGATTCGCATCACAGACTTGAACTCGGCTGGCTCTGGGGGCTTTCCCTCTTCGAATTGCTCCAGCATGCCGAGCAGGCTTCCGCGCAATCCGCTGGCGCGATGCGCCCACACCGAATCGACTGAGATCCGCTCGAGGCGGTTAAGGAGCATCTGAATCAATTTTGCTTCGGAGGGAAGATCGCGCATGAACTGGGATGTTTAGGACGCTGATTTGCGCCGACGAACGCAGAGTTTTTAGGGCTTACGCAGTTGAACCTGTTGCGCCGTAGTTGCACTGCGGCGGCGGCAGTCCAACTGCCCGCCAACTGCGTAAGTCCTGGTTTTTATATTAGCGTAGGTCGGCGTTTTTCTGCGTCTAAAAAATTAAAGATGGCGTCCCCGGCGCGGGTCGAACGCGCAACCACCAGATTCGAAGTCTGTTACTCTGTCCATTGAGCTACGGGGACGGGCGACGCAGATTATACACGAAAGTTCATGGCGAAATCTCGCCCTCAAGAAAGTAGCCGCAAAGCGCGCGAAGGACGCCAGGAAAGTCCCATGAAACTTCGCGGTTAATTAAACCAACACCCCTCCACAGAGGGGTGAATTTCACTTGCCCATGCCATCGAATACCCGTACAATCGGGGCGGTAAAGCAACCCAATAACAGGAAAGGGCGCTTCTTCATGGAAGACCTCAAACAATTCAGCGAGCATATCGTTCAAAATTTGGAGCAAGTGATCGTGGGAAAATCGCAGGCGTTGGAGTTGGTTGTGATCGGCTTGCTTTGCCAGGGGCATTTGTTGATAGAAGATGTGCCGGGAGTGGGGAAGACCATGCTGGCGCGCAGTCTCGCCAAATCGCTCGACTGCACGTTCAACCGTATCCAGTTCACGCCGGATATGCTTCCCAGCGATGTGACAGGCGTTTCGATCTACAACCAGCAAAAGCAAAAGTTCGAGTTCCGCGCGGGTCCGATTGTCGGGCAGATCATTCTGGCAGATGAGGTCAATCGCGCCACGCCAAAGACCCAAGCCGCGCTACTCGAAGCCATGGAGGAAAAGCAGGTCACCGTGGATGGAGTGACGCATGCGCTTCCAAAACCCTTCATGGTGCTTGCTACGCAAAACCCCATCGAATACGAAGGGACATTCCCGCTCCCCGAGGCGCAACTCGACCGTTTTCTGCTCCGCATCCGCATGGGTTACCCCAGCGCGTCGGAGGAGATAAAGGTGCTGGGCAGTCAGCAACTGAAACACCCAATCGAAGCGTTGAAAGCGGTCGTCAAGATCAAAGAGTTGTTGGGCGCCATCGAAGAAGTTCGAAAAATCCATGTTTCCCCAGCAGTGCAAAAATACATTGTAGACCTCGTCGGCAAAACCCGTCAGAACAACGATGTGTACCTCGGCGCCAGCCCGCGCGGGAGCCTGGCATTGTTTCGCGCCGGTCAGGCGCGCGCCGCCATACACGGGCGCGACCATGTGTTACCCGACGATATCAAAGTCCTTGCGATACCGGTGCTTGGGCATCGCCTGATCGTTTCACCGGCGGCGCGTTTGCGCGAGTTGAGTTCCGATCGTATCGTGCAAGAGATCCTCGCCAGCGTACCGGTGCCAGGCGGAGATTACCAGGCTGTCAACTTGAAGGCGAAGGACAAATCAAAGTGACGCCTGGGCGCGCCTTCGTTCTTTTGACTCTGGGAGTGGGCGGTATCGGCGCGGTTGTGAACGGTTCTTTGCTTTATGTTCGACTGTTTTATTTTGGCTTGTTATTGATCGCCCTGGCATGGTTGTTGACAAACTTTGCCTTGCGCGGAATCACAGTGGAACGTCGGGCGCGTTCGCTCCGCGCGGCAGTGGGAGATATCTTCGAAGAACATTTTGAGATCGCCAACTCCAGTCGAATCCCCAAACTGTGGCTGGAGGTCTTTAACGAGACCACGATTCCTTTTGCGACGGGTTCGCGTGTTCTGACCCTCGTCAACGGGAAACAAAAACGCTCCTACACAGCCCGCACCTGGCTCACCACCCGAGGCGGATTCCTGCTTGGACCCACCCGCGTCAGTTCCGGCGATCCGTTCGGCATCTTTCGCGTTTCCAAAACATTCCCCGCGCGCGATTCACTGGTTGTATTGCCGATGCTCGCCAATGTCTCCGAATTCTATTCGCCGCCGGGTTTGTTGCCGGGCGGGCAGGTGATCCGTCGTAAATCACAAGACGTGACGCCTCACGCGGCGGGCGTGCGCGAGTATGTGCCGGGCGATCCGCTCAAACGCATCCATTGGCCCACCAGCGCGCGCCGCGATAAATTGATGGTGAAAGAATTCGAACAAGACCCGCAATCGGAAGTGTGGCTATTCATCGACACGCATCGCAGCGCGCATATCTCAAAGCCGGGTGACGCGCTCGAAGCGCCGCCCTCCGACGATCTCTTTTTGTTGCGCCGCCGCAAAGTGAAACTGCCGCCTTCCACGCTTGAATATGCGGTTAGCGCGGCGGCGTCACTGGCGCACTATTTCATCGCCGGGCGCCGGTCGGTGGGGCTGGTGAGCGCCTCGGGTCGTTCGTACAAAATTATCCCGGCGGAAAGAAGCGAGCGTCAGGAGGCGAAGATCCTTGAGGCGCTGGCATTCCTCAATAACGAGAGTTTCTTCACCCTGCCGGCGCTCGTCACCGCCCAGATGGGACAACTGCCGCAAGGCTCAAGCGCCATCCTCGTCACGCCGATGATCTATCCTGAGCTTCTGATCGCTGTGGATAGTTTGCAACGCCGAAGCTTGCGTCCAACCGTAGTCTTGTTGATGACGCTTTCGTTCGGCTCGCGTGTTGGCAACGAAGATCTTGCGAAGTCGCTTGAGGAACGCAAAGTTCCTGTTTGCCGTGTATACTGTGACGAAGACTTGGGAGCAACGCTCTCGTCGTTCTACTCGAAAACCAACGCACAGGAACACTCATGGCGCAAACCCGTATTGTCACACTTGACCTGAATTTTCAAGGGCGGACTCATGCCATCGCCTCTTATTTGATTCGATTGAGGGATGCCGTCGTCCTGATCGAAAGCGGACCCGGCTCGACTCTTTCTTCACTTCGGGCTGGTCTCACAGCGGAGGGATTATCCACCCGTGATGTGACTCACGTCCTGCTCACGCACATCCACCTCGATCATGCGGGCGCGGCGGGCTGGCTTGCCACTCAGGGCGCGGAGATTTATGTGCACCCTGTCGGCGCGCCGCACATGCTCCACCCTGAAAAGTTGATCGCCAGCGCAACGCGCATCTATGGAGATCGAATGCAAACGCTGTGGGGCGATTTCCTGCCCGTGCCTGAAAATAAGCTGCACATTGCGAATGATGGCGAAGGGATTCGTATTGGGAGCGCGGAATTTATTCCGCATAACACACCCGGTCACGCGGAGCATCACTTCGCTTATCAATTCGAAGAGATCGTCTTTTGCGGCGACGTGGGCGGCGTGCGCATCCCCGGTTGTCAATATCTGCGCGTGCCAATGCCTCCGCCTGAACTGAACCTCGAACGCTGGAAGGAAAGTGTTGCAAAATTACGCGCGCTCAAATCCCCGCGCATTGCGCCGACTCACTTTGGGATCTACGATGATGTGGATTGGCAACTCGCCGAAGTGGAAAAAGGACTCGACTCCGCCGCGCGTTGGATGGAACAGTCCATGCAGAACGAGACATCCATCGAAGAACTGCGCGAAAGTTTTACAAAATGGGTGATGGATGAGGGCAGAGCCATCGGCTTGAGCGAAGATGTGGTCAAAGCCTACGAGGTGGCGAATCCCCTCGGCATGAGCGCGGATGGGTTGTTGAGGTATTGGAAGAAGGGAAAAAAGCCAGGATGATACATGTCGTATCATCCTGGTCCATTTTTCTACGAAAGGTTTTTATCTGTTTGCTGTGCCCACAAAATGCCTAGTATGACAATGCCGCCCACTGGAATGAGCAGGTACATTTGCCACCATCCGCTCTTGCCGATATCGTGAAGGCGGCGCGCGCCCGCCGCCAACAGGGGAAGCAGTGTGGCAATCAAGAATACGCTAGCCAGAGACTCGCTCAGGTATGCCATTGCCGAGGTAGCCAATGTAACGAACAGCGCGAACCACCAAAACTCGGACCGCGCCGCCCGCCCATTGAAATCCGCATATTTTGCCAAGCAGACGCGGATCGCGCCAAAGAACGTGGACGAGTCCGCTTCGCTGTTGGCTTTTGAATTCAACAAATTTTCCATTCCTAACTCCTTGCTGATTATAGAGACAGCTTCTCTCAAAGGTGTGACCCAGTTCCTTGAACTGGGCTGGTCTCTATTTTCGGCAACTTCTACTCCGGGCGCAACTGTGGATTCCCCTAGTTTTTGGGGTTTGGACTTTCCCAGCTTCAATACCAATTCCATGCGAGAGCCGACCTGATATTTTGTAAAGATATTTTTCAAATGAAATTCGACCGTGCGCTCGGATATATGAAGGGAAGAAGCGATCAGCTTGTTGCTGTTGCCCTCGATGAGTAAATTGACCACATCCTGTTCCCGTTTGCTCAATTGATTTGATCGCGTCATTGTAGTTTTTTCTTTCGGATGGTTATGTATAAGACCTCGTGCGAAAGTCATTTTTGCCGCAGAGATCACAGGGAAAATGAGCATTTCCACCTGCCCCGAACGCAGGCGCTGGGTCAAGGGTCTCTGTGGACTCTCCCGAAGAACATCAGGACGATGTGTGGCTGAACGAGAGACTCTTATGCAAGAGGTCTATTTATGAAATACTCTCTACGAATTATTTCTGATATCGCAACGCGACAACCCCCGAACGGAACGTTTTCGATCCGATAAGTTTCAACGTCAGGTTCGCGCCCGATTCAAACAAGCGCGGACCTGCTCCTGCAATGACGGGGTGGACGACAAAGTGATATTCGTCAATGAGGTCCCATTGCGCGGCTTGCGAGGCGATGTTGAGACTGCCGATGGAGATATTTTTCCCTGGCTGTCCTTTTAACTTCATGATCTCTTCCCGAAGACCTCCGTGCAGGAGCGTGGTGTTGTTCCATTCTACGCTCTTCATCGTCGTTGAGAAGACGATCTTCGGCACGGAATCGAATACCCGCGCGAATTCGTTGACCGTTGGCGTTTCCGATTGATCCACCGCAACATCGTGCCAGTATGGATACATCAGGTGATACGTGTTGCGCCCGAAAATATCAACGCCTGTGTTACGCAAGAGTTCGGTGAAGTACTCATGTACTTCGTCGTCGGGGAGCATCGCTTCATGTCCGCAGTAGCCGTCTATGGTGATGTTGATCGCAAAGACAACTTTTCTGATTGGCTGTTCTTCTGACATTTTTGATCCTTTACGAATTCGGTGAATTTTCGATAGCTTAGCTTCTTTTGCAAGACGCGAGGCTTTTTTTGATCTAGTTTCTCCTCAACCCTTGACACCGCTGTTCATAGGCGGGCGCATTTTGCAAGTTTGTTGTCCTTCAAATAAAAAATTCACAGATTATTTCCAAGCATTTTTTGACATTTCAAAGCATTGGTGGTTCTTGCTTTTGAATCTCTCATAGAATGAGTTTGGATTTAGATCAGAAAATTCATCTAACGGTTTAAGAGTGGAAAGATCTGTACTTATTTCTACCTCAGATGACCATAAATGCATCTCTTGTGGGCTAAGATGCTGTAAGCATAAATTCACGGCGTCTGTCGTTTCGCTTCCCCAGAAGACATAGCTTGCAAGAATATGTTTTTGTTCGTACACTAAATATAGTGTAGCATCATAGGTGCTATTAATTTTATCGCGGTCACTAATGTATACCAAAACCTTATCTGGCTCATCAGATGCTTCAAAAAATTTATGAAGAGGAAAGAATAGAGTGAATAGGTCTTGAGCGACTCTTATCGCCATTACGACATTATTTTGAACCTCTAAATAAACAGACGCAGATGTATCTGCATTCGGAAGCCATACAGACCATACGTACATTTCCGATTGTGTAGATTTCGTAATAGGTATTTTAAAATTTGTTACTTTTTCAACGCCAAATGAACGGGATGGATTGAAATGGGCGATGTATTGCTGTGCTTCTGTCCATGTCGATACACCTGGAGTAATGCCCCACCAGCAAGGCAAACCACATATGTTATTAGCCTCATACATTTGGTATGCCGTCTTGTAAAAAGACAAAGTTGGTAAAGGAGTCAAATATAACGTTGGGGTAGGAACTTTTGTTTCAGTAGGGATGAGAGTTAAAGTCTCAGGTGGCAATGGTGTTGAAGATGGAATAGTTGCAGTTGGTGCCGCTAGATTTTCTTTTGGTGTATTTTCTGAAATACACCCGATAAGGGTCAACAGCATTAACAATACCAATGGAAGAGATTTCAGCTTTTTCATATACATATCAAATTCGGGTTTCCAGGGGAGCGCCTAACTGTGCCTTAACCAGCCTGTATCTGTATAAGACACTATTTGGATGGTTAAACTGCCCACAAGCCGTCTAACTTCCTATGTACAGCATTATACGCCCGCCGTCATCAATTCTCCAATCCTCCAATTCTCTATCATCCCCTCCTCCACCTCCCGATCAACATCTTCATCCGCAACTGCGCGCGCGCATCGCCGTCTGAAAGCGCCCAAGCCGAGCGCGTGGCGTGTTTCGCCTCTTCGTCCAACTCGATGAAATCGTTCCATTCGTCGTCAATCCACTCTTCCATTTCGTGCGGCGTGTCCCACGAGTAGACGTACGCAAAGAATTCCTCGCGCTCGCGGATGAACCATCCATTGGACTCAGCCTCCGCCATCGAGCGATTCGCGGCGGTGTCGTCTGCGATGCCGACTTCGAAATCGTTCACTCTGCCCGTGAGCTTGCTCTCACGCGCGGACGCCACTTCCACCTCCCAGCGACTCAGCAACGGGCGCAAGTCAATCAAGATGCCGTTTGGAATCAATACGCGCCGAATTTCACTCAGGGCATGGACCATGCCCTCATGCGTGATACATCAAAGCGACCATGCGAGTATGGCAATGTCGAACGTCTCTTTTGAAAAGGGGAGACGCTCCGCTTCGGAATGGACGAAATGGATCTTGTGTTTTCGGTCGTGAGGCGCATCAATCGAAGCGACGCGCAACGCGTCATGGTCAGAGTCCAGCCCGATGGTTAGGGAGGAAGCATGGGTGTACTGCCACGTCAACCGCCCATCGCCGCATCCGATCTCGAGGACGCGCTTATGTGAAAAATCCGCAAATTCATGCAGATATTTTTTCTCGTTGCCTTCGACATCTTTTTGGATCGTCATTGAGTAACTCGCATTGCGCAGAACGTCCCGCAGGTTTCTTGCATGAACAGAGTCCTGCAAGAAAACCTGCGGGACGGTCTGTACTATCATTGATTGAGTTGTTTCATCCGCTTCACAGACGCGGCGACCAGGTCTTTCAAAACTTTTTTATCCACATCGTCTAACTTCTTGATGTACAAACATCCGACGCTGGTGGTGAATTTGCCGAGTTTCTTGAGCAGGTCTTTGTGCGTGTCGAATCCGCCCATGAGATAGAGCGTGAGATTTTGTTTGCGCGGCGAAAAACCTGTGAGCATCCAATCGCCTTCGCGCCCGCTTTTGCTTTTGTAGTGATAACTGCCGAAGCCGACGATGCTCGACCCCCACATCTTTGGCTCTTCTTTCGTGACCTGCTTCATCAATTTTAGAATCTCGAAAGAGTCTGTTCGTTTTTGCTCATCATCCACCTTGTTCAAAAATGCCGTCACGCTCGCCTTGTTGACTTTGGTTTTCAATTCAGCCTTCGCCATGTCAGCCTCCGATCAACTAACAAGATTGAACTACTTTAAATATCAATCATGAATATGCCAAACATACAACCATGTCACCCTGAGGGAGCCCTTCGATAAACTCAGGGTAAACTCCGCGACCGAAGGGTCTCGGATGAGTCTCTCAGAGATGCTTCGGGGCAAAAACCGCCCCTTAGCATGACATGAAATTGTTATCCACTATTCACATTACTTCAACGCCTTCGATGCTTGGTATGTTTTGGTGATCAACTCTTTTAGCGTTTTCATATCCACGTCGCTCAATTTTTTGATATACAGGCACACCTTGCTTGTGGTATGTTTGCCAAGTTTTTCGAGCAGTGGTTTTTCGTAATCGTTCCCCATCAGAAGATACAGCGTGATGTACTGCTTGCGCGGAGAAAAAGCGATCAACGGCATGTCGCCTTCGCGTCCGCTCTCGTACTTGTAATGCAACGACCCAAACCCGATGATGCTTGGTCCCCACATTTTCGGTTTTTCTTTCGAGACCTGTTGCATGATCTTCACCAACTCGAAAGAGTCGTTTCGCTTTTGCTCACTCTCAACCTTATTTAAAAACGCCGTTACGCTTGCCTTATTGACTTTGGTTTTTATATCCGCATTCTTCGCCATATCAGCCTCCGATTCAGTTAATCCATGCAAGCCAAACGCAATTCTCTGATCCTGCTGCGCCATCAATCAGGTTACTTAACCGCCAATTACCAATTACCAATTACCAATTACCAATTACCAATTACCAATTACACTATCTCTCAATCTCTAGTCTCCAGTCTCCAATCTCTTTTCTCAATTCTCCAGTCTCTATTCTCTAATTCTCCAATCCTCTAATTCTCTCCCCTCACCCCGTCCCAAACTGCCGATCCCCCGCGTCTCCCAGCCCTGGCACGATATACGCGCGCTCATTGAGGTGACTGTCAATTGCGCCGATGTGGATGTCAATATCGGGATGCTTATCCTGCATCGCCTTGATTCCCTCAGGCGCGGCGATGAGACCCACAAATTTAATTTTCTTCACGCCCCATTTTTTTAACACGTCTGCCGTTGCTGTTGCCGAACCGCCTGTAGCAAGCATGGGATCAAGAATCAAACAGACAGAAACGGTCGGTTCGGTGGGGAGTTTGTTGTAATACTCGACGGGTCGCAGTGTATGTTCATCGCGATACAAGCCGATGTGCCAGACTTCGGCAACAGGCATAAGTTCCCATATCCCTTCCACCATACCAAGTCCCGCGCGCAAAATGGGCACGAGTCCGATCTTCTCTTTCAACTCGGAGCCTGTCATTTTGGCTAGCGGAGTTTCGAATTCGCGCGGCGCTACAGCCAAATCGGCGGTGGCTTCGTATGCCAGGAGCGCGGCGATCTCGCGCACCAGTTCGCGGAATTTCTTAGGCTCGGTGATTTTGTCGCGCAGGCGCGAAAGTTTATGCGCGACCAGCGGATGATTGGATGCGTATACATTGGACATTGTATTCTCCTCGAGATTGAATGTTTCGATTATAGCCCCGTTTAATCAAAATCATTCTTTGCTAAAGATTACACGGATTTTCATGAATGTATTTTATTGTTCTTTTGTCAATTAATCGAGTAATAAATTGAACCACTCCCGAAACACATTGGGACATGTGAGATACGGAGACACTGAGCAAAGCCAATTAAAATCTCCGTGACTCAGTGTCTCAGTGGTTCAAAACGAAAAGGCAGGGTCGCTCGGTTAAATTCTTAATCTACAAGAAATCCGTGCGAAGTCGTGTAATCCGTGACTAGGGTTTGCCGAGATTTTGGTGCAATTGAACTGCGTCAACGTAGCCGCAGATCACTCCGTGCCTGCTTGCAGACCGAGCGTTTTCTCGGCGCCGCTAAAGAATAGGCTTCGGAACATACTCGTCACCTCTTCGGGAGAATGACGCATGTCTTCCTTGATCCACCAACTCACCACGCTGAGTAACGCTCCGCTGAAAAATGCCGCAAAGAATTCGATCGGCACCTCGAAGAGGAGGGGGATCGGGTCAGACTTCATCTTGTTCTCGACAAACCTGACAATCGCCTCCGTGCTGACTTTGCGAATGCGCTCGACGATCTTGCTCGCGTTGGCGCTCTTCAAAAGCAAGTAATAAAGTTCGGAGTGATCGTGAACGTGTTGAAACACCAGCAGGAGGGGCTGGAGCGGCTTGTTTTTTCCGCTGTCTTTTGTTGAAGCGGGCACCCATGCGGAAAATGGGACTTCTGACAGAACCTGCGCCTGATCGTAGATCGTCTCGCTGAACTCTTCCAACAGCAGGTCTTCCTTATCTTTGTAATGCAGGTAGAACGTGGCGCGTCCCACATTGGCGCGCTCCGTGATCTCCTCGATGGAGATATCATCGTAGTTTTTTTCTTTGATGAGTTCAAGCAGAGCGGCTCGCAAAGATTGGAGCGTGCGTTGCACGCGGCGATCCGTTTTTGTTTTCGATGTGGAGTTCAACATTGGCAGCCTTTCTTAGTCTTGACACCAATAGTCTATTGCATATAATAGACACTGTTTATTATCAAACAGTGTCTGGAATATACTATACTTTTCCCGAAAAATAAAGGAAAGGACTAACGCAGTTGGCGGGCAGTTGTACTGCCGCCACCGCAGTGCAACTACGGCGCAACAGGTTCAACTGAGTAAGTCCTAAAGGATTTTGAAAGTCGTGTCATCGGTTCGGCAATCTCCGGTTGAAAGCAAAGTCGCATCCTCCCTGATCGAACTGCGCGACGTGGTGAAGACCTACGCCACCGCGGCGGGCGATTTCACCGCGCTCAAAGGCGTCAACATGAACATCGGCGCGGGCGAGTTCGTTGGTATCGTCGGCAAATCGGGCGCGGGCAAATCCACACTGCTCAACATGATCACAGGTGTGGATCATCTCAGCGAGGGCGAAGTCATCATTCACTCAAACGGTTCGCCTGTTTCGGTGCACAAGAAAAAAGAAGACGAGATCGCGTTATGGCGCGGGCATACGATGGGCGTTGTGTTTCAGTCGTTTCAACTTTTGCCGATGCTCACGCTCGTCGAAAACATCACCCTGCCTATGGACTTGTGCGGCAACTTCAGTCCGAAACAATCGCGTCAACGTGCGCTCGAGTTGTTGCGCCTCGTCGAGATCGAAGAACATGCCGAAAAACTTCCCGCGCTCATTTCGGGCGGACAGCAACAACGCGTCGCCATTGCGCGCGCGCTGGCGAACGATCCGCCCATCATCATCGCGGACGAGCCGACGGGCAGTCTCGACTCGGTCACTGCCGATCACATCTTCGAACTCTTCGCGCGTCTCGTCGCCGATCAAGGCAAAACGATCGTGATGGTCACGCACGACGAGTCGTTGTCAACGCGATTCACGCGCGCGCTCCAGATCGCGGATGGGGAGTTGATCTCTCGCCCTGAGCGGAGCGGAGCGCAGTCGAAGGGCGATAACGATGCGGATTTGAATCCCAAAAAATCTTGGTGGAGGCGGAAGTGAGTCCGCGTCGCGCCAAGGGGAAGTCTGGTTCTAACCCTCATGCGATGTCATCGCCTGAGGCGATGATCGATATGCACGGGGTCGTCAAGCGATTCAAAAACGCGGCGGGCGAGTTCACCGTGCTCAAAGGCGTTGACCTGACCATCAATCGCGGCGAGTTTGTTTCGATCGTTGGGAAATCGGGGAGCGGAAAATCTACACTGCTCAACATGATCACAGGCATTGACCATCCGACGGATGGCAAGGTGGTGATCGGCGGCACGGACATTTACACGGGCGTGAGCGAAAGCCAGCGCTCGAAATGGCGCGGACGCAATTTGGGAATCGTGTTTCAGTTTTTTCAATTGCTTCCGATGCTCACATTGCTTGAGAATGCGATGTTGCCGATGGATTACGCCGACATGTACGACTTCGATGAACGACCCGCGCGCGCGATGGACATGTTGAAGTTGGTTGGGCTGGAAGAGTTTGCGAATAAATTGCCTATGCTGGTTTCAACGGGACAACAACAACTCGCCGCCATTGCGCGCGCGTTGGCATGTGATCCGCCGTTGTTGGTTGCAGATGAACCGACGGGTAACCTCGATACAAAATCAGCCAACATCATCATTGACTTGTTCGAAGAGTTGGCGCGGCGCGGCAAGACCGTGTTGATGGTGACGCACGATCCGTCGCTCACGTCGCGCACCACGCGCAACATCATCATCGCCGACGGTGAACTCATCAACGAGACGATTGCCAAATCCCTGCCGTGGCTGAGACATCGTCACATGATGGAGTTCACCAAACTCGCCGAAGAGCGGACGTATCAGCCGAAAGCCACGATCATCTCGCGCGAGGAGCCAATCGAAAATTTCTTTATGATCCGCAAAGGCGAAGTGGAAGTGGTGTTACACGACCGCAAGAACGGAGAGAACGTCATCTCGCGTTTGAAGCCTGGCGAATTTTTTGGCGAGATCGAACTCTTGCGCGGAGGCAAAGCGATTGCGAATGTCCGCGCAAGCGAGGAAGAACCCGTTGAAGTTTTGACGATAAAGCGCGAAGATTTCAAGCGCGTGATGGACGTGTCGCCAAGAACCGCCGACGCGGTTGGCAAGATCGTGCAGGAGCGCCTCGAGGTCCATCGCGCCGCAGACAGCCGCAAAGGCGGGCTGTTCTCGTTGTTTAAGAGGAAGTAAAGATTTTCTGAGTAACCATAATCGCCCGATGTCGTAGTAGCGACTTCAGTCGCTTTTTCGCCGCAATCAAACGACTGAAGTCGTTACTACGGTAAAACAATTCATGTTACTCACCTTGATCGGTGGTCGAGTAGTCCCGCGTGTGCTGAGCGGAGCGATAGCGAAGACGAAGCATCGCGGGACGTATCGAGACCACAAGTACGCGAACAAACTTTTGTAACAGAAATATTTTACGGCGTGGTGGTCTCGATACGCCCTTCGCTATCGCTTCGGGCTACTCGACCACCGTACATAAAAAATCGTAAATCTGAAATCGTAAATCAAAAATCGTATGAAACCTCGTTGGCGAAAAGTTCTGCATGACCTCATAGATAACAAAGCCCGCACACTGCTGGTGGTATTTTCCATTGCGGTGGGCGTGTTTTCGATTGGCGTGATCGCGGGCGCGTATCAGATCATCTCGCAGGATATGGGCGTGTCGTATGCGGCGAACGTGCCAGCCAACATCGAACTGCGGATGACGAACTTCAACGAAGACGTTCTCGATTCCATTCTCAACCAGCCGAACGTGAAAGATGCCGAGGCGCGGCGCGTGTTCAACATGCGCGTGCGCGTGCCAGGCACCGAAAAATGGGTGACGCTCGACATGAACGCGTTCGAGAGTTTTGAAGATAACAGCATCAACTTGTTGACCCCGCTCGAGGGCGCGTCCATCCCAGCAAAGCGCAAAGTACTGCTCGAACAAAAAGCGTTGACCAACCTCGATGTGAACGTGGGCGACCTGCTCGAATTTCAACTCCCCGACGGTTCGATAAAAACTTTGCCAGTGACTGGAATTGTGCAAGACACCGCCTCCGCCGCAGGGGACTTCCTCGCCTCGCCGTTCGGATACGTCACCATGGATACGCTTCCATACCTCGGTCAGCCTGAGTCGTTCAACCGAGCCTTGGTCACCGTGACGGGTGACGGCGACGACATTGCCTACGTCCGCGAGGTGGGCGCGGCATTGAAGGAGAAACTCGAAAACAACGGACAACTTGTCGTCCGTTCGCGGTTTTCCGAATCGCATAAACATCCGCTGGCAGATACGATCAACGCGGTGCTCGGCATCCTGTTGGCGTTGGGAATTTTGATCGTATTCCTCTCCAGTTCGTTGATCGCCAACACGTTGAGCGCGTTGTTGAACCAACACTTGCGGCACATCGGCGTGATCAAGCTCGTGGGCGGACAGCGCAATCAAGTCTTCGTGATGTACATTACGCTCATCATGGCGTTCGGAGTCATCGCGTTGCTGATCGCGGTCCCGTTCGGCGGCGCGGGCGCGTATGGTCTGGCGGAATTCATCGCCAACGAACTGAATTTCAATTTGCTCGGCTATCGCATCGTGCCGCTGGCGTTCCTGATTCAAATCCTCGTCGGCTTGTTTGTTCCGCTCATTGCGGGGCTCGCGCCTGTGGTCAACGGATCGCGTATCACGGTGTTGCGCGCTCTCAGCGGTGGGTTGGCTGACGACGAGCGACCAGCCCGAAGCGGCGAAGAGAAGCGTCTGTCGCGGCTGGATTGGATCCAAGTCAAGGCGACGCGTCTGCTTGCCGCGCGCGGAATCCACATCCCGCGTCCGTTCGTCATATCACTGCGCAACACATTCCGAAGAAAGAGTCGGCTCATGCTGACGTTGTTCACGCTGACGATGGGCGGCGCGATCTTCATCGCGGTCTTCAATGTGCGCGTGTCGTTGCACGAGTACATCGGGCAGATCAGCAAATATTTTTCCGCCGATGTTTCGCTGGATTTCGATGAGCCGTATCGTTTGCGAGAGATCGAACAAATTGCGATGAAGGTGAACGGCGTGGAGCGCGTGGAGGGTTGGCAGTTCGTGAGCGGTGAACTGCTCGACGCGAATGGGGACGTGATGGAGAATCTCAACATGTTCGGTCCGCCCGCGGACAGCGGACTCGTCCAGCCGAATCTTTTGGATGGGCGTTGGATCCGCGCGGACGATGTGAAGAAACTTGCCATCAGCGAAAGCGCGCGTAAATATTTTCCGAATCTCAATGTCGGCGATCAGGTGCATCTCAAGATCGAAGGGCGTGAAGAACTGTGGGAAGTGATCGGCATTTTTCAATTCATGGATCGCGAGGGCGTGCTGGCGTACGCGCCGTACGAATATGTTTCGCAGATGAACGATCTTGCGAACCGCTCGTATTCATTCAGGCTCGAAACGGAAGAACACAGCCGCGCCTACCAAGACGCCAAAGCCGAAGAGTTGGATAAATTCTTCCGCGATCAAGGTTTCAAAGTCCGCGTGGCAGAGTCGGGACGCGCGTCGTTGGATACGGCGGTGGAGAGTCTCGACACGCTCGTCGTGTTCCTGCTCATCATGGCGATCCTCACCGCCATCGTCGGCTCAATGGGACTCACAGGCACGATGGGCATGAATGTCCTCGAACGCACGCGCGAGATCGGCATCATGCGCGCCATCGGCGCAGACGATCGCGCCGTAATGCGGACGGTCATCGCCGAGGGCATCGTGATCGGCATGATGTCGTTTGCGCTCGCGGTGATTCTTTCCATCCCATTTTCGTATTTGCTGTCAACCATCGTCAGCCTCGCAATTTTCCAATCGGCAATTGACGTGGTCTTCACGTATCAAGGTTATGTCATCTGGCTCGCGCTGGTGTTGGCGCTCTCGACCCTCGCAAGCGTCATCCCTGCCCGCAACGCGGCGCGGCTGACGATCCGCGAGGTGTTGGCGTATGAATGAGGTAAACACGTAAACAGGTAGACAAGGAAACAGGTAAACACGGTGGTCGAGTAGCCCTGAGCGCGCTGAGCGGAGCGCTAGCGAAGACGAAGCGTCGAAGGGCGTACCGAGACCACAAGTATTCATGAAATATAAAGTTTGAATCTAGCCTGCTGGTTTCGATACGGGCTTCGCCCTACTCAACCAGCGAATTTATTATGGAAACAGAAAGAAGGATGCAATGAAAAACAAAACGAAAATTTTTATGATGATCTCCCTCATCGCCGCTTTGATCCTGACCGCCTGCGCGAATCAGGCGACGGGGACGCCTGCTCCTGCTTCGGAGAGCGTCGCGGCGTCTGAGGGCGTGATCGCCGAAGGGCGGCTCGAACCCGTCCACGCGGCGAACCTGACGTTTCGAGCAGTTGGCATCGTGGAATCGGTCAACGTGATGATCGGCGATTCGGTGAAAAGAGGCGATGAGTTGGCGCGTCTCTCGAATGCCAGCGTCGCGGAAGCGCAATTCCGCGCCGCGAATCTCGAGCTGGTCGGCGCGCAACAAGCGTTGGACTCGTTGAACCGCAACGGCTCTGCAAATCTCGCCGCCACATGGACGGCTTACATGAACGCGCAGGAAGTCCGCGAGACAGCCGAGCGCGAGTGGGAAGATTTGAACGTTGACTCCATCGAAGACCGCATCGAAGACGCGAGAGCCGACGTGGAAGATCGCAACGCCGATCTGCAGGACGCGAAGGACGAGTTTGGTAAGTACAAAGATTTGGATAAAGACAATTCCAAGCGCGTGACTGCCGAAGACGCGCTCGAAACCGCGCGGGAGGATTACAACGAAGCGATTCGCAATCTGGATGAGATCACGCGTGAGCGCGATACCGTCCGCGCCGCGTTGGATGCCGCGCTTGGGACCGAAGCCGAAGCGAAATATCAATACGAAACTTCCGCCAGCGGAGTTAACGAAGATCAACTTGCCTTGGCAACCGCTCGTTTGGAGAACGCGCAGGCGCAAGTGACAGCGGCGCAGGCGAATCTTTCCAATTATGTTCTCACCGCGCCGTTCGATGGAGTCGTCGCTGAGGTGGCAGTCAAAGCGGGCGAGCAGGTTTCCCCTGAGACTCGAATCGTGAGCGTGGCGGATACGTCCGCGTGGGTGATCGAGACGACCGACGTGACCGAACTCGAAGTGGTGAAATTGTCCGTTGGGCAAAATGTCACGTTCACTGCCGATGCGTTGCCTGATGTGACGATGAATGGCGTTGTCACAGAGATCAGCGGTTCGTCCGTGTTGCAAGGCGGTGACGTGATCTACACTGTGCGAATCGCGGCGCATGATGTTGATCCGCGCCTGAAGTGGGGGATGACAGTGGAAGTTACGTTCGAGCCATCGGAATAATTTCATTAGCCACAGAGAACACGGAGACCTTTGAGAAAATCTCAGAATCTCTGCGCGCTCTGTGGCTAGGTTTGTCATTTCCTGTCGGGCGGCTCATTGGGTCGCCCGTTTTATTTGCTATAATCCCTCCATGCCGAAACAACGCCCTCTCGACCCCGAATCGAAACCCGACGACCGCGTGGACAACGCGCTTCGGCCGCAACAACTTGCCGACCTCATCGGTCAGGATCAAGTGAAAGAGAATCTTTCGATCCTCATTGATGCGGCGAAACATCGCGGCGAGGCGTTGGATCATGTGTTGTTTTACGGTCCGCCTGGTTTGGGCAAGACCACGCTCGCGCATGTGTTGGGCAACGAGATGGGCGTCAACGTCAAGGTCACGGCGGGTCCCGCCATCGAACGCGCGGGCGATCTCGCCGCCATCCTCACCAACCTCCGCGCGGGCGATGTCATTTTTATTGATGAAATTCATCGCCTCGGACGCGCGGTGGAGGAAGTGCTCTACCCCGCGATGGAAGATTTCTCGTTGGACATCGTCATCGGCAAGGGACCCTCGGCTCGTTCTCTGCGCCTCAAACTGCCTCGCTTTACTGTCGTCGGCGCGACAACCCGACTGGCTCTCGTCACCGCGCCGTTGCGCGCGAGATTCGGCGCGGTCTATCGTTTGGATTATTACGACATCGAAGCCATGCGTCAAATTGTCGCGCGCGCCGCAGGGATGCTCAAAGTCTCCGCTGACGAATCAGGCATAAGGGAAGTGGCGAAGCGGGCGCGTGGGACTCCGCGTATCGCGTTGCGACTCCTGCGCCGCGTCCGCGACTTTGCCCAAGTCCGCGCAGATGGGACGATCACGCAATCCGTCGCGAAAGAAGCGTTGGACTTGTTGCAAGTGGACCCGCTCGGGCTCGACGATGTGGACCGCCGCGTCCTGCGGACGATCATCGAAAAATACAACGGCGGACCCGTCGGCTTGAACACCATCGCCGCGTCCATCAGCGAGGAACAGGACACGATCATGGACGTGGTCGAGCCATATCTTTTGCAACTCGGATTTTTAGACCGCACGCCGCAGGGACGCGTCGCGACAAAGTCCGCGTATGAGCATTTGGGGTTGGATTATGTGGAAGAGGGTCAGCCGAGGTTGTTGTAGGGGCGGGGTTTTCCCGCCCAGTTGTATAATGGCGTTGTATCGGAGGTTCGCATGGTCGTTACGAAGATCACTCAAAAATATACGTTGAGCATTCCCGATGAATATCGAAAAGCGTTACCTGCGGGGCAGGAGGTGGCGATCACGATTGATAAATTGGGACGCATGGTCGTCACTCCCATCGAGAAGATTCGCGAAGCGCTGGCTGAAAGTTTTGGGATGTGGGCGGATCGAACTGACATTTCCGCCGACTCGCTTAGGTATGTGCGTGAAATTCGCAAAGGATATCGTTTAGATTCGACGCGGACCGACTCGGATGAAACTGATTGACACCGATATTGCCATTGACCATTTTCATGGTCATCGCCAAACGTTCGAGTATTTCACCCAAACATTGGCAGACGGTGAAATTCTAGCCATGTCGGTGGTGAGCCTGACGGAGATTCTGGCGGGGATGCGCCCTGGTGAACAAGAGCGAACCGAGAAATTATTTAACCTGTTTCTCGTTATTGATGTGGACGAAGCAATTGCTCGTAAAGCGGGAGAGTACTTAAATCAACACAGAGCTGTGCGCAAGATGGAATTGGCAGATGCCCTGATCGCGGCAACCGCATTTGTTACGGGCGCTGAGGTGGTGACAAGAAATGTGAAGCATTATCCAATGGGGGACGTGCAGATCGCATCGCCGTATGAACGCGGAAGTTAGAGGCATGGATTCCGTTGCCCGCTACTTGATGCTCGGCGGAATTATCCTCTTCCTTATCGGCGGAGGCGCCTACCTCGCCGCGAAATTCGGCTTGCCGCTGGGACGGTTGCCGGGTGACATTCGCATCGAAGGCGAGAACGGCTCGTTCTATTTTCCGATTGCATCTTCGATTTTGGTGTCGGTGGTGTTGACCATTGTCCTCAATTTAATCTCTCGCTTTATACAAAAATAATATTGCAAACCTCCCCAAATCCTCCTTCGTGCGCTCGGTGTATAATTACCGCATAACGAAAGGCTATTTACTATGGCAACTCCACGCTTGGTTACTCCTGCTGGAAAAACAATAGAGCTCTCTCCAGAAACCTACAGGCAAATCCAAAAGATTTTGCGCGCTAAGAAACCTGCAATGTCGAAGGCGCAGCGTCTTCGACATATCGAAGCGACATATGGAAAATACGCGGGGAAGAAATCCCTGACACAGGCGCTGCTCAGAGAGCGAAAAGAGGAATTGGCGCGTGAAGAAGCCAAGATCAAGCGATTCCGATCATAAAGATGGCGCAATTTTTTGTGTTGGACGCATTCGCCTTGGTCGCTCATTTTGAGGCTGAGCTCAGTGGAGAAAAAGTAACTCAGCTATTAAAAGATGCGGGAGATGGGGAAATAAGTCTTGCAATGAGCATGATGAATGTTGGAGAGTTGGTTTATATCGTCAGCCGTGAGCAGGGAATCGATAAAGCCAAAACTGTATTAGCAGATTTGCAAGCCTTCCCGATTGCTTTCTATGATGCAACCGAAGAAAGAATCCTTGCCGCGGCATGGCTAAAAGCGAAATACCCAATTTCCTATGCCGATGCTTTTGCCGCGTCTCTAGCTATTGAATTAAATGCCTCTTTGGTTACAGGTGATTCTGAATTCAAAACGTTCAAAGAAAAACTCTCTTTGTTCTGGCTTGATCAGTAAGCGTTTGGATGCAGGGACATAGATCATTCAAACGAAATGCAAACCTCCGACTTCGACTACAACCTCCCCGAATCTTCTATCGCGCAGACGCCTGCTGAGCCGCGCGATTCGTCGCGCTTGTTGGTGTTGCATCGTGAGAGTGCAAAATTGGAGCATCGCATCTTCCGCGATGTGACGGATTACCTCAACGCGGGGGATCTGCTGGTGTTGAATCATACGCGCGTCATCCCTGCGCGGATCTTTGCGCGGAAGGAAACTGGCGGGCGAGTGGAACTCTTGTTATTGCGCCGCCGAGATGAAGTCACATGGGAGGCGTTGGTCGGAGGAAAAGGTCTGCGCGTAGGCAGGGTGGCGAAAGTGGACGAGGGACCCGAAGTTCAGATCATCGAAGAATTGAACGGATCGGAGCGCTTGATAAGATTCTCCGAACCCATCGAGCCGTATTTTTCCACAGTGGGGAATGTGCCGCTTCCGCCGTACATTCACGAAAAATTGGATGACCCCGAACGTTATCAAACGGTCTATGCCAAAGAGCCCGGTTCCGCTGCCGCGCCGACGGCTGGACTCCACTTCACGCCGCGCTTACTCGAAGAGTTGCAAGTCAAAGGTATAAGAGTCGCCTATGTTACATTGCATGTCGGCTTGGACACTTTCGCTCCGGTGAATGAAGATAACCCCGAAGAACACAAGATCCACAGCGAATGGTGCGAGTTGACTCAAGAAACAGCGGATGCAATTAACGAAACCCGCGCGCGAGGCGGGAGAGTTGTTGCGGTGGGAACAACATCGGTGAGAACGCTTGAATCCGCCGCCAGCCCTTCGACTTCACTCAGGACAAGTCTCCAGTCTCCAGTCTCTGAATCTCTAATCTCTAATTCTCCAATTCTCCCTTTCCTCGGTCCCACCTCTCTCTACATCCTCCCCGGCTATCAATTCAAGATCGTGGACGCGATGATCACCAACTTTCACCTGCCCAAGTCCACGCTGTTGATGTTGGTCAGCGCGTTCGCGGGGCGCGATATGATTCTCGCCGCCTATGCAACTGCGGTCAGCGAGGGTTATCGCTTCTATTCGTTCGGCGACGCGATGCTGATTTTGTAGTCTGCGCTTTGTTCATCTTGGGCACTCGCGGAGCAGGCGCCATCTCGGCTTCATCAACTTGATCCTTTAGCAAATGATTCCCCATTTCTTCGCCATAGATCAGCAGTTCGGGCGACTTGTGGTAATCGTCCACGGCGATGGGTTCTTTCAGATCGACCTGATAACGCCGAAAATCCAGGTCGGGATACATGGTTTTCACCAGAATGATCTGTTGGTCGCTGGCGTCTTGTGAGTGTGTTTCAAGAACTTTTGGCAGCCATTGGATCGCGCTGTAGCGAGTCGGTTCGCCCACTTTGATATGTTCGGGGGCGCGCCCGGTGCCGAGGCTGATGAGCGTGGTCTCGCTATGTTTCCAATGCAGGATATGTGTCAGCTCATAGGCGGCTAAGAAGCAGGGGTTGTCATACGAGCCGATTCCCCCGTCAGTGAAGCGGCCGTCTAAAACTGGAAAATAAGTAGGCGCGGCGGACGAAGCGAGGACGGCATCTAGCACGCTCCAACTCTGATATTCTTCCGACCACGATTTGATAAAACGCGTTCGATTCGAGACGAGGTCGTAGGTGGTTGTCACTAGCGCGGTCGAAGGGGATGCGTTCCACAAGTCGCCGAGAGTCTTGCCCTTCACGATCTCTCCAAATTGCTGAACGAGCGGTTCGCGCGAATAGCGATAGCCGCGAACCAGCCACAACATTGTCCAGAATGATCTGCGAAACAAAACGGGACACATATTAAGATAGAGTTGAAGGAGGCTCGTTGCGTCCGCGCCGCTTGCG
Organism: Candidatus Defluviilinea gracilis; assembly: GCA_016716235.1. Lineage (NCBI taxonomy): Bacteria > Bacillati > Chloroflexota > Anaerolineae > Anaerolineales > Candidatus Villigracilaceae > Candidatus Defluviilinea > Candidatus Defluviilinea gracilis. The sequence continues at coordinate 543,779 of JADJWS010000002.1, forward strand.
ATTCCCGCCGCCAGCATCGAACCCGTGGACGTTCCGGCGCACAGTCGGAAGATCTGATGAACTGATTTGCCGACCTCAGCCTCCAGCATGGTCAGGGCTTTGGCTGGGATGATGCCGCGAACGCCGCCTCCGTCGATCGCAATGGCAACGTTTTTACGCAAAGGCTTCATCTTGGCTCCTGATACAATCGAAGGTATGAAACTTGATGAGTTGAATGCCGAGATTATAACCTGCCGCAAATGTCCACGTCTCGTTGCGTGGAGGGAGGAAGTCGCCCGCGTCAAGCGCAAGGCGTATCGCGATCAGGAATATTGGGGCAAGCCGGTGCCGGGATTTGGAGACCCGAAAGCGCGCGTCCTCGTGGTGGGACTCGCCCCCGGCGCGCACGGTTCGAATCGCACTGGACGCGCGTTCACCGGCGACGCGTCGGGCGGGTTTTTGTACCCGGCGTTGCACAAGGCTGGGTTTGCGAATCAGGCTGAGGCGACGTCGAGAAGCGACGGTCTTCGTCTCAACGAGTTATACATCACCGCTGTCGCGCGCTGCGCTCCGCCAGATAACAAGCCGAGTCTCGAAGAATTGAATACCTGCCAGCCGTATCTCGAACGTGAATTGGAAATTATCAAGCCGAAGGTGATCGTTTGTCTTGGTCGTATCGCGTTCGAGAGAATTTTGAAAATCTATTCGATCCGCAATTCGGAATGGAAATTTTCTCATGGAGCGGTGTATCCATTGCCGTCTTCATCTTTCATCCTTCATAATTCATCCTTGATCTGCTCCTATCATCCCAGCCAGCAAAATACGTTGACTGGGAGGCTGACCGTGAAAATGTTCGATGCGATTTGGGCGAAAGCAAAAGAATTGCTGAAACAAGAATCGTAATAGATGAATTAACCGCATCATCCAATTGATATGACGATCGGACAAATCGCATTTCTCGGCTCGGGTGAAACTTCGCTGGCGGGCGGACGTATTTTTGAATCGCTTGCAAAACGGATCAACGATCCGCTTCGCATCGCGTTGCTTGAAACGCCCGCAGGTTTTGAACTGAACTCGTCGCAGGTGGTTGGCAAGGTGGGGGAGTTTATGAAGACTCGTTTGCAAAACTACAAACCTATCGTGGATGTCGTCTCTGCCCGCAAGAAAAATTCCGCGTTCAGCCCCGATGATCCTGAGATCGTAAAGCCATTGTTGTGCGCAAACATGATCTTCATGGGACCGGGCAGTCCCACGTACGCGATTCGCAATTTGCAAGGGACTCTCGCGTGGGATGTGATTCGCGCCCGCCATCGCCTCGGCGCCACGTTGATCTTTGCCTCCGCCGCCACGATTTCCATCGGCGCCCACGCGCTGCCGGTGTATGAAATTTACAAAGTGGGGCAGGACGTTCACGCGGTGGATGGGTTGAACCTCTTCGGCGATTTCGGCTTGCACATTTCATTCATCCCGCATTGGAACAACGCCGAAGGCGGCGCGGACCTCGACACGAGCCGCTGTTTCATCGGCATGGATCGCTTCGCCGAATGGTGCGACCTCGTCCCGGTCGAAAATCAAACCATCGGCTTGGATGAGCACACCGGTCTCGTCGTGGACATTGAGTCGAATCAATGCGAAGTGAGCGGGGTGAGCAGTGTGTCCATTGTCCGCGAATGTGACCCGGAGATGTACCCAACTGGCTCGAAGTTCAAACTGAGCGAGTTGGGCGAGGTGGAGATTCCAAATCCGCTTGAAAAAGATATTCCGCCTCATGTGTGGGAGATGGTTGTCAGCGCGGCGACTCTAGGGGATGACAACCCTTCGGATGAAGTGACCGCGCTGGCGGAAGAACGTCTCGCCGCGCGGGTGAATAAAAATTGGGCAGAGTCGGATCGCCTGCGGGATAAAATTTCCGCGCTGGGGTGGACGGTGCAAGACGCGAAAGATGGATACAAATTAGTGAAATCATAAAAGTAGGTCACGCTTCAAGCGTGACCTACTTTGCAGAATCGGATACAATAAATTTGCAATTCTGAACAAGGAGCCTCCCATGCGCGCTGTAGACATCATCATCAAAAAACGCGACAAGATCGAACTTACCCGCGAAGAGATCGAATTTTTCATCAAAGGATTTGTGTCGGGCGACGTGCCTGATTATCAAGCGTCGTCATTTGCGATGGCGGTCATGCTCAACGGCATGACGCCGCGCGAGACCACCGACCTCACGCTGGCGATGGCGTATTCAGGCGACACGCTCGACCTGAGCGACGTAGTTGACCTCGCCGTAGACAAACACTCTTCGGGCGGCGTGGGAGATAAGACCAGTATCACGGTTCTTCCCACCGTGGCGGCGTGCGGACTGCCCGTCGGCAAAATGTCGGGGCGCGGACTGGGCTTCAGCGGCGGCACGCTCGACAAACTCGAATCGATCCCCGGCTACCGCGTGGACTTATCCACCGAAGAATTCAAAAAACAACTCAAAGAGATCGGCGCGGTGTTGACCGGTCAATCCCTGGCGTTGGCTCCAGCCGATGGAAAACTGTACGCCCTGCGCGATGTGACGGGAACCGTCCCTTCGACGCCGCTGATCGCTTCATCTATTATGAGCAAGAAGATCGCCGCCGGGGCGCAAGCAATTGTGCTGGATGTGAAGGTGGGACTCGGCGCGTTCATGGCAACTCTCGATGAAGCGCGTGTGCTTGCAAAACTCATGATGGACATCGGCAAGCTGGCGGGGCGCGAAACAATTGCCCTGCTTTCCGATATGAATCAACCGTTGGGACATGCGGTGGGGAATTCGCTTGAAGTGGTTGAAGCGATTGAAGCCTTGAAAGGCGGAGGTCCGCATGACTTCCGCGAACATTGTTTGCATGTGTGCGCCCACTTGCTGGTGATCGGCAAACGCGCCAAAGATTTGGGCGACGGGCGCGCCCAAGCCGAAAAAGCGATGGCGAACGGCTCTGCCCTCGAGAAATTCCGCTTGTTGGTGCAGGCGCAGGGCGGCGACGTGTCCTACGTGGACGACACCTCCAAATTCCCGCGCGCGAAATATGTCGAGGTGGTGGAGTCGCCGATGGACGGGAGCCTCTCCCAAGTCCATGCGCGAAGCGTGGGCGAGGCGTCGGTCATCCTCGGCGGCGGACGCGCGAAGAAATCCGATGCGATCGATCACGCGGTTGGCATCGTCGTCCATCACAAGGTTGGCGATAAAGTTCAAAAGGGCGAACCGCTCTTCACCATCCACGCCGACGATGAGGCGAAACTGGCGGAGGCGCGCGAAATGACTCTCGCCGGGCATACATGTAGCGCAGATGACGTCCAGCCGTTGCCGTTGTTCTACAATTAAGGTGAGTTATAATAGCGGCAGGAGTTGACACTCATGGCGAAAATATCCCTGCGGGCATACAACCGCGAAATCGAAACCATGTTAGACCGCGGTCAGGTGGACGAGGTAGTGGCTCATTGTCTTCACATCCTGAAATCTCATCCAAAACATCTTGACACGTACCGCCTGCTCGGCAAGGCGTACCTCGAAATGAAAAAATACGGCGACGCTGTGGATATTTTCTCGCGCGTCCTCGTGTGCGCGCCGAGCGACTTTGTCTCGCATGTGGGCATGGGCATCATCCGCGATGAGGAGAATAAACTCGATGATGCCATCTGGCACATGGAGCGCGCTTTTGAAACCCAGCCCTCGAACGCCGCCGTGCAAAGCGAACTGCAACGACTGTATATGGCTCGAGGCGATTCGCCGTCTCCGCGCATTCGCATGACGCGCGGCGCGCTTGCCCAGATGTATGTGAAAGGGGAGTTGTACCCGCAAGCGATCTCTGAAATCAAGAGCGTGCTTGCCGAAGATCCCGGGCGCAGTGATATGAGCGCCCTGCTGGCAAAAGCCCATTACAAAAGCGGGCAAAAGACCGACGCCGCGGAAGCGGCTTCCTCCTTGTTGAGGCGGTATCCGTATTGTTACGATGCCAATGCCGTGCTCGTCGAAATTTTCAGCGCGGATAAACCCGACAACGTGCAAGCGTACCGTCAACGGGTGATTGAACTTGACCCCTACGCCGCGCATGTGAGCGGCTCGCTCTTCGATACCTCCAAAGCGCCCGACTCTGCCATCTCGATCGAGAAACTCGATTGGAGCGGCCAGCCTGTGGGGATGCCGGCCGATTGGCGCGAATCACGCGGGATCAGCCTGGAGCCGAAAGATGAACCTGAACCAACCTGGCTCTATAAAGGATTTGAGACGGAGACTCAAGTTCCGCCTCAACTCGCCAGTGCGGCTGTTTCACCATCGGACGACAACATCCCCGACTTTCTGAAGGATGCCGGCTGGGGTCAATCGACAGGCGAGTTCGATGAAAGTAAAGCGTCTCTTGTCAGCGAAGAGGAGACACTGCCTCCCACTGCCGCCGCCCCTCTGGCGGCTGGAGAAATGCCCGATTGGGTGAAGCAACTCAAACCGGCGGATGAATCGCCCGCGTCTGTCCCGGCGCAGGAGTCCGAATCCACCCCGGATTGGATGAATCGTATCGATCCCAGCATCCTGCCCGGGAAAGAATCGGCATCCTTTGATGAATCTCCAGATTGGATGAAAGACCTCGGTCAACCGGCGAACGCCTCAGGCTCTGCGTTTAGCGATGAGCCCGATTGGCTGAAACCGCTGGGCGGCACAGAGGCTAACGCCGCGCCGCAGTCCTCAGCCTCCGAACAACCCGATTGGCTGAAATCATTTGGCGAAGAGCAACCAGCCGCACAACCCGCCGCAACCGAACAACCGGATTGGATGAAGTCGTTCGCTGAAGAAGAAAATGCCCAGCCTGCCGCGACTGAACAGCCGGACTGGATGAAATCGTTAGGCACCGAGAGTGTGAGTCAACCCACTGCGAGCGATCAACCGGATTGGTTAAAGAATATGGAAAGCGAGTCTGCCATGCCCACTCCTGCCCAACCTGCCGAGGAACTCAACTTTCTCGATGGGGTGGGAGAGCAACCCACAGCGGTGGAAGGTCCGTCTGTTGCGGCGCCGATGGGCGCCGCTGGCTTGACGCCGCAGTCGGAAGATGATGCTTTTGCGTGGCTGGAGAGCCTGGCTGTCAAACAAGGCTCCACCGAGGGGTTATTGATGAAACCCGAGGAACGCTCCTCGGAAGAACCGGAATGGGTGAAGCAAGCGAAGGGGTTGACTGATGAGCCTCAGCCCGAAGCCAGTGTTCCGACGATGGCGGCGCCCGAAGTGACAGCCGAAGTACCCGCGCCTGCGGTGGAAGAGCCGGCAAAAGTTCCAAGCGCCGAAGACGATGCCTTCGCGTGGTTGGAGAGCCTCGCCGTCAAACAAGGTTCCACCGAAGGGTTGTTGATGAAACCCGAGGAACGTTCGGCGGAAGAGCCTGATTGGGTGAAACTAGCAAAGGAAACCGGTGAGTCTGCACCGGTGGAAATGCCTGTGGCGCAAGAGTCGCAATCTGCGGTGGATACGGGCATGTGGCTGAAGAGTCTGGACGATGAAGCCCCGGCAAGCGAGCCGGTTGCCGAAAGTAAAGCCGATGAAACCGCCATGTGGTTGAAGAATTTGGACGCGGAAACCCCGGCAAGCGAGCCGGTTGCCGAAAGTAAAGCCGATGAAACCGCCATGTGGTTGAAGAATCTGGACGCGGAAACCCCGGCAAGCGAGCCGGTTGCCGAAAGTAAAGCCGACGAAACTGCCATGTGGCTGAAGAGCTTGGATGAGCCTAAATCTGAGCCGCTTTCTGGTTCGGGAGATGTTGATGTCTCGAGTTGGTTGCAAAATCTGGAAGAGTCGGAGACCACGCCCGAGCCTATGGTTGAACCCGCAACAGGTGACGATTTACCTTCATGGTTGCAAAGCGCTGGGGAGGGCGACTCTGCTGTGGCGGCAGAAACAGAACTCCCTGTGAGCGCGAGCGCAGACGAACAATGGCAGGGACAAGGCGAGCCGGTGGCTGAGTTGGAAGAGGCGCCGCGGCCCAATACCGGCAGTCTGCCCAGTTGGTTGAGCGGAGTCGATGAAGAAGACAAACAACCGCTGACCGGCGAACTCCCCTCATGGTTGAGCGACGATAGCGGTGAGGCGATTGCCGAGCCGACGAAGATCGAACCGACACGCGCCGAGGAATGGCAACCCGCCGAAACACCGGCGCCGGTATCGTTTGAGGAGCCGAAGGAAGAACCGAAAGCGGAGCCAAAGCCCGCGCCGCGCAAACCCGCCGTAAAGAAGGCGGAGCCGCGCCCGGCAACGCCGGTATCCACCTATCAGGAACCTGTCACTCGCAAAGCGACGGGCATGTTGACCGCGCCTGTCGATATGACGCTGGGCAACGCGCGTAATGAACTCTCGCGCAGTAACATCCCTGGCGCGCTCGAGACGTATGCGAAGCTCATCAAGAAAGGCAAGTATCTCGATGAGGTGATCTTCGACCTGCGCGAGGCATTGTACCGTTACCCGGTCGAGGTGAGTATTTGGCAATCGTTGGGCGACGCGTATATGCGCGCCAACCGTTTGCAGGACGCGTTGGATTCGTATACGAAAGCGGAAGAGTTACTTCGTTAAATCAGACCTCACAGGTCTCGAAGACCTGTGAGGTCTAAAAATTATTATTTGGAGGAATCTGTGGAACGTTCGCTCGTGTTAGTTAAACCCGATGGTGTGCAGCGCGGATTGGTCGGCGAGGTGATCGCTCGTTTTGAGCGGCGCGGACTGCGACTGGTCGGCGCAAAATTTATGCAGGTGAGTTTGGATCTGGCGAAACAGCATTACGCGGAGCATGAGGGGAAGCCGTTCTATGACGGTTTGATCGCGTACATCACGTCCGCGCCGGTGATGGCGATGGTGTGGGAGGGACCGAACGCGGTCGCCGCCATCCGTCAGACGGTGGGTTCGACCAAGCCGGTCGAGTCGGCGCCCGGCACGATTCGTCACGACTTTGCGCTGGAGGTGGGACGTAACCTCATCCACGCTTCGGATAAGCCCGAGACTGGCGTCCGCGAAACTGCGTTGTGGTTCAAGAACGATGAACTCGTGGATTGGACGAGGGATGTGGATCGGTGGGTGTTTGAGAAGTAGAAGAGCAGAGATTAGAGATTGGGGTGTGTGTAATTGGTAAGCCTGCCCTGAGCCTGTCGAAGGGTGGTAATTTGTACTTGGAGAATTAGAGAATTGGATATTCATCCCGCTGGCGAGAGTCGGCGGGATATTTGTTTTTATGAGTCTGTTAGATTCCTCGGCGATGGAAATTTCCTGAGTTGCACGATCAATGTCCCTATGCCTGTTACGACCAAGCCGATAATTTCTTTGCTCGTGATGTTTTCTCCGATGAATAAGTAGGCAAGGATGGGAACCCAGATCATCATCGTCCCGCCGATGACGCTGGATTGGGTTGCGGTCAGCGTGCGGAGGGTGTGATTCCACAGTGTAAAGGCGAAGGCGGTGTTTGCCAGCGCCAGCCAGAGGATGATGCCCCAGCCTTGCAGAGTCATCACCGGCGGTTGCTCGATGGCAAAGCCCGCCACAAGTAAAAGGATGGAGCCTGCGCCCATGCTGATGACTGTCACAAGAAGGGGATGATGCGCCTCCGCGCGGTTGATCTCTCTGCCCAGCACAGATGAAATCACATTTGTCGTCATGCCGGCCAGGCCGACGATCACGCCGACCATTTGACTTTGCCGAATGGAGACCGGCAGGAAGTAGATCATCGCGCCGCTGATCGCCAGCAGGATGCCACCCCACTGCAACCAGTTTGGTTTTTCGGAAAGCCAGAAAATACTCAACGTCGCCACGCCGATCGTGCTGAAACTCATCAGCAGGTTGGTTGTCACTGCGGGGAGGTAGTCCAGCGTGACGAAGACCGCTCCCTGCGTGGCGGCGTACATGAGGATGCCGAGCAGGACTAGTCTTTGCCACATCCTTTTCGAGAGTTGCTTTACCTCATGTTTTGCCTCGCTGAAAAGTAAGAACACTGCCAGAATGAGGAAGGCGGTGAAATATCTCAGCCCTGCAAAGGTGATCGGCGGTATATCTTGCAGCCCGATTTTGACAAACACCCAGGAGGTTGCCCAGAGGAATACGACGAATAACGCTTGAAAGACAGCGATGCGATGAGATTTCATTTTGGTATTTTGAGACTCTCCAGTAATTTTACAAGCTCAGTGTTTAATGCGCTGTAGCCAGCGTCATTTACATGTAGAAGATCGCGCGCGTATCCGCTTTTCACGTTGCCTTCAGGGTTCGAAAGGATGCCCGCCGCGTCGAAAACGACGACGCCCTCGGCTTGGTAATTCAGAATGAAGCCGTTGACCCGGTCGATGGCTTCATAGACTTCGTCTGACCAGACGAGGCGACGCGCGAGCGGAACATTCCCAGACGTGGGAAAGACCGTCGTCAGGATGACAACCGAATCAAGCCCGCGCGATTTCTGGATGATCGCTTCGATGTTATTCTCGCACGCGGCGATGATTTCATCTTTTGAGTCGGGAAACAGCGGAATAGTTTTCAGGTCGTTCACGCAAACCTGGAGGATGATCGCATCGGGTTGCAGGGGTTGAATATGCTCCTCGAATCGGAGCAACACCTGCGCCGACGTTTGATTGCCGATCCCTCGATTGATAAAAGCGTACTCGTCAGTCTGGGGGGCGATCCATTGCGCCGCTCGTGAATCGCCGTAGAAAACCACCGTTGGCTTGTCTCTGGTGGTCTGGTCCGTTGCCTCTTGAAAATATGACAGCCCGATGGGGTCGAGTTGCGAATTGTAGAGCAAGGCGTAATATTTTCGTAGTTCCCGATACAGAAAAACGTTGGTTGTGAGTAACCCGAGGATCAACATCAACAACAACCAGATCATGATAATTTTCATTCGATGCGTCACAGTCACCTTCTTGCGATGGATGCTCTCAAACTATCCAGCTACGCAACTATCAGACTACCCAACTACGTGACTACCCAACCGCCCTCCACCACTCCTCCACAAGGGACGGCGTCCCGTACCATAAATTGCCTTTCAAGCCAAAATGATGCGCGCCCTCCAGCACGATCTGCTCGGACCCTTTCAGCAAAGCGGACTCGATCGGCACGAACCCGTCGCCCCATGCAGAGCCGTCTCCGCATAGGCGTTTGTATACGCCATAGAGTCGACGCTCCGCAGAGGAACCCTCGCGCTTGCCTTGCAGGGATTTCCCCGCCACCGAAATATATTTCACCTGCGGCGCGAAGAACGCATCGGGGTACATGGCATTGACCCGGTTGCGCAACCTGCCGCCGCGATGGTTGTAATGCGGACTTCCCAACGTGACCAGCGTATCCACCCATTGCGCGCCGTTGAACGCGCGCCCGCTAAAAGGCTTTGCGCCGAGGTACAGCCGCGCCATCACTCCGCCCGAGCTGTGACCGACAACTGTCACTTTGCCGGTGGCGGAAAACTTCACCGCCTCGCGCGCCGCCTCATCCAATTTGCGGATGACGAGCGCCCAGCCCGCGGCAGTGACCGTCGTCAGCCAATGATGCGTGCGCGCCTGCGCAATGAAGACTCGTTGCCCGCTGACGCGCGCGATCTCCTCCGCCATCCCCGCGTAGATGGCGGGAACGCTGAGGAAGCCGCCGAGAAAAACTACAGGCTGTGGATTCACTTGCTATCGCGAATCAGCTTCAATCGCTTGGCGAAGCGGTAGATGCCGCGTCCCATGCCGGTCAGTTGCACCGTCTCGCCGATATCCGCGCCAAATCCGCGCCGCCTCAAGTCGAGGTATTGTTTGATCTCGGGGATCATCGAAAAAAGAAAGATCAAATTGGCGGCAAGACCGTACCACACATACGCCATCTCGTGCGTGCGGAACCAAAGCCAGATCACCAACAACCACAAGCCGGAGAGATACGCCACGAGCAAATCGCGGATCACGATGATGCCCAACAGCATCCCGCCGAAGAAGGTGACGAATGTGCCAACCCAGTCTACGGTGAACATGGCGCCGTACACGGCGGTCAATCCGCGCCCGCCTTTGAAGCGATACCACACGGGCCACACGTGACCGACCATACCCCCCAGCGCGGTGACGAGGAAATAAAATTCGCCGGGATATTGCGTTTTGAAATACAGCGTGGGCAGAGCCACTTTGAGCATATCGAGCATGGCGGTGAGGAACCCGAGTTTCGGACCTCCCTGCATCGAAAGCGTGGTCGCGCTCGTCACGCCCACTTGGAATTTCTCATCGGTGTTTTGAATGCTGAGCCTCACATTCGAGGGGTCGATGCCCGGCGCAAAGAGCCGCGCCACCACGCGCGCAAACGAGACCGAGCCAAAGAGATAGCCGATCCCCGCCGCTATCAAGACCAAACTTGTATTCATGGTTGAGCCTCCTGATTCAAATATACGCGCCCTTGCGCGCCATCCACAAGAATCCATTCGCCTTCGCGCGCGCGTTGCGTGGCGCGCTTCACGCTGACCACGGCTGGCAAGCCGTATTCGCGCGCCACGATGGCGGTGTGCGAAAGTTGCCCGCCCGTTTCTGCCACAATGCCGCCGATGCCGGCCAGCAGGGGTGTCCAGCCCACATCGGTGAAGGGCACCACGAGAATATCTTCGCGGCTTAGGTCCTGGGGCGCATGCGCCGGGTCGCGCACGATCCGCGCCCGCCCGAGCGCCACGCCCGCGCTCCCGCTGATGCCGGTTAACACATCGGATGATTCGCCCTCGACTGTTTCACCGCGCCGGACCGATACGCCCCCGCGAATAACCTCCGGCGGATCGAACTCCGCGTCTCTCGCCAATTCAAACTGCCTCGCCGCCACCAGCCGATTCGCCTCCTCCTCGTCCATCCCCTCGCGGGCAAGCCTCAGCGCTTCCTCGTGGCTGAGGAAGAAAATATCGTCACGCGCCCGGAGTTTTCCTCGTGTGACCAATTGTTCTGCCAGGGCGAGATACACGCGCCGCATGAGATGCGCGTCCTCCGAGATCAACTGGCTGGCGCGTTCGCGCAGATCGATGTACTTCAGCGTTGCGGCGTGCAGGCGCTCGAACCGCCTGCGCTGAACCGCCGTGAGATGCGATTTCACTTTTTTGAGCGCGAACGCCTGCCGTTCCGCCGTATTGGTAAAGGTGGGGTTGGGCTGGTTGGCAAGCCTGCCCACCATCTGCCACAACATCGACGGCGTTTCGCGCCAGGAGGGCAGTGAAAAATCGGTGCCGTTCGCGCTGAGGAAACCAAACCGCGCTTTGAAATTTTCCATGGCGGCAAGCAGGCGTTTGCCATCCTCGTTCCTGTTCAGCGATGCTTGAATCGCGGCGGTCTCGCCGGCGGCAATGATTTGTTTTTCATGGCTGTTCAAAGCGCGGACGAGGTTCGCCATGTCCAGCAAGGCTTGGTTTGCGCCAAGCGCATGAGATGGCGACGAGCCGTTCAACAAGTCGCCAGGCGACACCTCCGGCGCGTTGCGCTGAACCATCCTTCCCAGCATGCGGTTGCGCACGCTCATATTCAACGCTGTAATGAACACATTCCACTGCGCTTCTTTATGATACCTCTTCAACTGCTCGAGCGCGGCTAGCAATTCTTCGATCCCCAGCGTGGAGGTTTCCAACCGGCGGAACGGCTCGAGTTCCGTATGGCGGCGCGAGATGAACGTCTCGGCGCTGGGCGCGATGCGGCTGTTCCGCCACACGAAACGGATCAAACGGATTTTTTCAGGGAGGTTGTTAAAAGAGAAGAATGATCTGCGCGCGTTGGTTGGCTTCTCGCCGCGCGTGACAGTCTCGAAGAAGTTGGCGGGCAAGCCAATCTTTTCGCAGGCTTTGCCGAGCACGGTCACGTTGGCGTACACCCGCGAGTTGATGCGCCGCACCAGTTTGGACGTATCCACCCTGCCTTTGCCCAGCAGTTCATCGAAGATGCGTGTGAAGACATTGTCCACCATGGCGGTTGTGGTGGTGGACCACACCAGCGGTTTGACCAACCCCGGCACCATTTCAGAAACGAACCGGTTGGAGTACGTGTCGCGGTCTTGAAGCGTGGTGATCGGGCGGGCTTGCAAAAGAAGAAAATCGCGCCCATCCCATGCCCATTCCACATCTTGGGGCGAGCCGGCTTTCACCCCCACCTGCCGAACGATACGCGCAAATTCGACTGCCTGCTCCTCGGTCAGCGAGGGAGCGTCCGCCGAATGTGTCAGCGAGTCGATGATTCGATCCTCCGCCGAAACGACCCAGCGATCCGGGTTCACCATGCCAGAGGCGACCACATCGCCCAACCCGCGCACTGCTTCGATAACGACCAGGTCCTCGCCGGAGATCGGGTCGGCGGAAAATGCCACACCTGCCGCGCGCGCCTCCACCATCCGTTGCACCACGACCGCCATCGAAACATCGAAGATGCCGTTGTGTTGTTTGATATATTCGCTGACGCGCGGGTTCAACATCGACGCCCAACACGCGCGGACGGTTTTCACAACCTCGTCCGCGCCTGTGATGTTGAGATGAGTGTCCAATTGACCGGCGAACGAAGCCTCGGCGCCATCTTCCCCGACCATCGAAGAACGGACGGCGACGCGCCCGCCAAGTTTTTTATACGCCGCGCGAATCGTCGCGTCGATTTCGGGTTGAAGCGCCGCGCTCCCGAATTGACCGTCCAGAAAGGCTGCGGTGGTGACGATGAAGCCCGGCGCGGTGCGGAATCCCTGCTGGGCGATCCATAATAAACTCAGCCCTTTGCCGCCCACGTCTGACTTGGCGGCTTGACTCTCAGCATCCAGCGGGGTGATGTACGATTTCATTCGAATTGAATCGCCTCGATGATTCGTAATCGCGCCGCGCGCGCCGCGGGGAGGATCGCCGCCAATTGCGAGACGAACAACGCGATGATCAGGCTCACAACGATTCCCTGCGTGGGGAGGATGTAGGTCAGGTCGTAGCCCGCTGTGGAATTCACGGTCGAGATCACCACCCGCGATTGGAACAAGCCGAAGAGCAACCCCAGTCCGCCGCCGATCACGCCGATGAGCAGGGCTTCGGCAAGGATCATCTTGATCATCTGCCAGCGCGTCATACCAAGACTGCGCAACATGCCGAGTTCGCGCGTGCGTTCGAGCACGTTCATGGTCATGGTGTTCACCACGCCCAGCGACGCGACGATCATGGCGATGAACGCCAACACATCGAACAGACTGCTGGTTTGCCCGATCAGGTTTAGCGCGCTGGATTTCAGCGTCTGGTTCGATTGGATGGTCAGGTTGCGGCGCTTGCCGTAGAGTTTGTCGATCTGTTGTTGCACGGCGGTTTCGTCGGCGTCTGTCTCCACTTGCACAAGATACGCGCTGGCGTCGTTGACCTGGAAGTATCGTTTCAAGTCGCGCCAACTGCCTTGCACGACCATGCCGCGATTGTAATAATCCACCACAATGGCGGCAATTTTGAATTTTCGTTCACCGCGCCTCGTTTTCAGCGTAAGCGTATCGCCCTGCTTTAACCCATATTTTTCGGCGAGCACGCTCGAAATGAAAATGGTATCCCCACCGGCAAGTTGGGCAAGGAAGTCTGCCGGCTCGCCTACGCTGTCGGTGAACGCGAACGAGGTGACCTGCGAATACGACGCGGGGTCGACGGCGGTGAGGGCAAGCGGCTCAGTTTCCCCGTCGGGTTTGACGCGCTTGATGTCGAGGTAGCGGATGGGAGTCACCGCGTCTACCCCGGGGACAGCGGCTAACTTCGCCTGTAGATCGTTCCGCATGGGGATGGAGGAGAACACGAAGAGGTCGCCGCCGATATACACGTCGATCCAACTGCGGATGTCGCGGTCGAAGGCGATGGTCACCGCGCGGATGCTGAGGATCATTGCCACGCCGATCATCAGCGCGGCGACGGTGAGCGCGGTGCGCCAGCGCGAACGCTCGATGTTGCGGCTTCCCAGTTGCCCCTCGCGCCCATACATGCGACGGACTGTGGCGCGCGTGAAGCGTTCCCATAAACCAACCGAGGCGGGGATGAGCAACGCGCCGCCGAACATCATGCCGAGCACTGCCATGTTGTTGATGCGGCTTCCAAACGGTTCGGGGATGGGGAGCAGAAAGATCACGATGAGCGAGATCAGCATGAAGGCGGCGCCCACTCGCAGTCCGCGTTGGATGGCTGTGGTGTCGTCGCTGTTGCCGCGGATGCGCAACGCCTCAAGCGGAGAGATGCGCCCCGCCTGCCACGCGGGGATGACCGTTGCCAAGAGCGTGACGATCATGCCGATGCCCGCGCTGGTGACCAGCGCCGAAGCGGGGATGGCGACATCGCTCACATCTTGCGCGAGGAAAACCTCGGTCACGCGGATCAACCCTCGCGCGAGTAAAATTCCCAAACCGATGCCGATGGCAGAGCCTGCGATGGAGAGCGTGACCGCCTCCAGCAGGATCTGTTTCATCACTTGCCAGCGGGTCATGCCGAGCGTGCGCAACATGCCGATCTCGCGCGTGCGTTCGATGACGGTCATCGAAAAGGCGTTGTAGATCAGGAATGCCCCCGCAAAGATGGCGATGATGCTGAAAATGTTCAAGCCGGTTTGATATCCGCTCACCATTTGCGAGACGCGCTTGCCTTGCGTGGCGGGGAAGATCACTGAATATTGCACGCCAATGCGGTCTTGCAGGGCGGTTTTCAGCGCGTCCAGTTCCTGCGGCGAGCGGTTTTCCTCTGCGGCGAGGATATCCACCTGGTCGAGTTCGTTGGGGCGTTCGAAGATTTTTTGCGCCGTGTCGAGCGGAACGACTCCGAATGCGCCGTTGTTTAACTGTCCCGGTCCCTCGCGCGAGATCAAGCCGATGATCTTCAAGCGGGCGCTCCCCGCCGGTGTGCGGATGGTGACGCTCTTCCCCAACTGTAGGTTGTTCTCTTCGGCGAACTCGCGCGCCAGCACGATGTGAAATTCGTTGAGGTCTTCGGTGAGGAACGTGCCTGCTTCGAGTTTGTAATCGCGCACCAGCGTGTCTTTTGCCGGGTCGATGCCGTATACCAGCAGTCCGCCCGGCACAATGCCGAAGAAACTGACATTGAATTCATTGCGTTGGGAATCGTCGGCGAGCAGGGTCTGCGATTGGATAAGCGGCACGGCGGCAGACACGCCCGCAACCGATTCGATACGATACAAAATCCCCTCGTCGAATCCACCCAGGGTTAGGTCGGCGTTGGTGACCACCAGGTTGGTTCTGCCGGAGGATTCGCTGAATAACCGCGTGATGGCGGCAAGCGTGCTTCGGTTGGTGATGTTGATGCTAAGGATCACTGCCACGCCAAGCACAATGCCAAAGGTGGTGAGCAGTGTGCGCAGGGGGCGGGCAATCAACGAGCGGATCGCCAGCAGGATGTTTTGTATCATGTTGGTTTCTCTGCGGCAAGAACCTGATTTCGCGATCTATTGATTCTGTGAAGCGATTGTTTTGCTTGATTCTCATCCGCGCTTCTTTTCGGACGCGAGGTTAATTCTGCTCGGGGAGGTTTTCCATCGTTTTGAGAATCGCGCTCAGGCGCTCAGCCACTTTCACCGCCTTCTTGAAGCGGAGTTCTTTGGCGATGAGTCCATCTCGCAGGAAGACTGCCCGATCGGCGTATGCCGCGGCGCGCGGATCGTGTGTGACGACGATGGTCGTTTGCTGGAGTTCGTCGCATGAACGGCGCAGAAGTTCCATGATGGCTGTGCTGTTCTTTGAATCGAGGTTGCCTGTCGGCTCGTCTGCCAGCACAATGGAGGGTTGTGTGACCAGCGCGCGGGCAATTGCCACGCGTTGTTGTTCGCCTCCTGAAAGTTGATCGGGCTTGTGGTGGCGCCGTCCCTCCAGCCCCACGTGTCGAAGTAGCGTGGTGATTTGCTCTTGATAAGCGTTCAGATCTTTGCCGTCGATGGTAAGAGGCAGAGCTACGTTCTCCTCAGTAGACAAGGTGGGTAACAAGTTGAAGAATTGGAAGATGAAACCGATGTTGCGGCGTCGGACGAGCGTCACTTTGTCGTCGTCGAGCAGGGAGAGTTGCATGCCCGCGAGAGTCACTTCGCCGTCGGTGGGGCGGTCGAGTCCGCCGATGAGATGCAGGAGCGTGGATTTGCCGCTCCCGCTCCTGCCCATGAGCGCGACGAACTCGCCTTTTTCGATGGCGAAATCCACGCCTGCCAGGGCATGAACGGTATGCTCGCCCAGTTGGAAGATTTTTCGCAGAGCTTTCGCTTCAAGGATCGGCATGGTTTATAAACCGAGTTCGGCGGTGGATAGGTCAGAGTCGGCGGAGAGGCGCCCAACGCGTTGCCCGAACCCGATCACGTCCACACGCGCGAGCGCGTAGATGGAAACTACAAGCCCGAGGGCTTCCAATAGGAAGATCAAGCCGTAGGTGGTGGTTGCCGAACCTGTGAGGGAGAGGAATACGTCGCGGAAAATGCCGCCGAGGGCGATGCCAACTCCACGAGAGAGGAGAACGCAGATCGTCCACAAGCCGAGGTACATTCCCGCTTCCGAGTCGGAGGTCATGGCGACGAGCAGGCTGAATGCGCCAAAGGTGTATAAACCAAACCCGGCGCCGAAGATCAGCAGTGACAGTTGCAATAAGCGCAGTTGCGCGCCAAACGCGGCGAGTGCCAGAATGCCCATTCCTGCCGCCATGATTCCCAGCCCGATCTTGGTCAGGCGCGTATTTTTTTCCGCGGCTCGCTTGCGGAAGCGGACTGCGCATCCGATCAGAAAGATCACGGTGGCGGTTTGCCAATAAGCGGAGTAGCGCGTGGTCTGTTCGATATCCTGCCCTAGCACGTGCGCACCGAAGGGTTCGAGGATCGCCTCTTGCATCCATGCGGCTAGGGTGGCGATTGCCAGGAAGGCGAAGAAGCGGCGCGTGTCCACATCCTGCCAGATTGTGCGGAGCGCTTTGCCGAAGTGGAGGGTGGATTCCGCGTTGCCCGCGCGGGGGTTGGCGAACCTGCGTTCGATTCCGGCAACAGCGAAGAACCAGAAGAACGCGCTGATCGCCATGACCGCGAGAGATACCGACCAGAACGTGTCGAGGTTGAATTCGCGCATGGCTCTGCCGAGGCTGATCGCCGCGATCGGGAACATGATGATCAGCGCCGTTTCGATCACGCTGACCGCGAACCCCTGGCGTTGTTTGGGAACAGAATCTCTTACGAGGGCAAGAAAGTTTCCGCCGGAGAGCAACGTGCCGGTGCCGTACATTAGGAAGCAGGCGATGGCGATCAGCCAGCCGCTTGGATCGTTGCGATCGGCGACGAAGCGCGACAGGCTGAGAGGCAACAACGGATAGGAAAGGACGATCAATAGTCGTCCGCCCCAGACATACGGCGTGCGATGGAATCCCAGCCATGGGCGCGTGTCGGACCAATAACCAGCCAGCAGGCTGAGAGGCGCGAGCAGGTAGCGCAGGGCGATCAACAATCCCACCGGCGCGGCGTTCAGCCCCAATTCGTTGATCATAATGCGGTTCCATACGCTGGTGACGAGGATATCTCCCAATGCGGAGCCGATTTGAAACGTTGATAACCGCAAGAGGCGCGCGAATCGATATGTCGCTTCGGCTGACCCTGTCTGCGCCGCCACCTTGGATGAGGTTGTGCTCATGGGATGTTCATGCGTTTAGCGCATGTCGCGTTCGTGACCGTAGACTTTATGGCTGGGGCGTCGCACAAGAAGTTCCGCCTTGCCCCAGTTGGTCACTTGCCTGAACACATCACTCTGCACGAAGGAACTGAAGGCATCCTTCGACGACCATTCTGAAATGATCGCGTACGAGTTTGGTTCGCGCACGCGGTGGTACAGGTAGCTGTTCACGTGTTCAGGGGTTTTTGACAGCAGGTCGAGAATTTTATCCACTGCCTCTTCGAATATCTTTTCCTTGCCGAGGATCACATCGTAGTAAAGACCAACGGTAACCATGGGGTTGCATCTCCTTTTGAAAAAATATTGTCGGGCGCTTAAATTTTATGCAGAAATCCGATAACTCACAAGAAGATTATCAGATTTTGTAACCTATTTTCATCGTGAAGGATTTGTCTTTTTAGCGCGAGGCTTGAATTTCGACGAACGCGCTCATTCCCCATCGCAACTGTTCGGGGATTTCGTCTAACGAAATCGTAACATTGAAATACACGCCGGACCCCGGGGCATTCTTCAAGGAGACGTTGGATACTTTGCCGTTCACTTCCGTATTGGGCAGCGCGTCAAACGTGACGCTGACCGGGTCGCCCATTTGGACGCGCGCGGCATCCACCTCGTTGAGGTCTGTGGTTTGCACCTGCAGTGTTGTAAGATCGGCGATCAACACCACGGGCGCGCCCGGTGAAACCATCTCGCCGGTGTTTACGTAGGTTTCCACCACCACGCCATCGAAGGGGGCGAATAATTTGGACTGGTTCAAGACCGCTTCGATGGCTTCGATGCGGGTTTGCGCGGCGATCACATCGGGAGAGTCTTTGATGTTGGTCAGGCGGTCCAGAGCGCGTTGCGCGTCGTCGAGCAGTCCTTTCTTGAGCACAAGGTCTTCTTCGGCTTTGGCGATCGTTTCCTTATCCGCGTAGCCCTGATATTCTTTTGTGACGGGCACCTCCACCTTGCCGAACGGGGTGTCTTCCACCTTGGTTGTGACCTCGGTGATCGTGATGGGGTCGTTCAACGAGTCGCGGTAGTCGAAGGCTTTGTCGTATGCTGTCTGCGCGGCGCGGAGGGCAATGGTCGCTTGCGCCAACGCGGTTTCAGAGGCGAGTAAATTGTCAAGCGATTGTTGCGCAAGGAGGAGGTCCGCTTGCGCGTTGATGATGTTTTGCGGCAGGGCATTTTCCGGCATCGAGGCGAGGAGTTCGCCTTTCTTGACGGAATCGCCCACGCGGACCTTGATATCCACCGTTTGCGCGCCGACCATGAAGGCAAGGCTTGCCCATTTTTCAGCCACCACTTCGGCCGAGGATGTGAGCAGGCTGTCGTCTACTGGAATGATGGGCGCTGACGCTGTGGCAGAGGGGTCTTCTCCTTGCGGCGCGTTGCATCCAGCCAGCCCGATTGAAAGGATCAATATGACGGACGTGAGTGTCGAGAATCGTTTGTTCATGGATCGGTTTTCCAGTCGCAAAAGTATGATTGTGCCGCGCGTTATCGCACTCTTAACAACACCTTGCCGTCGCTCCACAGTTCTTCAAGGTCGTAATATTCGCGCTGGTCGGGCGAGAAAAGATGCACCACCACATCGCCGTAATCCATCACGAGCCAGCCTTCCTGCGAGCGCCCGTCGATGCGGCCCTTTTTCTTATAATCCGATTTGGTCGCTTCAAGCACGCCTTTGGCAAGCGCGTCTAACATGCGGTCGCTGGTGCCGTTGCATAGAACGAAATAATCTGTGAACGATGCGATACCTTTGATGTCGAGAAGTAAAATATCCTCGCCCTTTTTATCTTCAAGGGCTTCGATGATCTTGCGCGCAAGTTCGAGTGTGTTCAGGTTTCACCTCTTTAAAGTGTGTGCTTTAAGCCGCAGGGAAGGTTCTCCGCTTTATGAAGGGGGATGCTTCGCTTCGCTCAATAAGACACCGCGTAGCGGCGCGGAGAAAAGTTTTGTGTATACCGCGCCGGTTGGTTTTAGTTCGCTTTTGAATAGATATACTGAGTCTACCCTTGCAGTGCCGAGTACGTCAATTGTGGCCGCTTCGAGCAGGCGAGTGGTTTTGTTACGGTCTGCCGAGGATGCGTCCGCTTTGACGCGGGCAACTGTGAGATGCGGGGAAAAGGCGCGAGGCTCGGGCGCGAATCCCAGATGGGCGCAGGCAGACTCTACTTCCCGAAATACCGCGTCCAACTCTGTGGAGGCTTGGGCGCCCACCCACAAGATGCGCGCCCGTTTGAAATTGGGAAAGGAACCGAAGCCGCCTATTTGGATATCAAAGGCTGGGATGGAGTCTACCGAGGCGCGGATCGCCCGCGCCAGTTCGTCCACGCTGGCAGGGGAAATGTCTCCAAGAAATTTTAGGGTGAGGTGGATGTTTTCGGCTGGCGTCCAGCGGATGTGTTGACCGAGTTCGTTGCGGAGCGGGGAAGTTGCCTGCCAGATAGCGAGTTGTATTGCGCGGGGGATTTCAATGGCGAGGAAGGCGCGGAGCAAGCTCATACAGTTATTCGCCAATGGCGCGGGTCACTGCTTCTTTCAATTCCAGGAACCCGACCGGTTTCGTCAGGTAGATCTTGGCTCCGGCTTCCATGCCGCGTTTGATGTCGGCGGGGGTGCCTTTGGCTGACACGACTACAACAGGTATGTTCGTCAAGGCGGGGTCGTGATGCATGTGATGGAGAATATCAAGCCCGGAGATGCCGGGCATCATGATATCGAGGATGATGAGATCGGGCTTCTCGGAGGAGATCAAATCGATGGCGGGCGCGCTGTTCGAGACTTTTAACACGCGAAAGCCGCTGACGCGCATCATCTCGGCAAATAGTTCGGCGGCGTCGCCTTCATCTTCGAGTATTAATACGGTTTTGTTCGTCATGTGCAGGTAACGATAGCACAGGGAAAGTAATTGTGCAAGAGGGTGTAAGAATTTGGCTCATGCTCCATTCTAGGAACTACAATCACACGGAGGACCCAATGAGCGAATTGACAGAATTTCGGAAAGAAAAAGATGAATTCTTTGCGCGGCATCCGCAAAGCCCGCTGACCCCGGAACAAAAACACGATTTTCACGGACTGAATTATTTTGAAGAGAATGCCGCCTTACGGCTTGAGGTGAAGGTGGAGCGTTTTTCCGAACCGACTCCGATGGCGATGCAGACTTCCACCGGTGGGGCGCAAGAGTATGTTCGCTATGGGCGCTTCAAATTTCAAGCAGACGGGCAGGATGCCGAACTTACGATCTATCAGGCGAGTTATGGTTTTTTTCTGCCATTCGTCGATTCGCTCGCAGGGACGGAAACCTACCCAGCCGGGCGTTATCTTGAGCCTGAGCCGTTGCCCGGCGATCGCTTCCTGGTTGATTTCAACATTGCCTATAACCCGTATTGCGCCTATAACGAGATGTGGTCGTGCCCAATCACGCCGGGCGAGAATCGACTGAAGGCGCCGATCCGCGCGGGGGAAAAATTGTTCCACCCATAATTACCTGGCCAAACGCTTTTTGTTAAACACCCCCCCCCCCCCCCCCCGGGGGGGGGGAAAAAACCCCGCCCCCCCCCCCCCCAAAAAAAAAAAAAACCCCCCCCCCCCGGCGCCCCCCCCCGGGCCGGGGGGGGGGGGGGGGGGGAAATCCACCCAAAATCGACAGTTGACTATCCCTGGACAA
Organism: Candidatus Defluviilinea gracilis; assembly: GCA_016716235.1. Taxonomy (NCBI): domain Bacteria; kingdom Bacillati; phylum Chloroflexota; class Anaerolineae; order Anaerolineales; family Candidatus Villigracilaceae; genus Candidatus Defluviilinea; species Candidatus Defluviilinea gracilis. The sequence continues at coordinate 565,054 of JADJWS010000002.1, forward strand.
ATCAAAACCGACAGGCGCGCGCCTGTCGGTTTAATTTTCTTCAGTCTTCTTTACCACGTCGAGCAGCGCTTCGTATTCTTCACAGCAATCGGGGCATAGGTCGAGGTGGTCGCGGATGAGAGGCATGAGGCGCGCGGCGTCTTGGCTGTGCGCTTCCTGCTCCACGTATTCATCCAATTGAGCGTAGATTTCATCGCAGGTGAGTTCTTCTGCGGGCAGATTTTCCAGCACGCGGAGAAAGCCGAGCACAGCCTCGTGGGGGAGTTCCTGTTTCTTGCCTAGGTTGGCGCGGACGCGGTTGACAAGGTCTTTGATGTTCATGGTTCCGATTGGTTTGACGGTTGGGCTTGAGGCTATCTTACTTTTGCTCGAAAAGGGCAAGGACTTCGTGCGGGGCGATGTCTTCCATCGAGAGTCGGCTTTTGAGGCGGACGCGCGCGTCGTGCAAAAGTTTGTACAGGGCGTTGCGGTTGGTCTTGAGTTTTTTTGCCGCGTCTTCCATTGGCATGTCGCGCACGCCTAGCAGGATGAGCGCCTCGCGCTGACGGTCGGTTAGTTCTTCCTCGATAATACGCCGGACATGGGTCAACATATCCGCGCGTTCCGCCGAAGTTTCGGGCCCGGCGTGGGTGTCTGCGAGCAGTCCGGGCGGGGGAGGAACGTCTTCATTTTCCGTAAGTTCATCCAACGATGAATCGCGCCAGCGTTTGCGCCGCAGTTCAGTCAGGGCGATCCGCACGGCGATCTTGTGCACCCACGTGGTGAATTGACTGCGTCCCTCGAAGGTGCCGAGTTGGTCGAGCACGCGCAGGAGGGTCTCTTGTGTGACTTCCTCCACGAGGGCATTAAATTGTGGTTGGTCGGGAGACAGCCAGCGCGACAGGGCGTAGGGCAAGCCTTTTTGAATCACCGCGCGCAGATCTTCGAGAGCGGTTTCGCGTTCCAATCCCGATGCCCTGAGTTCTGCGAGCCATTGTTCATTCGTCCGTGAGGTCATGATCGAAAATTATAAAGCAAGTTTGAGTTGTTTTGTCGCATTTCTTACTACTCTCTTATACATTAGGAATGACGCAGTTGAACCTGTTGCGCGCCAACTGCGTAAGTCCTGCACAAAACAAAAAACGAGTCAAACCGACTCGTTTTTTGTTTTGTGGGCGCTAAGGGACTCGAACCCCTGGCCTCATCTGTGTGATAGATGCGCTCTAACCAACTGAGCTAAGCGCCCTTTCTTGTTGCGGGTGACGGCATTATAGCCGAGATAAAGTTCTTCGGCAAGACGCTATTTGCATACTCGCTCGTGTGTGGTTCCTCCATTATGGCGGCGGCAGCACATCCCACGGGTTGACCCAGGATGAGATGGCGCGGATCTCAAAATGCAGGTGTGAACCGCTTGACCGCCCTGTGTTGCCGATGATGCCGATCAGGTCTCCCTGTCCGACGCTTTGTCCGCACACCACGCTGATTCCGCTGAGGTGCGCATAGAGCGATTGGAAGTTATTCCCATGATCCACCATGATCATATTGCCGTACCCGTAGTTGTTCCAGCCCGCATACACGATCACGCCAGCGTCTGTGGCGTATGCGCCTTCGCCCTCATTGCCGGCGATGTCGATACCCCAGTGATTTGTGCCGGGCGAATAATCGAAACCGGAGCGGGCGTGCTGGCTTGCGGGCCAAACGAATGTTCCAAAGCCCACTGCGCCTCCGGTCACCGGTTCGCATGCGCCGGGTCCCAACACGCGCGCCGAAGCGGGGTTTTCGCGCGTCACCCCGAGCGGGGCGCTCCATGAAATGAACTCGCGTTTTCCGCCCGGCACGATCAGCCAGGTGCCCGGGGCAATGTTGGGAGCGGCGAAGTCGCCAACGGTGGCGGGATCCAGCTCATTCGGCGCGTAATTGATGATGTCTTCCGGGGTCACGCCATAATATTTTGCCACGCCGTTCAACCCCTCGCCTTGTTGCCATTCATGATACGTTCCATTGACGGGGAGGATACTCAATTCCTGCCCGGGCTTCAACGAGTGCGGGTTATCGAGTAAGGTGTAATAGTTGCTCCAGAGAACGGTTTGCGGTTCGAGCCCGTAATTTTGGGCAATGCCAAAGATCGTATCGCCTTCGACAACCGTATATTCGATCACCTTCTCGCGCGGACGCGAGGGGATCGTGGTATGCACTTGCGCAAGACGCGGAACTCCGCCGAATGAATTTTCCCCGCCGATGGATTCGATTCCCGCCACGATGACAGGCGCCTCAGTTGCCTGAGAGAGCGCCTCAGCCCCGGCGGGAACGTTCTGCGCGAAGAAGCCCCGCGCGAGCCAGATGACCGCGCCGATCAACGCCATCGACAAAATCAGCGTTCCGATGCGAAAGAATGATTCGCCCAGCCCAATGCCGACCAGTGTTTCAGTAATGCGCGCGAACACCCCGCGCTTTTCGTTATTGCTCATAGGCGTATGCTCAAAATTATCATAACACGTTCAAAAAATCGAAGTCAACCACGCCGCTCGAACGCTAACCTGACGTTAAGCCGCCGACCTGCGCGCGGCGGGGAAAAACAGCTGAATCCCGCCCAAACCGAATAAGCACACCACTCCGCAGACCATGGCGGTGACTGGGAGCGAAAGGTTTTGCGTCATCCAGCCGATCAGCAAACTCCCGAACGGCGCGATGCCCTGAAACGACCATAAGTACACGCTATACACGCGCCCGCGCAAATCATTTGCCACTTGTGTTTGGAGCAGGGTATTCATGGTGGCAAATTGAGTCACGCCGCCCCAGCCCATGAGCGCTACCAGCGCGACTGCAAACCAAAACCGATTCAAAAATGCGATGCCCAACAATCCGACAATGAAAGCCGCTTCTCCCAAAACGAGCCGCGCTCCCCTCTGATGCGCGGAATTGTTGAACGCGATCGACAAAGCCGCCGTGAGCGCGCCAGACCCCAGCGCGAGATACAACGCGCTATTGCGGGCATCCACAATGGATTTGGTGTCGCCGACCTGCGCAAGAACATCTTTTGCCAGCACGGGGATCTGTTGCATGACCGGCATTCCGAAAAGTCCCAGTATGGCGGCGAGCAAAATGATTGCCGCGATATTGCGATGCGCGAGAATGTACCTGCCTCCATCCAGAAAATCACGGGCAATCGATTGATTCGACGGAGTCGGTTCCACTCTGTGCATCAACCGAACCGAAAACAAACTGATGAGTATCGCCCCGAAACTCAAGGCGTTCAACAAGAATATCCACCCTTCTCCGTTTGAGGGAAGAATCAAGAGCAGGGGCGCCGCCAGAGCAGGACCAAGCACACGCGACATGTTGAAAGCCGTCGATTGCAACGCGATGGCATTGGGCAAAAGGTCCCCGCCAACCAGTTCGATCAGCATGGATTGCCGCGCAGTGATCTCGAAAGTGGTGGCGATTCCCAAGACCATCGAAAGAACAATGATATGCCAGATTTGGATTCTTCCGGTCAGGGTAAGAACAGCCAGAACGAGAGTCTCGATCATCATCACTGCCTGCAGAATCATGACCGCTTTACGTTTATCCCACCGTTCGACTAAGACGCCGGAAGGAAATGCCAGAAAAAAAGTTGGCAGGGCGAATGCAAGCCCGATCAAGCCCAAGTCGAAGGGGCGTCCGCTAAGGCGATAAGCGAGGAGAGGCTGGGCTGTGTTCTGCATGGATGTTCCCACCAGCGAGAGCAAATGTCCCAGCCAGAAAATCGCAAAGTCGCGCGAGGTCAGCGCCGGGAATCGCCCGGCGAGCGATAATCGAATTTGATGAATCATAACGCGGATCGCACAGCGAAATTCATTTTGCGCCCTTGCCGCGCTCGTCGGGGCGAAAGAATGAACGTTTGTGGAACTCCTATAAAATTTCGGACTCCTCTGCGGCAGAGGCTCTTTTACCGCGCCTTTCCGAAGCGCGCTTACAGGCTACTTCGCCGGCGCGACCAGTTCGGGCTTATCGTTCGACGCCTTGTTGACCAGCGCGCTGACCGGGTATGCATCCATCATCTCGGCGGGGAAAGGTTTGATGATGGGAAGCAATTGGTCGGGCGTTTGCGGCGAAGGATCGAGCCATTTGGCGTAGTCGCGCGGGTGCACGATGACCGGCATACGGTCGTGGATCATTTCCATCAACTCGTTTGGTCCGGTGGTGATGAGCGCGCAGGTTTTGATCGAAGACCCATCCGGGCTGTTCCACGTGTCCCACAAGCCCGCAATGGCAAACGGCTGGCGGTCTTTCATGTGGATATAAAACGGCGTTTTCGTTTTCTTGCCGGGTTGCGCTTTCCATTCGTAAAAACCATCGGCGAGCACCAGACAGCGCTTGTATTTCAAACTGCCGCGAAACGACGGCTTCTCGGCAACTGTTTCGCCACGCGCGTTGATCAGACGGGCGCCGATGCCGGGGTCTTTCGCCCACATGGGAATCAGCCCCCACACAAAAAAATCTGCCTTGAACTTTTCCGTGTTCGGGATCGCCAGCACAGGCTGGGTTGGCGCGATATTGAATCGCGGCGCAAATTTTTTCGGAAATGTATAGTTGCCGAATTTTTCCTGTAATTCAGCGGGGTCAACCGTCAATGTAAATCGTCCGCACATTAGTTCCTCAACTTCCTGAAATCGCCATCGCGTTTGGTAAAGCCGATCGCGTCAAAATGTTCGAGCAAAGCCTGCGCATACTTTCGGCTGGTGTTGAATATATCTCTGACTTCCGCGAGCGAAATTTTACCGTGTGTCTCGAGGTTGCGCTTGATCTTTTCCTTCATCGAATCATACTCGGATGCGCGAAAAATGACATCGGCTGACACCGGCATAAACTCGCCGAGTTCGATCAGCGCGTTGAGGACGCCCTCCCCAACTTCCGCCTGGCACTCTTTGACGCTTGGCGGGCTGAACGGATTTGTCTCGAACTTGCGCTTCATTTTCTCAAGTGTTGCCTGCTCGCCCGCCGTGAAGCGGACCTCATGCCCCGGCAGGGAAATCGTTGAGGCGTGATCCACGATCGAACGCTCGGCGCCCATTCGCGCAAGAACAGCGTTAAAAATACGCGGCGTCACCTTCGACTTGCTTTTGAGTTCTTCGCGCGGTATGCCGCGCCGCAGTGGAAAAGACTTATGATACTCTTCAACGAAGCGGACGATCTGTTCGCGTAGTTGAGTCCAGTGCTTCATTGTGCCTGCGAGAATTTCACTGCTGGCTGTGAGGCGCCCGCTTTCGATCAGCACAAGGGCATTCATATCCAATAATTGTGGAAGAGAATTTTCGGCGATGCGCGAATCCAGCCGCGAGCGTAAAACGATTTCTTTGACCGACGCGATGCCAAGGGCGTTCGCGGCTTCGAGCAGAACCTCTACGGGCGAGCCTTCTGCCAGCGACTCCAATGATCGCAACACGGATTCGTCGAAGCGTTTATGCCTGCCCTTGGGCTGGTGATCCACGATCCTGCCGCCGCCTAAAGTTTCGCCGGGCGACGGGCGCCGCAGGATATAACGGTCGCCGCGCACGGCAACGATCGGCTCGCGCAGTTCAAGTTGTATCCAACCTTCACTGCCGGGCTGTACTTCTTCTGCCCCCAGCAATCGAACTGTGGCAACTGCCTCGCTCGCGCCGACAAAGAATTTGACCTCGTCGTTGTGTTTCAAGCTTGTCGTTGCATCGTGTAGTATTCGGATTCGCGCGTCGAGTCTGCGGGCAGGTTGATATTGATTCGGGCGGGCGAGCACATCTCCTCGGCGGATGGATTCTGCTTCCACGCCGGAGATATTCACCGCCGTGCGCGAGCCGGGGATGGCGTTATCCTCTTTTCTCTTGTGCGTTTGCAAACCACGCACTCGTCCTTGAGTTCCGGAGGGCAGAATTTCGATTTCATCGCCGACAGTTAATTGTCCATCGCTCAATGTGCCGGTGACGACCGTGCCGAACCCGCTCATGCTGAAGACGCGGTCGATAGGCAGGCGGGGACGATTGAGATCGGGGCGGACGGGTTTATTTTCCAACAGAGATTGAAGATTGGAAATTAGATCATCGAGTCCCGTTTTTGTCTTGGCAGAAACGCGGACGATGGGCGCGTGGCGCAGGGCGGTGTCCTTCACGATGGCGCGAATGTCGGCTTCGAGCAGATCAAGCCACCCTGGGTCTGAAGCGAGGTCGCACTTGGTCAGCGCGATCAAACCGGCGGGAATCTCCAATAGATCCAAAATGGCGAGATGTTCTTTTGTTTGCGGCATCACGCCTTCATCTGCGGCGATGATGAGGAGCGCGGCGTCGATGCCGCCCACGCCTGCCAGCATGTTTTCGATGAAATCGCGGTGACCCGGCACGTCTATGATACCGATCTCTTCTCCGCTTGGCAGGGTGAGCCAGCCAAAGCCAAGTTCGATGGTCATTTCGCGCGCCTGCTCTTCTTTGAGGCGGTCGGGATGTGTGCCCGTGAGCGCGGCAATGAGCGTGGATTTCCCGTGGTCAACGTGACCGGCTGTTCCGATGACTCGCATGACAATAAAATCTTTCCTCCCCTCGATATACTCAGGGCGGGCTTTTCTCTCTTTGGTTATGACAGAAGAAAGAGCAAAGTTATGATGGAAAGTTGAGGCTGCTTTCTACTTTTTACTTTTTTTCGCCGTTTTGCCGTGACCCATAATGCGCTCATACGCAGACATCCACTCGTGGGCGACGTTCATCAACTCCTGAAGTTGTTGCTCGGTGGCATCCGTCGTCTGGTGGACCTGGTCTTGTATGGTTTGGATCGACTCGACCAGCGGATCGATGCGTTCTTCCAGTTTTTGCATCACGCGGCGGACATCTTTTGTGCCTTCGTCTTGCGATAGTGTATAGCCCGTCCAACGTTTCTGGTCGTCGGCTTTGAAGGTTACCCATTCCTGCCGCAGGCGGTCTTCTGTCAGGCGCTGCATTTCGGTCACTTCGTTGATACGTCGTTCGAGTTTGGTGTTGAGTTCGTTGTAGGTCTCCTGCGCTTTCTTTGCGGAGCGCAGGGTTTCTCCAAGTTGAACGATCTGCTGATCAAGCGTTTCGGCTTGTTGTTTGACCGTGTCGAATTTTTCTTTCCATTCTTTGTAAGTATGCTCGCGGTCGATCTGCGCAACGGTCTGGCTTTCGATAAATGTGGTCTGCGCTCTCTTGCGTTCAGATTCAGAGAGCATGAGTTCGTTCATGCGGCTGTCGATGGTTTTCAGCCCGTCTGCGCTAAGGTCTGCTTTGGCGCGGGCTTCGTCGATTCGTTTGCGAACGGCGGTCAACTCGCCGTGCAGGTCGGCGACTCGTTTTGTATCTTGTTTGCGCGTCTCTTCAAATGCTTTTTGCGAGCGCAGGGCTTCATCGGCGGCGCGGATGGCGCTGTCGATGTTGGGATGTAATTCTTTGATGGCGAGTTGCAGGCGGGCATCTTCGTTGGGCAGGGCTTTGAGTTGCCGCTTGATGTCGGTGAGGTCGGTGGCTTTTTTCAACGCCTCGAGCGATTTGGTTAACGGTTCCAAATCTTGGGCGTGTCGCTTGATCAATTCCTTTTCGCGTTTTTCGATCCGTTTCTCAACCGTATCGATCGCCTTGTTCATATCTTCGCGTTGTTTGGCGAAGATCGAGTCGAATTGGTCCAGGCGCGCCGTAGTGGATGCGACCTCTGCGATCTGTTTGTTCAGCGGCTTGATCTGTTTGGCAACTGCCTCGATGTTTCCCTCTAGCGCCGCCATGCGTTCTTCGAGCGTGACGAGGGTCCTTCGTGTTTTGCGATGTTCGTCATCCAACCAGGCAATGCGTTTTACGATCTGTTCAAAATCCATAACTTCCTCCGAAATCAGGCAGGATTATACCGTAGCCATCCTAAGAGACTGTATTGCTGCCACATATCGTCCCGATGTCCTTCGGGAGAGCGCACAGAGAACTCTGAGAAAACCTGTAAAAGCTCTGCCAACGACCCAGATGCTCGAACATCAATGGGAGTTGCGCGAGAAAAACTTGCACGGTCTGTGGGAACAACCCCAGGATGAAAAGCCCGATCATCCCCAGCCCAAGCATAATCATCTGCGGGAGGTTTTCGCGCGGTTTCCAACTGGCGAACTCATCTGCCATCGCGAACACCGCCAGCGAACGCACGGCACTCACTAGAAACCCTGCCATACCAAGACCCATCCAAATGGCAGAGGCGGAGGATGCGCGTGAAATATTTTCCCAAAGCGCCAGCCGCGGCGGGAAACTTGCCAAGAGGGGGAACGCGCCTGTGGATAACGTGGCGAGGACGATTCCCGTTGCGGCTAACGGCGTATTCCTCAACATACCGCGCGTCGATGAAAAGCGCATCGTTTCGGCGTTTTCCTTGATGATGTTCAGCGCGAGCGACCATAAGGCGAGAGTTAATGCGCGCGCGGGTATCAATAAGAACAGGATCGGGATGCCATACCGGGAATCAACGCTGAGCGCCAGAATGGAGAACCCGGTTTCTGCGATAGACGCATACGCCATGATGCGTCCGAAGTGACGTTGAAAAGCCGCCCACAGCCCGCCTGTCGTTACCATGAGCAAGCCGGCAAATTGGAGCGCTGAAATGAGTTGCGGCGAGGAGCGTATCCACGAATAGCGGTCGAGGAACCCCGCGCCGAAGAGGATCGTGATAGTGGGCAGAATCCATAACAGGAAGCCGACCGTAAATGGAGGCGACTCCTCCATCAGCATGGGAATCCAGTTGTACAGAGGAAAGATCGCGAGTAGGAACGCGAAGCCCAGTCCCAGCACGGAAGCGGATTGCGCCGCGAGAGCGAGGTCGCCGGGGCTGGCTTCTACGCCGGCGAGTAACCAGCCTGCCAATAAAATGAATGGCATGGCAAGCGTCTGATAGATCAAGAAACGAACGATACCTTTGCCGGGTGTTGCATACAAGGAGGAGAGCATGGGTATCGATATGAGGATCGCCATCTCGATAAATAATGCCGCATAGAGGAATGGTTGCACTGCCAGCGCGGCGACCATCAAAGCGGTGATCATGAGTCCGACGGGCGCCACGCGCGCTGAGCGTTCAGCCGCGAGCGACCCAAAAAACCAGAGCGATGAGCCGGCATAGATCAACGCGAGCAATGACCCCTCGGCGGGCGAGATCAAGAGCGCGCGCCCGAGTATGGATATGGACGAATCGATTTTTACGGAGAATTCTCCAAACCGCAACGCCGTTTCGATCGGGATGAACTGCGCGAGAAGCGCGAGCAGAACGGCAAGCGTTCCTCCGAGCGCGCTGATGGCGCGCGCATTACGGACGAATAGAAGCAGGATGCCAAACCCAAGCGGTACGAGGATCCAAATCGTGGGCGCGTTTGTGGTCACAATGCCTCCGGTTCACGGTGTTGTGAAGCGATCATCAGGTAGGAACCGACCAGCGCCAGCCCCAGGTTGATGACCACCAACAGGGCAACCACCAGCGCGGAAGATTCAACGGAGGAATAGATGATTTCAAAACCGGCAATGACGGTGAGCAAGCCCTGTGTTACGCGCAGAATGTGCGATGTGATGCCCAGGTGAAGTAAACCCAAGCCAACCAGCAATAATCCGCCCGCAGTGACTGCCGCGCCGGCGTCAGCCATGATGTTGTTTATAGAGGGCGTTGCGCCTGCCACGATCAAGACGACCATCCCTGCGGCAAACAGGCTGAACAGCCTTCCCCGGGGCCAGAGATTTTCCTCCGAATCATCGTCTGTCATGTCAGACCGCGTCATGCCGAGGATCGCGGAGCACATCCACCCTGTCACCACTTTGACGGAAGCCATGCTAAGCGGCAAATGGGGGAGGAGCAGGATGAACATGGCGAAATACTGCGCGGCAAGGAAGACAATGCTGATTCGCCAGTCTCGCGCGGTGAGCAGTCCCACCGAGGTGACGAGGATGACAACGACCGCGACCCAAACAAGGATGTTCATCTCAAGGAATCCTTTGGGTGAAGAAAGAGATGAAGAGGGCGAGAAAGAGCAAAGTCCACATAATTCCGCTGTCGCCCTCGAGGATGTTCGAGAAGATATTGCTCAGTCTGCCTAATTGACGATATACATTCCATGCGGATTGATATAACCAATCGAGCCACGTCAGGTTGGCGGGGCGCACCCAGTGCGCGCGGACCGGGTTGAGGATGCGAATACGCGGGGTGAACCAGATCAAGCCGAAAGTGAGGGCAGAGGCGGCAAGTCCCGCGATCACGTTGCCGAATTGCAGCGAGCCGTCCCCGCCAAACCATCCTAGAAAGACGATCACCGCCAACAGCAAAATGATTCCGATAGGGTAGATATTTTTTCCCCAAAGTGGTTGATCCTCGTAATATTCGCGCGATGCGGGTGGGCGAAGAATGTGTCGGATAAACCCAGACACCAGCATGGCTTGCGCAAGCAGGAGCGGAAGCCACGCCAGGAAGAAGCCGGTTCCGCCGGACCATCCGCTGGCGGTCAGTGAAAATGGGAGCGCGGAAATTCCAAACACGGCGATCCATAGCGAGCGCACGAGCCATTTGTTCGGCTCCGAAGACAAAAACAAAACGCCGCCGCATAGGATGAGGGCGCAACTCCATGCCGCCGCGCCGATGGGATTTGCGCGCAAGGCGGCGGCAACTGCCAGCGAGCCAACACCGATCAACCAGAATGGGCGCCCTGTTAATTCATCCGGAGCGCGCAACCACATCCACCCGCCGTATAACGCGGCGAAAGCGATGAGTATCAGAATGTATGGGGTGAAAGGCGAGTTGATACTGCCGGCGGGAATGCGCGCCAGCAAAATGAGGCTGGATCCTGCGGAGATCATCCGCAATACAGTGCCAAAGCCTCGGCGTAATGCGGATCTGCCGGGATATGGCAGATGCAGAGGTAAAACGCCGATCCGCAACGCCGCGGCAAGCGGGAGGAATAAAGAGGCTTGTGATGTCAAAGCGTGGAAATCCAACGTAACCCCTTGAGCCGCGCTCGCCACATTTGCCCAGAGTAAAACCAGGGTGCCTGCAATGCGCGCTGCGAACGAAATCACTACTCGTTCGCCCAGCGTTGGCTCTTCGACAAAACGTAGTTGAACGATGAGATCGACGAGATCGATCGCCGCCCAGATCAATGCAAGGGTAACCGGGTTATCGGCGACGGCGGCAAGCGTTCCCAGCGAGGAAAGCACGAGCGCGCCAACCCAACTTAATGCGCTGGGAAAGTTGCTCCTTACCACCGAAGTGATAATCACCGATAAAGTGAGCGTGAGCATGCTTAATGCAAACGCCCAAGCGATTGGGTCAGTGACAAAAGTTGGCGATTGTGAAAACAACGAAACGGGTTGCCAGATCAAGAACTGCAAACGATCCGTCTTGTTGATCCACGCGAACACGCTTGCCCACGCCAGGAACGCGCCAACGGCGGCAATCAACCACGTATAGCCCGCGGCGGGTAGAAAGACCCGCACCATCAACACAAGCAGAGCGGTAACGAGAAGAATGCCAACTGTGATGAGAATGAACATGCGACAGGTATTTTATCAGGTTTGACCCGCTCGTCTCTTTATGGGAGCGGCTATTTGGGCGCGCTAAGCCACCGAGATCACAGAGAAGTTGAGATTGTTCTCTGTGATCTCGGTGTTCTCTGTGGCAAAGAGGGTTTTTACACACTTGTTTCACCACTCCCCTCTTTGATAGGGAATTGAAACGAGCGGGATTTGCATCATCACTCATTTGTTGTAGAATCCCGACATGCGCTTCTTACACACCCTCGTCATTTCCGTGTTGCTTTTTCTTACAGGATGCAATGCGGCGGCAGATAAGGTTTCAGCCGAAGAACTCCCCTCTCCAACCCCTTTTCAGTCCCTGACGAATATCGCTTCAGATGCCCCTTATTCTGATTCGGCTCCCACGCCGGTTTACCTGCCCACACTGACCCCCCTTCCCCCTTTTACGCCAACCCCGTTCCTCATCATGCCGGAATACATCCCCGCCGATGCGATGATCCCAGCCTTCACTGTGACCACAACCTTGAATCCATTAACCGGCTTGCCGCCCGTCGACCCGGCGTTGTTGCAACGCCGCCCGATGGCGATCAAAGTGGCGAACTACCCGCGCTATATGCGCCCGCAATCCGGCCTGACGCTCGCCGACCAGGTTTTTGAATATTACATTGAAGACGGTTTGACGCGTTTCATCGCGGTATTTTATGGCAACGATTCGGAATGGGTGGGACCCGTTCGCTCCGGACGTTACTTCGATGAACACGTGCAACGCATGTATCACGCCTTCCTGGTATTCAAATTTGCCGACCCGCGCGAACTGGGATATTTTCAAGGGAGCGAATTTGCCGATCTCCTACTCACACCGACGAACGGCTCGTGTCCGCCCTTCCACTTTTTAACGGAACGCGAACAGACGGTCGAGCCGTACAATAATTCATATTTCAACACCACCCTCATGGCAGATTGCGCCTTGCGCGGCGGAAAAGATAACTCACCCCAGATCATCCGCGATGGGTTGTTCGACGCCGCGCCTCCGGCGGCGGGACTGGGCGGCATCAAGATTTCCACTCACTATTCTGCAGACTCGTATCATTACTGGCTATATAGCCCGCAAGATCAGCAGTACTACCGCTATCAAGAAATTGCCGACGTTCGCGACGGCAAGGAAGGTTCTTATGCGCCGCTTGTCGACCGCGTCACATCGCAACATGTTCATGCGGCGAACGTGGTCGTGATGCTTGCTTATCATTCTTTCGCCAACGAGTACGATGAAGACGACGAGGTCTTCAAGATCGATCTCACTGGCTCCGGTGAAGCATACGTCTTCCGCGATGGGATAGGGATACCGGCAAAATGGTACCGAACGAACCCAGATCAGCCGCTTTACTTCGCCACGCTGGATGGCGCGCCCATTTACCTGCGACCAGGCATCACGTTTTACGAAGTGATCGGATCGCGGTCATTTGTGGAACAAGCCAGCGGCGAATGGAATTTTCGACACGACCCACCGTAATTGGCGTATC
>JADJWS010000004.1 GCA_016716235.1 Candidatus Defluviilinea gracilis
GGCGATGAAGTTGAAGCGAAGACCTCAGATGTAGATCGCAAGGAGAAGCGGGTCAAACTCAGCATCAAAGCACTCCAGCCCGTATTCGAAGAATTCAAGCCTGCAAAGAAGAGAAAAGGGACATGGCAAGCGTCACGCAAAAAAAAAAGAAATGATGGAAGCCGTTGGAACCCGAAGGACCGAAAGAACCCGAATTGACGGGGATGCAGGTCGCCTGGCAGGAAGCGATGAGCAGGGCGAATGCGGAAAAAGCCTTCAGGGTGAAGCGGGCGAAGTCTGGCATTCGGACGAACGGGAAGAAATTCTCAACCGCACGCTTTTGAGAAGCGCCTCCCCACTGGCGGATAGAACACAAACAGCCAAGTCATCACTTGGCTGTTTTTATTGTTTTACCGTGAATATCTGTTAGCGCTCCTTGCGTTCTTAGCGGTTAAGATTTTCCTCTTCAAGTTCCCGCTGAAAAAATTCTTTGTTGGCAGAATATATCATCTGTCCCCTAAAGATTTGAGTATCTAAAGTAGTTCAATGAACATAATCGCAAATTGTATCGGTATAAATTTCTAATGTTATATTTATATGTTTCAACAAATATACAGTATAGTTAATCGTAAAGGAGAAACTGTAATGACGACTTTAAAGAAATTGAAGGGATTGGCGCATCGTATGCCGCAAAATTAAATAAAGCGGGCGTGCGAGGAATCAGTGGATTATTACAAATGGGCGGCACTCGCAAGGGTCGCTTGGAACTTGCCAAAGCCACAGGCTTTAGCACGAAGACGATCCTTGAATGGGTCAACCGCGCCGATCTATTTCGCGTCAAAGGTATTGGCTCGCAATTTTCCGATCTGCTCGAAGCGGTCGGCGTTGATACCGTTGTCGAACTGGGATCTTTGAAGCGCACAGTAGAATACTAAAAATAAAAACTTCCGATAATCTATCGGAAGTTTTTATTTAATTCAATTCTTTCAAAAAATTTCTCTTTATTCGCCGAACGCGCTGTTTTACCGCTGGATGTTTTCAGGATCCACTTCGGGTCAACCACTTTGACATAGCGCAATGCAATGGCGGAATTTTTCGTCACATGCAAACAGATCGCGTCTGCCACTTTTTGCTGTTCGGCAGGGTCTTCCGATCCACTTCGGCGATGATTACAACATCTTCGGTGCCTTGTTCCTCATCGAATATGCCAAACGCCACCGAACGCCCCGCATGAACTCCCGCCACTTCATAGGTCAAAGATTCCAAATCCTGCGGATACACATTCTTCCCGCCAACGATGATCATATCTTTTTTACGACCTGAGACAAATACTTCACCGTCGCTGATAAATCCGTAATCGCCTGTGAGATACCAGCCCTCATGAAAAGCTTGTTGCGTCGCATCTTCGCGGTGGTAGTAACCCCGTCAACATGCTGTTGCTTTGCAAGGCAACCTCGCCGATGACGCGCTCGGGCAATTCGCTTCGATTCTCGTCCAACACTTTGATTTTGACATTTTCCAACGGACGCCCCGACGACATCATTTTCATAGTTGGATGTTCATGCGCATTGGCGTCAGTCGTTAATTTGGCTACGCGCTCCGACATGAACGCTTTTCGCTCGATCTCAAGGACGGCTGGTTCGCCCCCCAGCGGGCTTTGCGTCACCGCAAAGACATTTTCCGCCATCGCGTACGAAGTCTGCAACGCCTCGCGCTTCAAGCCATAACTTTTGAACTTTTCGTAAAATGCCTGATGACTCTCCCAGCGGACTGGCTCTGAACAATTGGTGACCACACGCCATGACGATAAATCAACGCCTTCAAGGTGACGTTCGCGGATCTTTGCGCGCAGAAGTTGTACGCAAAGTTTGGAAGCCACGAAAGCGTGCCGCGATATTTCGTCACAGACTGCATCAGCTTGTACGGTGCGCGCACCCAGTCGAATGGAGATTGCAGAACGAGATGAATCCCTGAGAGGATGGGCATGATGAAGCCCGCAATCAATCCCATGTCGTGATATAGCGGAAGCCATGAGACAACCACATCATTCTCGTTCAAACTCAACGCCTTGCCATAAGCGTCCAATTGATTGAAGACCGCCTGATGCGAAAGCGCGACTCCTTTTTGCAAACCTGTTGTCCCTGAGGAATGTTGCAGGATAACAATATCTTCGGGTTTGCGCTGGAAACCAGCCAGCGAGTCGAACTCCAAATCAATTTGTTTATCAACTTTATCGGTGACGATCACTTCACGGACCGAATCCCCCTCTTGTAACGCGCCGCGCACCTCCGCTTCAAATTCGGGATACGTGATAATCGCGGTGGGTTGAGTGACCGAGATCAGCGCAGACAAGTCCGCGCGATAACGTTCGGGAGAAAGTTTCTCCGTGAGAAACGGCATGATGGAGGGAATCGCGCCGTGCAGGATCGTTCCCCAAAAAGCATAGACCAAGTCCTCGCCGTGTTGGAGAATCAAAACAACCACTTCGCCGGGCTGAATCTTTGCAAGGGTCAACGCGCGCGCGTAGGAATTCGCGCCGCAGAGGAGTTGATCCACGGTAAGCGAGAGATCGTCGGCGTTGGAAAATTGCAGGGTGAGGGCGACCCGGTCCGAAGTCCGCGAATGAAGCGTTTTGAGCCGCTCGGGGAAGGTCGTCATTTCTTGCGAGAGTCGATGAGCGCGGCGAGTTGAGGTCAGCGTGTCGAATGTATCCGCGTTCAGTTCGGTGTCCTCGATGCGGACGCCGAAGGTGTCTTCCACATACAAAGCGACATCCATCAGGCTGAACAGATCGATCAAGCCGCTGGAGATCAACGGCTCGTCGGCGGTGATGGTTCGGTTGGGTTGTTTCCAAGATTTGAGAGGCAAGATACGAGCCGATTTGTTGGATCATTGTTTCAGGCATAGCGTTTCCTTTTTTGAGTTTATTTGCATACGAGCGACTGCGCCAGCGGACCACTTGCTCGATCGGCAGGCGCTCCCCCCTCCGCAGAGGTGCAATGCGGTGTCTGAAAAATATTCGGGCGGAATTGTATTCCATAAATCGAGATAATTCCATTGCGAGCGAATCGCTTCCGCCTGCATGGCTTCGCGGTATTGGTCGTACGCCCAGCGAGGATAGCCCTTGTTGTACCGCAGATCGCTGTTCTCTCCGCTTGCAATAAACATGGGTTCGTTGACAATCAGGATGGGAATGGAGCCAGCGATCTCCCGCCCCGCCGCAAAGGCTTCGAACACCATCATTTCTCGAAGATCGGCGGTCGGTTCCATTTGCCGATATAAAACATGAGACTCAACATCGGGCGAATTTTCCTCAAGGGTTTCAGGCGCATATTGAAGATCAAGATCCGTTCCATCGGCAGACCAGACAAACCCGAGCATTTGTAATTTGAACCAACGATTCAAATTCGACCGCTGTCCAATCAAAGTCCGTCCGTAAAAAGGATGGGTTCATTTGCGCGAGGGCATCTTTTTCAGGAAAGGCGAGATCGTACTCGTCCATCATCCGCAATGCGTCCTCGCGGTTCGCTTCCATGAACGCACTGATGCGGCGCGGGATCAGTGAATTGAGGGTGGTGAACCAAACGATCAGGTCGGGATCATAGTCAACCGACTCCTCCAAAATGATCGGTCTTTGATCACAGGGGTGCGGATACCCCAGATTGTAAAATTTGATCGTCTTGCCTTTGCATTGGTCGTTTAAGATATTCCACTGTGCGGAAATCGATTCTTGCGGGAAGCATTTCGCCCCAAATCGGAGTCGCCGATCAACAACACGCGGTACTCATCTTCCGGTTTTGGACGCGCAACCTCATGAGAAGCCAGCATGGCGCGCATCATCGATCATAACGGTGTATAAACGCGAGCCATCGTCAAAAGGAAAGCGGATGCGACCGGGAAATATCACATTGTACAAGGACAGGCGCGAAACAGGCGGTTGTATCACCGCATACGCGACATTGACGAGCGCAAATAACAACAAGGCTTTCACAACCAAACGAAGCGGGCGAACATGCGCCTTCATAAACCGCCCGCCAATTTCAACATTGCGCTCCAGGCCGATTCGGGAGTTGGGAGCGCGAAAAACAGCCAGCCAAGCGATACGAAGTTAAACGTGAGGAAAGTTCCGACAAATTGAACGCCTCTCTGCAAAGAGACAGGCAACGCCTGCTGGGAGTATCGCGCGCGCGCAAACTCGCTCCAACGGTTTTGGATGAACAACCCGCATCCATGCCACAACCCCCATAGGATATAGTTCATCGTCACGCCGTGCCACAGACCGATCAATACCATCGTCGTCACTTGGCGAAAACAGGATCAGCATCCACGGCGAAACGGGCTTGGAGGCTGAACGCAGAGCGCGGGCGAGGGGGTTGAAAAAATACGACCGAAACCATTGCGTCAATGTGATATGCCAGGAGTTCCAAAACTGGGCGGATCGGCGAGGTACGGCGAATCGAAATTTTCAGGCAGGCGTATGCCCAGCAGGCGTCCAAGCCCAATGGCAATGTCGGTATACCCGCTAAAATCGAAATAGATTCGCAAAGAGTAGGCGTACAGCAGAGTCCACAACCAGCCCACCGACTGGGCATCGCGCGCAAAGGATTCGTTCAAGGCGATCCATGCCAGCGCGTCGGCGATGACAAATTTCTTAAACAAGCCGATAAAAATCCGCTGACCGGCGTCCAACCATCCGTCGGCGTCTAAACGAAGCGGGGCATTTAATCCAGAAACGAATCGCTCAAGTCGATCAATTGGACCCGCCGTGATCGCGGGAAAGAAAATCACATAGTTCGCGTACTCTGCCAAGGTAACAGACGGCAAGCGCCCCGCGAGGCGGTCGAGGATCGTATGCATGAGGCGAAACGCGACGTAGGAAAATCCCAGCCACGCCAATGCCGATTGCCCGCCCGCTTCTTTTCCGCGAAGGGTTGCCATCATGTCAAACAACCCCATCGTCGCCGACGGCGTTTTGATCAGCAAGAACAACCCGATCAACCCAGCGACCGCAAACATCAACACAAAACGGCTGAGTTTTTCAAGCCGCGCCAGAATCAAGGAAAGACCAAAGGCGAATAGAAAGGCAAGCGCGATCCATTGAACCCTCGGGGTTTCCACGGGAAAGAACCATTCGAATTGAAAAAAACGATTCAGGTCAACAAACACGATCACCCCCAATAAGACCGTCACTGCCGCGCGATTCTCCTTCCAACCGCGAGATTCGGGTTTGGATGTGATAAGCCACGACAAGATCGTCATGAGCGCCGTCAGTGTCGGCAACCAAAACATCAGGTTGACCGGCTCTTGATCCGGCTGGAGCCAATACAACGCCAGCGCGCTGACCGCCAACAACGCCAAGTTGCGTCCCTTGCCCAGCCAGCCAACAACAACTGCGATGCAGGCAAGCGCCGCAATTTCAAACAAAGACATTTTAAAATCCCTGGTAGATCCCGGGGGGAAGTGTCTGCTGTAAAGATCGTCAGCGCGATGAGGATCAGGCAAAGGATCAGAGCCAGCATATTTTCACGCGAAAATAAAATGTTGAAGATTCGCTTCATCGTTATGCCTTTCTAAGAAACGCTTCCATGAACTCGTTCAACTCGCCGTCGAGCACAGCCTGCGTGTTGCCTGATTCATGATCGGTGCGATGATCTTTCACCATTTGATACGGATGCAACACATACGAGCGGATCTGACTCCCCCACTCGGCTTTGGTGTACTCGCCGCGCAGGACGGCGCGTTCTTCCTCCCGTTCAGCCTGCCTCCAGTTCCAGCAAGCGGGCTCGCAAGATGCGCATGGCGAATTCGCGGTTCTGCGTCTGCGAGCGTTCGTTCTGACAAGTGACCACGATGCCCGTCGGGATGTGAGTCAGCCGCACCGCCGTCGCGTTCTTTTGCACGTTCTGCCCGCCCGCGCCAGAGGAACGGAAGACGTCCATTTTGATCTCGCTTGGGTCAATTTGGATTTCCGCTTCATCCATGGCAACCTGCGGCAAAATTTCTACAAGCGCAAATGACGTGTGCCGGCGGTGCGCCGAATCGAACGGCGAGAGGCGCACGAGGCGATGCACGCCTTTTTCCGAGCGCAGATACCCAAAGGCGTACTCGCCGTCCACTTCGATGGTGACGCTTTTGATGCCCGCTTCTCGCCCGAAGTTGAATCGAGAATTTCCGTTTGGAAGCCGCGGTCCTCCGCCCAGCGCAGGTACATGCGTTGAAGCATCGCCGCCCAATCTTGTGAGTCCGTTCCGCCCGCGCCGGCGTGGATGGCAAGGATCGCCGAGTCGCGGTCGTATTTGCCGGAGAGCATGGCAGTAAAGGAACGCTTTTCAAGTTCGGTTTCGAGCGCGGAGATTTCAATTTCCAATTCGCCGCGCAGACTTTCATCGTCCAATTGCGCGAGTTCAAGCGCGTCATGCAGTCGGCGCGAAAAGGCGCGCCATGATTCCACTTCGGTTTTCAGGGCGTTATGCTGTTTCATCAACCCCTGCGCGCGCGAGGGATTGTTCCACAGATCGGGCGCTTCTATTTCTTTGTCGAGTTGGGAAAGTTGCGCTTCTTTAGACGCAAGGTCAAAGACGCACCAGTAATTGCTGGGTTAGGTCTTGCAGGGGCTTGAGTCGGTTGACGAGGTCTTGCATGGTTACTCCAAAAAAACAGGGATTAGAGATTAGAGATTGAGACAGTCTCCAGTCTCTAGTCTCGGAATGATTAATCACTTGCGCCCATAATCCCGTTTACAAAAGCATCCGGGTCGAAGGGCGCGAGGTCTTCGGGCTTTTCGCCGAGGCCTGCGAATAAGATCGGCAAACCTAACTCGCGTTGAATGGCGAAAGCAAATCCGCCGCGGGCAGACGAATCCAATTTGGTTAAGATCACGCCCGTCACACCGACCACCTCTTTGAACGCCTTTGCTTGTTGCAAGGCATTTTGCCCGGTCGTTGAATCAAGAACGAGCCACACGGCATGAGGCGCGCCGGGCAGAGCCTTGCCGATCACGCGATTCACTTTCTTTAGTTCTTCCATCAAGTTGAAACGCGTGTGCAAGCGACCGGCGGTATCGATAAAAACGATATCGATTTTACGCGCGATGCCCGCCTGCACGGTGTTAAACGCGACCGCGCCCGAATCGGACTCAGGGGCGCCTGATACCACATCGACGCCGATTCGTTCGCCCCAGACTTGCAACTGGTCCACCGCCGCGGCGCGGAACGTATCCGCCGCGCCGAAAAGAATGGAATTTCCTTCCGCCTGATACCGCTGTCCCAGTTTGGCGATCGTGGTTGTTTTTCCCGCGCCGTTAACGCCAACAACCATAACCACAGTCGGGGATGATTTCCAAGCAAGAGGCGGCGGGGCTTGGAGGCGAGAGCGGAGTTCTGCGCGGAGGGCGGAGGAAAGCTCGTCGGAGCGAGTCAAGCCCCCATCCCGAACGAAGCGGCGAAGCGTATCCAGAATATCGCCGGCAATTTCGATCCCCAAATCTGCTTGAATCAGGGATGCTTCCAATTCGTCCCACGATTCGCTGGTAATTTCCGTTGCGCCAACGAGGGCGGCGATTCGTCCAAATGTTGCTTTGCTTGTTTTTGCAAGCCCCGTCTTCCATTTTGCAAACAGGTCGGTCATGACGGGCGATTATAACATGCGGGTTTGTGTTATACTCTTTTCGCTTGATGTAAAACAATTGAAGAAAAGGCAACGCATGTTCAACGAACCCATTCACATTACAGACGAAACGTACGAAAAAACTGTCCTGCAATCTTCGCTCCCGGTGATCGTCGATTTTTGGGCGCCCTGGTGCGGACCGTGCAAAATGGTCGCGCCGATCCTCGACAAATTCGCAAAAGAATTCGAGGGAAAATTGCTGGTCGCAAAAATCAACACGGATGAAAACCCACATTGGATGATGGAGTATGGTATTCAGGGGATTCCGACCATGCTGTTTGTGGCAAATGGAAAGATTGTCCATCGTCAGGTTGGAGCGCTTCCCGAACGCATGTTGCGCGACACAGTCACCCAATTCTTAGAGACCGTATCCGCTTCGTAAAACACGAGGAGTCGCAATGAAGAAGGTCATTCCCGCGCTCGTTGTTCTTTTGGTTGTCGGCGCCTGCCTGCCAACGGTTCCAACGCCGATTTCACCAACCGCCACCGCAGTGATCGGATCTTCAAACACCCCCACGCTTGCGCCTTCCAACACGGCTCCTCCGTCTGAAACGCCTGTCGTCTTCAACCCATCAGTTACGGCCGTTTCGGCTTCCTCCACACCTGAATCGACCGCCACCTCTTCGCCTTTGCCAAACCTGACGTCTACGCTGGCAACTTCGACTGACGCGCCTGCCACGCTGGCGCAGTCTACGGCTACCGGGGCGCAGCCTACTTCAACTCCAACGTTGGGCGCGCCAAGCGGGCCGTCGCTTACGCCCACACTTGGTATTCTGAAATACGGAACGCTTCCTCCTGAAGTTCCATTTAATAGGATAACCCTGGTCAATCGTTCTAAAAGGCAGGCATATATCTCTTTGCAGGTTACTATGCCCGATGGTCGGTATTCGATCATTGAATATCCTGTTTACGGTCAGGTGAAGATCAAAGCGCCGCTAGGGTATTATGTTTATGTGGCATGGGTTGGCGGGAACAAAATGACCGGCACATTCCGTCTGACATCGACGGACGGTTTAGCGATCTATCTGTTCAAAGATAAAGTTGTCATCAAGTAATAAACCATGAAAAAGGATTTTGAATTCGCACATGAAGCAAAAATTGATTCTATTTGTATCGATTCTGGCGCTTCTGCTTTCCGCTTGCGGCGGCGGGCAGGAAGCGCCAACCCTGAACGCCGGTGACGTTGCCGGCACCGCGCAAGCGGCGGCATTCACCATGATCGCCCAAACACAAGCCGCCATCCCAACAGAAACATCCCTCCCACCCACAGCAACGTTCACGTCCACCCCCCTCCCCACAGAGACTTCATCCCCAACCCCGACGATCGATCCGTTGCTTCCAACGGCGACCTTTACGCTTGCCCCCCTGTCGTCCGCGCCTACGCAGGATAATTGCAATAAGATTCTCTCGGAATGGTCTGTGCCTACTATTAAAATTCTTGTGGAAAACGAGACAAAACCGAAAGGCACGATCACCCTCTCCTTATACGTGACCACAGCCCAGAACGAATGCGGATTCATCCCCGCATACGGAGGCACGTTCTCGGGACCAGAGGGATATTACAGCGCCGGCGCTTACGTAGACGGTAAAAAGGATTTCAAAACCTTCGGCGGATTCCTACTCACCGGCGGCAGTTGGACGATCGTCGTCCGAAACGATACAATCGTTGCCAAGGGTGGTTGTTACCCGAATTGCTGATCAAGACAACCAATATAAGCAGGATTTACACAGTTGGCGGACAGTTGTACTGCCGCCGCCGCGGCACACCTACGGCGCAACAGGTTCAACTGTGTAAGTCCCAAGTAAGAAAGGTATGATGAAAAAGTTAACTGTTCTTCTCTCTGTTCTGGCTATTTCCGCCTTGATGGCCGGGTGCGGCGGCGGCGAGCCAGCCGTCCCGACCCTGAGCGTCGGGGACGTGCAATCCACCGCGGTGTCGGCGGCGTTTACGATCGTGGCTGAGACGCAAGCGGCAATCCCTACCAACACGCCCCTGCCCCCCACTGAGACCCCCACATCAACGCCCGCGGCCACGAATACCTCCGTCCCTTTGCCCACGCTGGAATCGACGCTGACCAATACGCCCGCCAGCACGAGCGGCGATCCCTGCGCGACCCGCGTTCTTGGCAAACCGCTTGGCAAGGAAACTACGATCAAGATCGAAAACTTGACAAAATCGCGGGTGGCTGTTTCTTTGTATTTGAACGAGACCGCGAGCCATAACGAATGCGGCTATCGGTATTACGAGTTATCAAAAAACGGGTCTACGGTAATCACCGACCTGGTTACTGGATGCTACAATCTCTGGGCATGGAATCTCGACGGGAAAGCTTTCAATTCCTCCGGCTCCGGGTGTATCAATAATCCAGATAAATGGACTTTTCAAATATCCGAAGAGACGATCAAGTTTATCGGCCCATAATCATGTGAACCAAAATGAAACGCCCTGAAATTTTCAGGGCGTTTTTTTATTCCTTCGTCATGCGCTACCTGCCTGGCAGTTTTACAACGGGACGCAAAGGAACGCTGAAAAAAGAAAAATCTGCGTTGTCAGCGTGAATCAGCGTACCGATTTTGACAGTGCAAGGTAATCAATCGATTGATTTAAAAAAGCGCAATAGGACGCTCTTGCGCGCAAACAGCCTGAACAGTGAAATCATTCTCGCGGTACGGGCTAATTGCGTAAGGCAGGCTATTTACTCACCGTCGCAACCCGCGCATTCGTCAATTTGATCAAATCAACGACAGGCAATTTGATATTGAGTCCTCTTTGTCCGCCCGACACATGGATTTGCTCAAAATTCTTCGCCGACGAATCGAGAACAACCTGAAAGCCTTTGTTGAGCAGGGCGAGCGGCGAGATGCCTCCCGCCTGCAAACCTGTAACCTGCTCCGCTTCTTTTTCAGTTGGCAGGCGAACTTTTTTCTCACCAAGCGCAACAGCAAGCAATTTCAAATCCACAACCGTATCTCCAGAAACCAAGACCAACAAGGGTTTTTTGGGCTTATCTCGCAACACAACGATCGTCTTGAAAATGGACGCGGGATCCGCGTTGAGCAGACGCGCAGTCTCTTGCGCGCCGTGTTTCTCCGGCGAAAGTTCATAGGCGGTATATGGAATCGCGCGCGAATCAAGCAAGCGGGTAACATTATTGACGATCGGCATTTCAAACTCTCCCAGCGAAATCAGCGTTTTCACCTGCCCTGGCGGGCGGCGCAAGGGTCTCGTCCAAAAAACATTGTGTCAGGCAATCAGGCAACTCTCATAGAACCTGAATTGTAACGGGGAAAAGAATTTTTTTCAGTAGTACAATACCACGCATGAAATCGGCGCAACACGCGGTCCCGCTCGAGAAACTCATGGAGCAACTCCCTGAATCCTACGCTCCCTCCGAAAAGGAATTGATCCAACGCGCCTACCGCATAGCAGAAGAGGCGCACCGCGACCAAAAACGGCACTCCGGTGAACCGTATCTCAACCATTGCCTGGCAGTGGCAAGCATTCTCGCAGATCTCAAAGTGCCCTCGGAGGTGATTGCGGCGGCATTGCTTCACGACACAGTGGAAGATACCCCCCTCACCCTCGGCGACATTCGCAGAGATTTTGGGGATACCATCGCCGCCCTCGTCGATGGGGTGACCAAGCTGACCAAACTTCCGCGAGTCTCGCGCGGCGACCAACATGCGGAAAAACCCGAATCAGCCGACGACGAGTCGGATGCGGACGCCATTCCCTCCAACGGGCGCGCGCGCAAACAAGACCTGGCATCTGAAACCTTACGGAAAACATTCCTTGCCATGGGCGACGATGTCCGTGTGGTGCTGATCAAACTGGCAGACCGCCTCCACAACATGCGGACGCTCGGCTTCATGCCTGAAGCCAAACAAAAGCGAATCGCCAAAGAAACCCTCGAGATCTTCGCCCCGCTCACCAGCCGCCTCGGCATCTGGCAGATCAAATGGGAGTTGGAAGACCTTGGCTTCCGCTACCTCAACCCGGACAAATACAAGGAGATCGCCGAGGAACTGCAAGAAAAACGACCCGAGCGGGAAAAACAAATCGTAGACATCAAAGAAGCCCTCACCCGTTTACTTGAAGCAAACAATATCAAAGCCGAGGTCAGCGGACGCCCCAAACACATTTATTCCATCTTCAAAAAAATGGCGAAAAAGGGAAAATCGTTCGATCTGGTTCGGGATGTGCGCGCCATGCGGCTCCTCGTTCAGGATATCCCCTCGTGCTATGCCGCGCTCGGGGTGATCCACACCACATGGAGACCCATCCCCGGCGAATTCGACGATTACATTGCCGCGCCGAAAGAAAACTTCTACCAATCGCTTCACACCGCCGTCATCTACGAAGATGGCCGCCCATTGGAAATTCAGATCCGCACGCAGGAGATGCACGAAAACGCGGAGTATGGCATCGCCGCCCATTGGAAATACAAAGAAGGCGCCAAGCGCGATAAAAGCTACGAACAGCGCATCAACTGGCTCCGCAATATGATGGAATGGAAGACCGACGTGCACGACGCGACAGAATTCGTCGAAAGCATGAAATCGGATGTATTTCAGGATCGCGTATACGTGTTCACCCCGCGCGGAGATATTTACGATCTTGCCGCCGGTTCCACCCCTATTGATTTTGCCTACCACGTCCACACCGATATCGGTCACCGCTGTCGCGGCGCGCGGGTCAACGGGAAACTCGTCCCCCTGCAACAAGAGCTGAAAACGGGCGACCAGGTCGAAATTTTGACAGCGAAGCGGGGAGGTCCAAGCCGCGATTGGTTGAATCCGAATCTGGGGTTGGTCAAAACACAGCGCGCGCGGTCCAAAGTCAAAGCCTGGTTCAAAAAGCAGGAGGATGAACAAAACCTCGCCCAGGGGCGCGCCGGACTGGAACGCGAATTAAGCCGCCTCGGAATTTCCGAATTGAATTTCGAAAAGATGGCGCGCGAACTTGCCTACAAAACTCCCGATGAAATGTTCATCGCCCTTGGCAATGGAGATCTTTCCCTCAGCAAGATCATCAAACAATTGGAAGGGACGGAAGAAACTGCGGATATTCTGCAAGCCACCGCCGCGTCAGAAACCAAAACATCCCCAGACGCGATCCAGGTTGTCGGGCTGAAGGGTCTGCTCTGGCAAATGGCAAAATGTTGCTCGCCCATGCCCGGAGACCAGATCATCGGATACATCACACGCGGACGCGGCGCGACAATTCACCGGCAGGATTGCCCGAATATTTTGCACAGAGAAGATACCGAGCGGCTGATCCAAGTGGATTGGGGAACCGTTCAACAGACCTTCGCAGTGCCGGTTACCGTGAAAGCCTATGATCGCGACGGTTTGCTCGGCGATATTTCAACCCTGCTTCAAAGCGAGAGCGTGAACATCAAGGACGTGTCGGTCAGTTACAACCGAAGCGTAGCCGACCTGCGCCTGGTGGTCGATGTGCGCGACCTGGAGCAGTTAAGCCGCGTGCTCACGCGCATTGAAAGCGTGCCGAATGTGTTGGAGGCGCAGAGAACAAAGCCGGGGTAAATTACACGGTACAAGCGACGAGTTACGCAGTATAATGTCGCCGCCTCCCATGAATCTGCTCAGCGTCCGTGAAGCGCGCGAGCGCATACTTTCCCATTTTCAACCTGGCACAACCGAAGCCCTGCCGGCGGTAGAGTCTTTGAATCGCATCCTCGCGCAAGACGTAATCGCGTTGGACGACCTGCCGTCGTTCGACAACTCCTCGATGGACGGTTTTGCCATCCGCGCGATCGATGTGGCGGATGCAAAACCCGTTTCACCTCGGACCTTGCGCGTGGTCGCAGACATCCCCGCCGGCTCGCCGCCGACAGTTTTCCTCGCCCCCGGCGAAGCGGCTCGTATCATGACCGGCGCCGTAGTGCCTCAGGGCGCCGACGCGGTAATCCCCGTGGAAGATACCGATTTTCAAGATCGCGCCGCCGGCGCGCCCCCTCCGCCGGAGGTGACGGTGTTCGCAAGCGTGAACCAATATGAAAATATACGCCGGCGCGGCGCGGATATTCGCGCGGGAGAAATCGCCCTGCAGCAAGGACGAACATTAAGACCTCAAGATGTCGCGCTCCTGGCATCTTTGGGATACTCCACTGTGGAAGTATTCCGCAAGCCCCGCGTGGCGCTCTTCTCCTCCGGCGATGAGTTGCTCGACGCAAGCCAGCCCCTCGAACCGGGCAAGATCCGCGACTCAAACTCGCACATGCTGGCTGGGCTGATCGAGTCGGCCGGCGCGGAGGTGGAAAGACTTGGCACAGCAAAAGACACCTACGACTCTGTCAGAGCGGCGCTCGACAAAACATCCGCGCTGAACGTGGATTTGATCCTCTCTTCGGCGGGCGTGAGCGTGGGCGCGTTCGATTATGTAAAAAGCGTGATCGAGTCGAACGGCAAAATGGATTTCTGGCGCGTGAACATGCGCCCCGGCAAGCCGCTTGCTTTCGGCGAATACAACGGCATTCCATTCATCGGCTTGCCGGGTAACCCCGTGTCGGCGTTTGTGGGGTTCGAGGTATTTGTCCGCGCGGCGCTGGGGCGGCTGGCAGGGCAGACGGAGAGCAACAGGCTCACCATCCGCGCGCGATGCGAAGAGGAGATCAATTCCGATGGACGGGAGAGTTATCTGCGCGCCAGCCTGCGCGATGAAAACGGATCGCTCATCGCGCGCTTGACCGGGCATCAGGGTTCGGGCAATCTCCTTTCGTTGGCGCAGGCTGATGCTTTACTAATTATTCCCGCTGGTGTAAAATGCGTGCCTGCTGGTCAGGAAGTTGAGGCTTGGTTGTTATGAGGATTCATGAATAAGCGACTTGCGCAAATTTCACTGGCGATCACCATCATCGGGTTGCTCGTCGCGTCGTACATGACAGTGTATAAATTTACAAGCAAGGAACTTCAAGCCGCCATGTGCGTTGGCTCGGAAGGATGCTCGGTGGTGAACGCCAGTCCTTACTCTGAAGTGCGCGGCGTTCCTGTGGCAATCATCGGGGTGGTTGGGTACCTCGCTTTGCTGGCTACGCAACTCCTTGAGCGCCGACCCGGGATGGTGCAAGACAATGGCGCGATGATTTTCTTCGGGATTTCAGTGACCGGGTTTTTATTTACCGTGTATCTCGTCTTTGTCGAGGTCGCGCTGATCAAAGCCTACTGTCCGTTCTGCATCACATCACAAGTGGCAATGACTCTGCTGTTTGTCATCTCAGTCATTCGCCTTATCAAACAACCCTAATTCAGGAGGATTGAATGCCCCGCATCAAATGTCATTACACCGATTGTGTCTTTCTTGATGAAGGTTATTGCTCAGCCGCCGCGGTAGAGTTCGACCCCGATACCGGTTGCGCCACCTACACCCCCAGCGATGAAGCCGCCGCCAAAGAGGATTGGGACGAGGAAGAAGCGGAGGAATGGGAGGAAGAGGAAGATGATGACGATGACGAATCTTGGGACGAAGAGGAAGATGAGTTCTAACGCATCGTTCCCCAAGTGAAATCTGGTCGCCCAAACTAAGGCAGACGACGCGTCGTCTGCCTTTATGTTTTTAACTCGTACAACAACACGCCCGCCGCCACCGCCAAATTTAACGAACTAACTTTTCCCCGCATCGGCAAGGATACTGTCACATCGCAAGCCTGGACCTGCTCCGCGGACAGACCCTTTTGCTCGCTCCCCAACACAAGCGCCCACGGGGTTTGCGGAACAAGAGACTTATAATCCACATCCGCATGGGCAGACGCGCCGATCAATTGGCGCCCTGCCGTTTGCGCCCAGGCGCGAAATTCTTCGAATGAAGTTTGAGCAATGCGCTTCCAAAAGATCGCGCCCATGCTGGAGCGGATTAAGGTTGGGTGATATAACTCGACGCCGCCATCCAAAAGAAATAAGGCATCGACGCCTAGCGCGTCCATCGTGCGGAGGATCGTCCCGACATTGCCCGGGTCTTGCGGCGAAACCAGCGCGACAACAGGACTGGATGGCGCGAGGCTTGACGCAAGAGTTTGTCTCTGGCGAACCACCGCGACAATGCCTTGCGGATTATCTTTCTCTGCCAGAGAGTTGGCTACCTCTCTTGAAACAGGATGCGCCTTTTCCGAAACACGGGTAATGAGTTCTTTGGCGTACTTGCTCGCAAGCAGATCAGGCGCGTAAAAAATCGACTCCACATCCCACCCCGCATCCAACGCCTGCCCAATATGGTGGATCCCTTCCACGAGAAACAAACCCGTTTCAAGACGACGCTTTTTCTGACGCAATGAACGGGCTCGCTTCACAAGCTCGTTATTCGCGCTGACGATCAAAGGCTTGCTCATGCTTCACTCACCCGCTACCACGGTCAACTTTCCAACCATGCCCGCCATGAGATGTCCCTGGATCCCACAGACAACGCTATACTCGCCCGGCGCGGACGGAGCAGTGAACGTCAACGTGACCGATTGCCCGGCAGGCACTTTCACCTCCCAATAGATATTCTGCTTATCTTCTTCGTCAAACTCATCGCCCGCATCGGCGCCAAATTTTAGGATGGCAAATTCATGCTCCACCACTCCATTGTTCACCGCGTTGATCGTGATCTCCCGCCCCGCCATAATCGTAAAGGAATTGGGCGTGAATTGAAAGTCGGTCAGGGTTACATCGATGGCGGTGGATGACCCGCCGTCTTTACAGGAGGTCAATAGTACACATACGAGCATTACGGTGATGACCGCATACATTTTCATGGTTCTCTCCGGGAAAGCGATCCGTTAATTCAGGGATAATCGTATGAAAACCGGCGTTGGCGTAAACAATAGACTTTATCCCAATAAACAAAAGTGGCTCTTTGTAGACGCTGAAAAACGCTGATTTCGCTGATGCAAGAAAAGAAAATCTGCGGCTTCCGCATGGATCAGCCTCCCGATGTATTTCGGATAGAGTCTATTGTAATTCAGTTCCGCGCCCTTTAGACGATAGAATATGCTCATGAGCCAATTCTTTGCAGACAATTACCTCGGTCCTGCTTTCGATCTCTTCGGCACAGCCCACCTCGGCGCGTTGACATTTCTCCTTTTCTTGAATCTTTTCCTCGTCCGTTTCAAGAACGCCAGCAACGCGACCAAGAGCAAAATCCGCTGGACACTGGCATTGATTCTGCTGGTCAACGAAGTCGCCTGGCACGCGTGGAATTACGTCGTCGGCAGGTGGACGATCCAGACCATGCTTCCGCTTCACCTGTGCAGTCTGCTGGTGTGGGCAGGCGCGCTGATGCTCATCACAAAAAACTACGCCATCTACGAATTCATGTATTTCCTCGGCATCGGCGGCGCGATTCAGGCATTGATCACTCCTGACCTGGGAATGTATGGCTTCCCACACTTCAGGTTTTTTCAAACGTTCATTTCGCATGGATTGATCATCACCTCCGCAATCTACATGACCGCCGTGGAAGGTTTCCGCCCCACATGGAAATCGATCGTCAGGATAGCGATTTGGATGAACCTCTATGTCGTCGCGATCTATTTCATCAACACAGCCATCGGCAGTAATTATCTGATGATCAACGACAAACCCAACACACCCAGCCTGCTCGATCTGCTCCCCGATTGGCCCCTGTATGTTCTTTACATGGAGGGGATCGGCATCATCATGTGCTTGCTTCTCTATCTTCCTTTCGCCCTTAAAGACTGGCGCAATCAGAATCGTATAAACAAGGATAACGCCTCGCGGCTGGAAAGCATTTCAAAATAAGGTAGAATATCAATCCGCCGGGGCGATGGCGGAATCGGCAGACGCAACGGACTTAAAATCCGTCGGTAGTGATATCGTGAGGGTTCGACCCCCTCTCGCCCCATTTTGTACCTTGCGCTCCTCTCAAAATCAGAGAGGAGCGCAAGTTTTATGTACTCGCAAGCCGAAAAAACGCAACAGACTTTTTTACAGCAAGACGGTTATCTGCCTATTCTTGCAGAGACGTTCATCACTGCCAAACGCGCCGAAGGACTGTCAAAAAGCACGCTGAAATACTATCGTGAAAAGATAGATATTTTCCTCGCGTGGACTGAGGCGCAAGCCGTGACACAGGTACAGGATGTTACCGCCGACCTGTTGCGGCGTTTTTTGTTGACCATGAGCGAACGTCATAACGCTGGCGGCGTGCATGGAATCTATCGCGGCGTTCGCGCGTTCTTGCGCTTCATCGAAGCGGAGGAAGTATTGTCAGGCTGGCAGAGTCCGACAAAAAAAGTCAAAGCCCCAAAGGTGGAAGTACAACCGATTGAAGGCGCATCACTGGAAGATATATCCGCGCTACTCGCCACGTGCCAACGAAACGATTTTGTCGGCGCGAGAGACTCCGCTTTACTGCTTGCGCTTCTGGACACAGGCGCGAGAGTAACCGAATTCCTATCCATTGACCTAGCCGACGTTGATTCTATCGGCGCGGTACTGTTGAAACACACCAAAGGCAAAAGACCGCGTTATGTGTACTTGTCGCAAAAGACGCGGCGAGCGGTTCGCGCCTATGTCCGCATGAGACGCGATACCTCGCCCGCATTATGGACAACGAAACACGGCGAACGGTTAACGTATGACGGTTTACGCGCAATCCTTACGCGGCGTTCAAAACTGGCAGGCTTGCGCGACGTGCCTAGTCCGCATGATTTTCGCCGCGCAATGGCGTTAACTTTCCTTCGCAGTGGCGGCGATATATTCAGCCTCGCGCGTTTGCTAGGTCACAACGGAATCAATATCTTGAAGCGTTATCTCGCGCAAACGGATAACGACGCGCAACAGGCGCACGCGAATTACTCGCCTGTTGAACGGCTGAAATGACTTGACGAGAATGTTAACAATTCTCTTACACACGGATTTTGAGTTTTGCATATAATGATTCACAGCTGAATATTTTTTTTACTTGTAATTCGTTGTTTGGCGACTAGTGCGCGAAATGCGCGGCAACGAACACAACCGCAGGCTTTGGCGGTTTGGAGCAACAAGGATAAAAAAAACTAGCAGATTAGTACAATCGTACTAAATCGCAAGTTTTTTGAAAATCCTTATTTTCCAAACCGCTTTTTTTGTTAAATTTTTTCGCCCGTCCGAATCTGTGACAGGATGGACAGGCGAAAAGGAAAAACAGACATGACAAGTATAACAAAAATCATCGTATCAAATCGCTATGTGGGGGATGTTTCAAGCGGCGTATTCCGCAAGTCCATTAAAGGCAGTCGGCACATCCTCCGCACTCCGCCCGCAATCTGTCTATCGGTTGACAGTCTGAGACAGGCGGAGCAATGCGGAGCGCGTGAGATTCAGGTAGCCGACACAGAGAGCGGGCGCGTCTATTCGTCAACCGTCGAACACTTCAAACGCTTTTCGTTTGACATACAGCGCGGCGGATTCGAGGCGCAACGGGGATTGTGTTTAGAGCGATGGTCACTCACGGAAACGCTGAAAATAACCAGCCATGCGGCGAAGCGCGGCGAAGTCAGGCGCAAAGCAGGCAACGGTCAACGAGTACGCAATCCGCGCGGCGCGGCGCGTGTCTCGCCTCGACAATTGCTTTTCAAGGGGATGCTATGAACAGCAAAAAGAAAATCACGTACAAGCCTATTTGCTGGAAGTGTGGCAGTCGGCGCAACTTGACGAAGTATCACGCGCAAGGCGGAGAGTATCACTTGTGCAAAAAACACGCGCCCGCATGGATGAAACGAACGAAACGAGCGGAGAGTAAAAAGCCGTGACCGCTTCCCTCGCCCGCTATCCCGAATCGGTGAAGTTCAATCCGCTTGTCGGCTTGAAATCTTTTCGCATGTCTGAGGCGGGCGGCGCGTGGCGTTTGTTTGTGCTGGCGAAGAATCTCGACCAAAGCGGACTGGGAAAAATCAAGCGCGATGACTTGAAAGCCTACGCTCACGAACTGGGAATTCACGACAAGCAATTCACGCGCTGGATGAACGCGGCGCGAGGTTATGACCTGTTCGCGGACGTGCAATCAAAAAGCGGCGACTGGATGCTGATACTGACCAGCCACAGCAAAGCGGCGGCGGCGTTCGGATGCGAGGTCAAAGGTCACACGGTCACACTGTCGGCAAAGTTACTGTTCGGCAAAGGCTGGCGTTCGCTCGTATTCGCCTCGTGGCAGTCCGCTTTTACTGGCAACGGTGAGAGACTGGTATCACAGAAAAAACAAGCCGCGTTGACTGGAATCTCCGAACAGACACAGCGGCAGTACAACAAGCAGGCAGGCGTTACCAGCCGCAAGAATTATGCAATCTCGAACATTCACGCGAACGGTTATCACGGCGTTCTTGAATTCGGAAACCGCGCGGGCTTGTTTCAATTCTGGGACAGAAACACCCATCAAAAAAAGTTAGGCTGGCGTATTCCAAATACGCGGCATTTTCCGCTTTTCAAAACAGACGGTTCTACTAAGACGCGAAGGACTTTGAGTCTGTTCAACCGAACAGCGGAACAGCACGCGGCAAGCATGAAAGCGTTACGCAAGCCTGCTACCTACAAGTTCAACGAAATCTACCTGTATGACCGAAACTCACGAAACGGAAACGGTTTATGGATTCACGTGCCGTTGAACTAACTTCCTTTTTGCTCTTTTGTGGACAAAAAACTATTGGTACTTAATCCGCTAGGATTTACTATCACCTACCTGTACAGGTTACAGGAACGAAAGGAATAACGAACATGAACGAACAAAACGTACGGAACTTTCAGAACGGAAAAACGCTTGCGCTATGGCTGGGCGGCGCGGTGTATGTCGGCGTGGTATTGCTATTTCTCGCGTTCTACGAAACGCTGATGACCGCGCAGTTTGACGGACTGCTAAAGACCGTTGCGCGAATCGGCGCGTTTTTGGTAGCCGCGAACGCAATCGCCTTGCCTGTGGCATTGCACTACTGGACGGTGACGAAGTGGCACAAAATCGCGGCGGTGATTTTCTACGGCGGCGACATTCTGCTGATGGGCTTGAACGTGCTTGCCGCGTCTGGTTTGAACACGGGCAACGCGCCGACATGGTTACAGGCGTATTCGGAGTACGCGCCCGCTTCCATCGTGTTCGTGTTGTTTGGCTGGGCGATTCTCTACATGACAGACCCCGGTCAACGAGCGTTAATCTCGCTGAGCGAAGCGATTACAGACGCGCAAGTGACCATCGTCAAACGCACGGCGGAGCATGTCAAAAGCGACGAAGGAACACAGACCATCATAGAGCCTTTTGCTGGCAAACTGGCGGCGCGAATCTTCAACGAGCGGAGTCTCACGGGAACGGCGCGGGCATTGGATGTGACGCCAAACAACGACGCTATCAACGAACTGGTTAATCGCGTGGCGGAGCAACTGAAAGCGAACAACGTGCCGATTCTGGACAATAGCGGCATAGTGATACCACGTCACACCAACGTCACACCAACAGGTGACACCAACGGCGGGGAGGTGGAATATCAATCCGTCCCTTTTCGGAGCAACGGTCACAGCAAATAGGGAGCGATGAAAATGGATACTATCGGATTGAAGTCACAGAACGCGGCAAGTACTGGCGATTCAGGGAGCGCAGGCGGCGCGGCAAAGTCCGCTACGGCGGCACATTCTCGACCCTCGCGCAAGGCAGGCAGGAACGCTACTTTCAAAACCTTACAGAACGTCACGCCAAACGAAGCGGCGCAAATCCTGTTATCGGCATTGAACTACTGCCGAAAAGCGGGCTTATCGGTGACTGGTTACAACGAAACGAACGCGCTACGGTTGTCAATTGAGGGGATTCACTATGACTTTGAAGGTCACGCGATGGTTACACTACGCGGTGACACCACGTCACACCATGTTACACCAACAAGTGACACCATGCCCGAACAGGTCACACCATGAAAAGGATTTTCGGCGTTTTGGCGGTTGTGGCAATGTCGGCGGTTTTAGTGTATCTTGCATATGTGCTACCGTCACGCTTGCTAGGTGACACCATGTCACACCATGTCACACCAACAGGTGACACCACGTCATATCATCCCCTTGCGGGACACCAAGTCACACCAAACGCGCGGCGTAGTGTAACCGTTGACGTGTTGGAGGTTCGGAGCGGCGCGGGCGAGTCATTCTCGAACGTCGGCTACTTGCGGCGCGGCGACCTTGTGACCGTCTACGAGATTCAATCCGCGACAGGCGAAGCGTGCCGACAATGGGCAAGGATTGGCGCGGAGCAATGGACATGCTACGATTTTCTGGAGGTGATACCGTGAAAGCGACAATCCGCATCTGTGAATCCGCCGACCTCAAACCGCTTGCGCTGGCGGTTGTCAGTCAGGCGATTCGAGACTTGCGCGAGGCGGATACCATGTCCGCGCTGGACGCGGCGATGTGGTTAACCAGCGATGACTTCGGATTGTGGGCGGACGCGATGGGCATACCGTTCGCGGACGGATACAAACTGCTGATAAGCGGCAGGGCGCGTAAGATGAAAGTAGGCAAAAAATGAGCAACGGCGTTTTAAGTCTGTTTGAAGGATTGAACGAACGGCAGGCGCGAGAATTGAGGCGTTCTATCATGCCGACCTTGCAGGAATTGAAAGCGCGAATCATGGCGGAGCATGAGCAAGGCGATTCTAGGCAGAGCAAACGAAGGGAGGCGCGACGCGATGAAGTGCAAAGCAAAGACCGCGCACGGTCAACCGTGCAAAATGCCGCCGTTGAAGGGCAGTAGTTACTGCTTTACGCACGCGCCCGAAGTCGGCGCGGCGCGGGCAATGGCGAGGAAATCAGGCGGCGAGCGTCACAGAATCGCGCACTATGGCGATGAATCCATGATACCGCGCGAAGTCCGAACGCTTGACGATGCGAACAAAATCCTAGCCTACACACTGGCGGAAACCGTGCCAATGGAGAACAGCATAGCGCGGGCGCGGTTACTGCTTGCGCTGTATGACTCGTTCGTCAAGTCGTTTGAAATTGGAGAACTGGAAAAACGGATTCAAGCATTGGAAACGAGAGGCGCAAAATGAAACTGAAAAACCGAATCACAAAACTGGAAGGCAAAAGGCGCGGCGGCGTTGAAGTGTCCACGTTCAAATTTACGCAGGAATTCCGCGCGGACGGCGACAATCTTCTTTTTATTGACGGCGTGCAAGTGGACGCGGAAACCTACGCCAAACAAATCGCGGAGTATGCGCGAGTTCACAAGGAT
The DNA here is from genome assembly GCA_016716235.1 of Candidatus Defluviilinea gracilis. NCBI lineage: Bacteria > Bacillati > Chloroflexota > Anaerolineae > Anaerolineales > Candidatus Villigracilaceae > Candidatus Defluviilinea > Candidatus Defluviilinea gracilis. The sequence continues at coordinate 22,846 of JADJWS010000004.1, forward strand.
AGCCGAATTCCATTTGAAAAAATCGTTTATCCGAACGGCATACCATCAAGTAAAAGCCTGCTTGTTTTTGCCGCATGAAGCAATCCGAATTAATCGCTAATCTCGAAGCGACTGCCTCCGCGCTGGCAAAGCGGGCGGTGACGGTTCGTATTCGTCAACCGATAAACGAACAGGCACGCGGCGAAACCTATCACGCGGGCGGCGGGCGGGTTGTGATTGACCTCGCGCCCGAAGTGTTCGATAGTTTGCGTGGATTCGTTCGCACGTTTACGCATGAAGCGGCGCACGCCAAACTACACGCGGTTCACGCGCCGACAAAGGACGTTAACCGTCCGTCCGCTTCATTCAAAATTAGCGCGGCGGCAATGGCAGGCTTATTGACTCATCCTCGCATGAGCAAGCGCGAGACCGAAGCGGAATCACAGGCGCAAGCGTGGCGTGATGCAATCCGCGAGCGTTACATCATAGCCGCGAACACGCCAACAAGCGACGAAAATTTAATTCAAGTACTGCGAGTACTTTACAGAATAGGAGAATAACATGACAACAAATCAACAACTCGAAGAAAAGTTAAGACAACTTGCGGAGGAAGCGAGCGGGCTGGATTCCGAACTCACAGCGGCGCGGGAGGACTTGCGCCGACAGTCCAGAGAGCGAGACGCGGCGAATAAAATAGCCGCGTCCATCATGGTACTGGAAGCGCGGCGCGATGCGCTGAATACGGATATACAACAGGTAGAACATGAAGTAGAGCGGCGGCGCGTGTTTGTTGCATCGAAGGAATACAAGGCGGCGCAAAAGTCCATGACAGACCTTGAGTCATACTTCGGCAGGGAGGCGCAAACCGTCCGCGATGAAATGGACAACTTGCACGAACGGTTAACGCGCTTCGCCACGAAGTACAACGAATACGTTGACCTGTTGAAACGCTATCGCCTAGACCTTACCACCATCGAACAGACAGGGAAACTGGAAGGCGCGGACGTGGTTTATCTTGTAAACACTTTCAGGATGATAGACGGGAGGAAACAAGCGGAGAGCATCACGCAAAGCATTATCGCCTCTCGCCAAACAGCAAGACCGCGCGAGGCGTGACACGCGCCGAACGCAAGGCAGGCGAGTTCTTGAAACGGTTGGAGAGACCGCCACAAAACAGACCGTCAAAACATTATCATGCTGATAATGTTTTTGCAGAAGTCATCTCTGAGAATAATATACCGATAGCCTCCGCGCACAGGTGGCAACAAACAAAGCCGACTCTCGCAGTCGGCTTTTTGCTTGACGGTTTGCGAATTTACGGCGATACTTGCAAGCGTCAAAAACGCAGAGGACTGTTAATAAACAGCCTCGAAAAGAGAGACGCGCACAGTTCAAACAGCCGTGCTTTAGGCGATGGCGGAATCGGCAGACGCAACGGACTTAAAATCCGTCGGTAGTGATATCGTGAGGGTTCGACCCCCTCTCGCCCCATTTTCCGCGCCCGCCCTCTCTCCCACGAGAGAGAGGCAAGGGGCGAGAGTTAACCATCATGTACTTTACGCGCCAGCAACTTGAAGAAATAGAAGATAAAAGCCTCGCGCCCTACGGCATGCGGAGCAAAGACTCAAAAGGACGCGCCTACCTGGACAGCGAACCGGACTACCGCACATCGTTCCAACGCGACCGCGACCGGATTCTCCACACGACAGCCTTTCGCCGCCTCGAATACAAGACACAGGTTTTCATCAACTTTGAAGGCGACTACTTCCGCACTCGGCTGACTCACACGCTTGAAGTCGCTCAGATCGGACGCACGCTTGCTCGCGCCCTAGGCGGCAACGAAGACCTCGTGGAAGCGGTCTGCCTCGCGCACGACCTGGGGCACTCGCCGTTTGGTCATTCTGGCGAAGCCGCATTGGCGCGATTGATGAAAGATCATGGCGGATTCGACCACAACAAACAATCCCTGCGTATCGTCACCGAACTCGAACAGCGTTACCCCGAATTCCCGGGTTTGAACCTGACGTGGGAAGTCCGCGAAGGGATGGTCAAACACGAATCCGAATACGACATTTCTGACGCGCGCGAGTATCAGCCCGACCTGCGCGGCAACCTCGAAACACAGATCGCCAATGTCGCCGACGAACTAGCCTACACGACTCACGACCTTGATGACGGCTTGCGTTCAGGCATGATCACGCCGCAGATGCTCGATGGCATTGCCTTGTGGGAAATTCTGCGCGAAACCTACAACTGGAGCGGGCGCGAACTGGAGGAGATGGAACGTCACCGCATGATCCGCCAACTTGTGGGCATCCTGATCACCGATATGATCGAGGCAACCGATACGCGCCTGAAGGAGAGCAAGGCAAAATCCGCGCTCGATCTTCAGAAACTGAAACACAATATGATCGGGCACAGCGAAGACATGCAGCGCCGCAACCGCGAACTGAAAGACTTCCTGTACAAGAAACTCTATCGCCATTATCGCGTGGCGCGGATGC